>NZ_JBVIJC010000034.1:0-32053 GCF_055581605.1 Streptomyces sp. NPDC031418
GAGGACTCCACCGCGGTGGTGAGCTGCGAGACGGCCGTTCCGCTCGCGGGCACCTCCAGCCGGATGGTCATCGAGTAGGAGACGCTGGGCGCCGTTGCCATGGCCGACTTCCTCTGCTTTCACCGTGTCGCGAGATTGTGCCGTCCGATCGTCGCACCTACCGCTCAGTACGCGGTAGCCGTCCAGGATTGCGGACGTTGTGTTCACGGCTGCCGCTCGGCGGGTGCGCGATTCCCTTGGGGCTTCCCGGTGGTTTCGGAAAACCACTTCCACCATACGAGAGACGATCAGACAAAGAAAGAGACCCACGTCACAACCGAAGGTTGGGAACGTGGGCCTCTCTCCACGTAGGTGGCACCGACCCGCCATGCTCGCCTCGCGGCAAGTGGTCCCTCGCAGGGACGAAGGTTGGGCCCGGGGGCTTGGATCGAGCCGGTGCCGCATCCAGGCTAACAAACGGATGCCGGAAGCCCATTCCCCTCCGCGGAGTTCAGTCCCGCAGCAGGTCCGGCACCCCGTCCGCGTCCGGCTCGTCCCGCTCGCCGGAGACGACCGTCAGCTGCTGGGTCGCCCGGGTCAGCGCCACGTACAGCACGCGCAGCCCGGCCGGCGACTCGTCGGCGATCTCCGCGGGCGACACGACGACCGTCGCGTCGTACTCCAGCCCCTTGGCCTCCAGGCTGCCGAGCGCCACCACCCGGTCGCCGAGCCCGGCCAGCCAGCGCCGGGCCTCCTCGCGCCGGTTCATCGCGACGACGACGCCGACCGTGCCGTCCACCAGCTCCAGCAGCCGCTCCGCCTCGGCCCGCACGGTCCGGGCGAGCGACTCCCCCACGACCGCGAACCGCGGCTGCACCCCGGTGGACCGTACGGCGCTGGGCGACTCGGAGCCCGGCATGGCGAGCGCGAGCACCTTGGCGGCCAGCTCGGCGATCTCGGCCGGGTTGCGGTAGTTCACGGTGAGCTGGAAGCGGCGCCGGGGCCGGCTGCCGAGGGCCTCGTCGCGCGCCTCGGCCGCCTCGTCCGGGTCGGACCAGGAGGACTGGGCCGGGTCGCCGACCACGGTCCAGGTGGCGTGCCGGCCGCGGCGGCCGACCATGCGCCACTGCATCGGGGTCAGGTCCTGCGCCTCGTCCACGATGACGTGCGCGTACTCGGTGCGCTCCTGCGCCAGCCGCTCGGCCCGCTCCCGCTGCGACTCCTCGCGCACCGGCATCAGCTCCTCCAGGCCGGTGAGCTGGTCCAGCGGATCCAGCTCGCGCCGCTTCCTCGGGCGGGCCGGGGCGCCGAGGATCGCCTGGAGCTCGTCCAGCATGGCGATGTCGTGCACGGAGTAGCCGTCCCGCTTCAGCGAGCGGGCGACCTTGCGCACCTCCCCCGGGTTCAGGATCCGCCGGGCCCAGCGGCCGAGCCGCCTCTCGTCGGCCATGGCGGCGAGCACCCCCTTCGGGGTCAGCTCGGGCCACCAGGCGTCGAGGAAGGCGAGGAAGGAGTCCTCGGTGGTGACGTCCTCGTCGAAGGAGGAGCGCAGCTCGGCGGCCAGCTCCGGGTCGGTGTGCCGGGTGGCGGCGCCCGACGCGGCCCACAGGGCGTCCAGCAGCAGCTTGCGGGCGCGCGGCCGGAGCAGGTTGACGGGCGCGGTGCCGCCGAGGGCCGTACGGCGGATACGTTCCAGCTCCGCCGCCTCCAGTTCGAGGCGGCGCCCGAAGGCGACGACCCGCAGCCGGGTGGGCGGCCCGGCGGCCGGCTCGCCGCTCGCCGGCCCCAGCTCCAGGGCGCCCCGGGCGGCCTTGCGCAGCACCTTCAGCATCCGGTACGAGCCCTTGGCGCGGGCCACGGACGGGGAGTCGTACAGCGTCGCCTCGGCCCCGTCGACCAGCGAGCCGATGGCGCGGATGGCCACCTGGCCCTCCTCGCCGAGCGAGGGCAGCACGCCCTCGGTGTAGGCGACCAGCAGCGGGGTCGGGGAGACGATCAGGATGCCGCCGGCGTACCGCCGTCTGTCCTGGTAGAGCAGATAGGCGGCCCGGTGCAGGGCGACGGCCGTCTTGCCGGTGCCCGGTCCGCCCTCGACCTGGGTGATGGACGCGGCGGGCGCGCGGATGACGAGGTCCTGCTCGGCCTGGATGGAGGAGACGATGTCCCGCATGGTGTGGCTGCGGGCCTGGCCGAGGGCGGCCATCAGGGCGCCGTCGCCGATGACGGGCAGCGTGCTGCCGTCGAGGTAGGCGGTCAGCTCGGGGCGCATCAGGTCGTCCTCGACGCCGAGCACCCGGCGCCCCTTGGACCGGATGACCCGGCGCCGTACGACCCGTCCCGGCGCCACGGGCGTGGAACGGTAGAACGGCGCGGCGGCGGGCGCGCGCCAGTCGATGACCAGCGGCGAGTAGTCCTCGTCGAGGACGCCGATCCGGCCGATGTGCAGGGTCTCGGCGATGTCGGCGGTGTTGTCCTCGCGGACGGCCCCCTCGGCGGGCTCGACCGCCGTGTAGGCCCCGTCGGGACCCTTCTTCCCGTCCTTGCCGAGCAGCAGGTCGATCCGGCCGAACAGGAAGTCCTCGAACTCGTTGTTGAGCCGGTTCAGATGGATGCCGGCCCGGAAGACCTGTGCGTCCCGCTCGGCGAGCGCGCCCGGGGTGCCGACCTGGCCGCGCTTGGCCGCGTCGTTCATCAGGAACTCGGCCTCGTGGATCTTCTCCTCGAGCCGCCGGTACACCCGGTCCAGGTGTTCCTGTTCGACGCTGATCTCTCGGTCACGGACGGAGTCGTGTGCGTCGTGTACCGAGCCGACCGCGGACTGCTGAACCTGAGCGGCCACCGGGCCCCCTTCTGACGTGCTGGGCAGCCGTCAACCGTACGCGAAGAGGGACTGTGAAGGCTACGGGAGCGCAGTTCCCCGGGCCGCCCCGGGGAACTGCCTGCCGCGAACGCGCTAGGCGCCGACCTGCACCAGCTTCTTCCCCTGGAAGGTCACCACCTCGAAGTGGTCGATCTCGTTGGGCTTGAAGGCCGCGGCCCCGCCGATGTACAGCGGCTTCCGCGCCTGCTCCGTCTTGGCGTCGGGGATGCCGTACCCCCAGTCCGGGACGGACCAGGAGGACATGGTGACGCGCTGGCCGTTCTTGGCGACGAGCACCAGGCTGCACTTGAGCGGACCCTTGGCGCCCTTCAGCTCCAGGACCGCCTGGGTGCCCCAGTCCTTGCCCTGCATGCCGACGGTCGCGCTGATGCCGGACGACGGGTCGGTGGCCGACTTCTTCTCGGGCATGGCCTCGAAGGTGGTCTGCGGCGAGGAGGCCGCGACCTGTCCGCCCCCGTCGGAGCCGCTGTTCACGGCGACAGCGGCCAGCGGCCCGGCGATGATCAGCGCCGCCGCGGCCGCGACCATGTAGAAGCTGCGCCGCCGCTTGCGCGCACGGTGCTCGGCGACCTCGTCGACCAGCCGCTCCACCAGCCGTGGACTGGGCCTGGCGGACAGCGACTCGCCGATCGCCGGGGTGCTCCCGGAGCCGGGCAGGTCGGCCAGCGCGGCCAGCATCGGCTCCATGCCGGCCAGCTCGTCCAGCTGCTGGGCGCACCACTCGCAGCCGGCCAGATGCGCCTCGAAAGCGGTTGCCTCGGCGTCGTCGAGAATCCCGAGGGCGTAGGCGCCGACGGTCTCGTGCTCGTTCGGCACCGAAGATCCCGAACTGGGGTTCATAGGCCCAGGCATACCCGGACCACCTGCACCGAATCCCTGCATTCCCCCGTATCCGCTGCTGCTCATCACGCCGTCACCCCCCGCTCTTCCAGTGCCAGCTTCATCGACCGCAGGGCGTAGAACACCCGGGAGCGCACCGTGCCGCTGGGGATACCCAGCGTCTCGGCCGCCTCATTGACCGTACGCCCTTTGAAGTACGTCTCGACGAGAACCTCCCGGTGGGCAGGGGTCAGGTCGTCGAGTGCGTCCGACAGCGTCATCAGCCACAGCGCCTTGTCGATCTCGTCCTCCGCGGGGATGACCTCCAGCGGCGACGGATCGACCTCCTGCGGCCGGGCCTGCCGGCTGCGGTGGCCGTCGATGACGATGCGACGCGCGACCGTCACCAGCCAGGGGCGTACCGAACCGGTCGCCCGATTGAGCTGACCGGCGTTCTTCCAGGCACGGATGAGCGTTTCCTGTACGACGTCCTCGGCCCGCTGCCGGTCACCGGCGACCAGCCGCAGGACATACGCGAGCAAGGGGCCGGCGTGCTCCCGGTACAGCGCGCGCATCAGCTCCTCGTCAGGTTCCGAGGGCTGTGAGGGCTGTGAGGACATGCGATGTCGGGCCCTCGATCCACGTTCATTGGCCACGGCCGCATCCTTGCGCACGCCCACCTCCGGTGTCCGGGGGTTCCCCCAGTCATTCGCTCGCCCACCCGTACGGACGGGGGTGGCGCGATGTTCAAAGGGAGGCGGGTGTTTCCTCGAAAACGGCGCGCCGACCGGGACATGCCACCACATTCCCACCACGCCGCCTTCACTTTTCCGACACGCGACCGGAGGGAGGCCCTCCGGTGGATGTCGCGAAGATCACGCGACCGCCGGGCCGGAGGTGCCGGCGGCCCTGCGCCGGTGCCGGGCGACCCGCTCCCGGTTCCCGCACACCTCACTGGAGCACCAGCGCCGCCGACGCCCGCGCGAGGTGTCCAGATAGACCAGCGGACACGCGTCCCCCGCACACTGCCGTACGGCCGCCCGTGCGACGGGGTCGGTGAGCAGCTCGACGGCGTCCCGGGCGAGGAGGGCGAGCAGGGCGGCGCAGCCGGGCGGGGCGGCCAGCTCCCGGCCGAGCGAACCGTCGCACCGGCGCACCGCGCACGGCACGGGGGTCGCGGCACGGGCGGCCTCGTTGACGTACCCGAGGGCGCTTTCGTACGACGCCTCCTCCTCCGGCACCGGCCGCACCAGCCGCCCCACCTGCTCCCGCAACGCCCGGAACTCGCCGACCCAGCCCGGTCCCGCGTGCTCCAGCGAGGTCCCGGCCGGCACCAGCCCGGCCCCGGCGATCCATGCGCGCAGCGCGCCGACACCGTCGAGCCGCTCGACGGGATGATCGGTGGCGAGCAGATCGAGACAGATCCGCCCGGCATCGAACCGCACTGCCATGTGCCTGTCACCACCTCGGCCGAAGCGTGCCGCTCCTCCCCACAGTGCCGCTACGAAGCGACGGCCGGAACCCCTCGGCGCTTCCCGGGCCTCTCAGCCCTCGGGTGAGCCGTATGTCAAGATCCCCGTATGGCAGAGAACGTATTCTTCGACATCACCATCGACGACCAGCCCGCCGGCCGGATCGTCTTCAAGCTGTACGACGAGGACGTCCCGAAGACGGCCCGGAACTTCCGCGAGCTGGCCACGGGCGAGCACGGCTTCGGCTACGAGGGCTCCTCCTTCCACCGCGTCATCCCCCAGTTCATGCTCCAGGGCGGTGACTTCACGCGCGGTGACGGCACCGGCGGCAAGAGCATCTACGGCGAGAAGTTCGCGGACGAGAACTTCACCCACAAGCACACCCGGCCCGGCCTGCTGTCCATGGCCAACGCGGGCAAGAACACCAACGGCTCGCAGTTCTTCATCACCACCGTCGTCACCCCGTGGCTGGACGGCAAGCACGTCGTCTTCGGCGAGGTCGTCGAGGGCATGGAGCTGGTGAAGCAGATCGAGTCGCTGGGCTCGCAGAGCGGCCGGCTGAGCAAGAAGGTCACCATCGCCAAGTCGGGCACGGTCTGATCCGCGCCCGGTGCCGGTGATCGCCCCGGGCCCGGCTCACACGTCCGCGTACTTCGCGTCCGTCGCCGGGTCCAGGGCGAGCCGGTAGCCCCGCTTCACCACGGTCTGGATCAGCTTCGGCGCGCCCAGGGCCGTACGGAGGCGGGCCATCGCCGTCTCCACGGCGTGTTCGTCGCGGCCCGCGCCGGGCAGGGCGCGCAGCAGCTCCGCCCGGGCCACCACCCAGCCCGGCCGCCGGGACAGCGCCCGCAGCAGGGACATCCCCGCCGGGGGCACCGGCTTCAACGCCCCGTCCACCAGGACCGCGTGGCCGCGGATCTCCACCCGGTGCCCGGCGACCGGCAGCGCCCTGGCCCGGGACGGGAGTTCCTGGCACAGCAGCTGCACCAGAGGGCCGAGGCGGAAGCGTTCCGGCTGGACCGTGTCCACGCCCGCCGCCTGGAGCGGAACGGCCGTGACCGGGCCCACGCAGGCCGGCAGGACGTCGTGGCCGAGGGCGGCCAGCAGCTCCTCCAGCAGACCCCGCTTCTCCGCCCGGGAGAGCAGGGAGGCCGCGGCGGGGGCGCTCGTGAAGGTGAGCGCGTCCACCGCGCGGGAGACCGCCGCGTCCAGCAGGCGGTCCAGCGGGGCCAGGTCCTCCGGCGGCATCCAGCGGTACACCGGGACCGGGACCACCTCGGCCCCGCCGGCCCGCAGGGACTCCACGAAGCCGGGCAGCGGCTCGCCGTGCAGCTGTACGGCGATACGGCGGCCGTCCACGCCCTCCTCCAGCAGGCGGTCCAGGACCTCCGCCAGCGACTCCGAGGACGGGGACCACTCCTCCGTGAGGCCGACGGCCCGTATGGCGCCCTTGACCTTGGGGCCGCGGGCCAGCAGCTCGACACCGCGCAGCCGGCCGAGGAGCTGCTCGCCGAGGCCCCAGCCGTCCGCCGCCTCGATCCAGCCGCGGAAGCCGATCGCGGTCGTGGCCACCACCACGTCCGGCGCGTTACCGATGATCTCCTGGGTGGCGGCGAGGAGTTCACCGTCGTCGGCGAGCGGCACGATGCGCAGGGCGGGCGCGTGCAGGACGGCCGCGCCGCGCCGCTGGAGCAGGGCACCCAGCTCGTCGGCCCGGCGCGCGGCGGTGACGCCCACGGTGAATCCCGCGAGCGGCCCGTGCTCCGAGGCTCCGGGGACTCCGGGCGCTCCGGGAGCCGCGGGGTGCTGCTCTTCGTCGTACATGGGGCCTCTCCTAGCTGACCGGCACGGCCGAAATCGAGCCTGTCAACGGCGCGTGACAGGCTCGGTTCGGCTCGATGTCACCGGTGTTACGTCACACGTCGGCGTAGCTGAGCTGCGCCTTCGTCTCCGAGGATGCCTCCGGGGCGGCCGCCGCGGACGCCGTACGGCCGACCGGCCGGCGAAGGTATACGGCCCAGGTCACGGCGAAGCAGACGCCGTAGTAGGCGAGGAAGGCGACGAACGCGCCGGTGCCGGAGCCGTAGGTCAGGAAGGACTGGCGGAAGGCGAGGTTGATGCCGACGCCGCCGAGCGCGCCGACCGCGCCGATCAGCCCCATCGAGGCGCCGGACAGCCGGCGGCCGTACGCCACGGCCTCCTCCCCGGTCAGCCCCTTGGCCAGGGCCTTGTTCTGGAAGATGCCCGGGATCATCTTGAACGTCGAGCCGTTGCCGGTCCCGGTGAGCACGAAGAGCACGACGAACGCGACGACGAACAGCGGCAGCGACCTCTGCACGCTCGCGAGGACCAGGACGGCGGTGGCGGCGGCCATGGCGACATAGTTCCAGAGCGTGATCCTCGCACCGCCGAACCGGTCCGCGAGCCGGCCGCCGAGGGGCCGGACCAGCGAGCCGAGCAGCGGGCCCATGAAGGTCAGATAGGTCGCCTGGAGCGGGGTGCGGCCGAACTGGTTCGTCAGGACCTGGCCGAAGGCGAAGCTGTAGCCGATGAAGGAGCCGAAGGTGCCGATGTAGAGCAGGGACATGATCCAGGTGTGGGCGTCCCTCGCCGCGTCCTTGGCCGCGCCGGTGTCGTTCTTCACCGTCGCCAGGTTGTCCATGAACAGCGCGGCACAGCAGGCGGCCACGACGATCAGCGGGATGTAGATGCCGAGCAGCACGCGCGGACCGCCGCCCGCCCCGATCACGGCCAGCGCCACCAGCTGGATCGCGGCCACGCCGACGTTGCCGCCGCCCGCGTTCAGACCGAGCGCCCAGCCCTTCCTGCGCAGCGGGAAGAAGGCGTTGATGTTGGTCATGGAGGAGGCGAAGTTGCCGCCGCCGATCCCGGCCAGCAGGCCGACCAGCAGGAACGTGCCGAAGGACGTGCCCGGCGTCATGACGGCGAAGGCGGCGACGGTCGGTACGAGCAGCAGGCCGGCCGAGATGATCGTCCAGTTCCGGCCGCCGAAGACGGCGACGGCGAAGGTGTAGGGCACCCGGACGACCGCGCCGACGAGCGTGACCATCGAGGTCAGCAGGAACTTGTCGGCGGGGGTCAGGCCGTACTCGGGGCCCATGAAGAGGACGAGGACGGACCACAGGGTCCAGACCGAGAAGCCGATGTGCTCGGAGAGGACGGAGAACCAGAGGTTGCGGTTCGCGATCCGCGCCCCGGTCGCCTTCCAGAATCCCTCGTCCTCCGGATCCCACCGCTCGATCCAGCGGCCGCTGCGTCGGGTAGGAGCTGGCTCTGTCATCACGCCTCCACGGTGCTGCTCGGGCTGCTGCCACATAGTGACCGAGCCGACGGTAGGGAGGGCTCGTTTCCGCGCTGTGGCTGTGGGTGACCGGAAGGGAACGTTGCTCTCACTCGCCGAGGGCGCCTCCGGTGAGGGCGCCACCGGTGAGGGCGCCGGCCATCACCGCGCGGTCCGCGTCCGGGGTCCAGCCGTCCGCCGGCCGGCGCAGCCACCCCTCCGCCCGGGCGATCTCCGCCGCCGCGCCGCGCAGCGCGTCCAGCCCGGGGTGGACCAGTCCCCTGCGCCACACCAGCGACACCGGGGACAGCGGGACGGGGTCGACCAGCGGTCTGCGGACCGTGCGGGGAAGTGGCGGGAAATCGACCACCGCCAGCACCGGATGCCCGGTCTTGGCCGTGAGCCGCTCGAACTCCTCCTCCCCGACGGCCAGCGGCTGCGGCGGCGCGAGCCGGATGCCGTGCCCGGCGAAGAGCCGGCGGGCCAGATCGGTCCACTCCGGGGTGCGCGGGTTGCCCGCACCGGCGTACACCGTCTCCCCGGCCAGCGCCGCCACCGGCACCGGCTCCCCCGGCGACCCGGCGAGGGGATGGCTCTCGGGCAGGATCACGGCCATCGGCTCGTAGCGCACCGGCTGCTGCTCAAGGCCCGACCGCAGTGCCGGGTCCAGGCCGGCGAAACGGCCGAAGGAGACGTCCAGGCGGCCGGCGAGGAGTTCGGTCGCGGCGCCGGTCAGACCGCTCTCGTAGCGGGCCATCAGCTCGCAGTCCGGGGCGAGTTCACGGGCCCGGTGCAGCACCCGGCGGCCGGTGGCCAGGCCCGGCGAGTTGAGGTCGACCAGCAGCGGGCGGGGCCGGCGGAACGCGGCGAGCAGCTCCTCCTGCGCGGCGAGCACCCCGCGCGCGAGCGGCAGCAGGCGCTCGCCGTCCGCCGTCAGCGTCACCTGCCGGGTGGTGCGCACGAACAGCTCGGCCCCCAGCTCCCGTTCCAGCCGCCGTACATCCCGGCTGAGCGCCTGCTGGGCGACGTACAGCCGGGCCGCCGCCCGGGTGAAGTGCAGCTCCTCGGCGACCGTGACGAAGGCGCGCAGGCGTCGGGGATCGATGTGGTCGGCCATGACGGAGAACGTACAAGCACGGCGATCGACACCACCAGTGCGTGAATCGGCGCCGAGCAGGTGT
This sequence comes from Streptomyces sp. NPDC031418, assembly GCF_055581605.1. Lineage (NCBI taxonomy): Bacteria > Bacillati > Actinomycetota > Actinomycetes > Kitasatosporales > Streptomycetaceae > Streptomyces > Streptomyces sp. NPDC031418. The sequence goes on from NZ_JBVIJC010000034.1 coordinate 9,634, forward strand.
TGGACCCCTTGATCCACTCCCGGCCAGGGTGGACGCATGCCCCCGCTCATATCCCACGCCCACGGCTACCGCCGGCTCTTCTCCCGCCCCGGCACCCGCGCCTTCACCGCCGGCAACCTCCTCGCCCGCCTGCCCATGGGCATGTTCAGCGTCAGCGCGGTGGTGATGATCGCCGGCTCGCGCGGCTCGTACGCCCTCGCCGGTGCCGTCACCGCGACCGGACTCGCGGCGACCGCGCTGGCCGGGCCGTGGATCGCCCGGCTCGTCGACCGCCACGGGCAGGCCCGGGTCGCCATACCGGCCACCGCCGTCGCCGTGCTCGGCAGTCTCGCCCTGCTGCTGTGCGTGCGGTACGGCGCCCCCGACTGGACCCTGTTCGCCGCCTACGCCCTCACCGCCACCACCCCCAACATCGGCGGTCTGTCCCGCGCCCGCTGGGCCCATCTGCTGGAGCGGGACCCGGACGCCCTGCACACCGCCAACTCCTTCGAACAGGCCGCCGACGAGCTGTGCTTCATGCTCGGCCCGGTGCTCGCGTCCTTTCTGACCGGCACGTTCTTCCCGGAGGCGGGCACCCTCACCGGCGCGGTGCTGCTGCTGGCCGGGATGCTGCTGTTCACCGCGCAGCGGGCCACCGAACCGCCGCCCCGGGCGCGCGCGAAGACGCCGTCACCGCTGCGCGCCCCCGGTATCCGGCCGCTGCTGGCCTGCTGCACGGCCACCGGGGCGGTGTTCGGTTCGATGGAGGTCGTCACCATCGCGTACGCCGACGCGCAGGGGCACCGCGCGGCGGCCGGGGTCGTCCTCGCCCTCCAGGCGGCGGGCTCCTGTGCGGCGGGCCTGCTGTACGGCGCGCTGAAACCGGCCGGGCTGCGGCTGGGGCACTGCCTGGCGGCGATGGCCCTGCTGATGACGCTGCCCTGGGCGGCGGCCGGCCTGACCGGCGCCCTGCCGGTGCTCGCGGTGGCGCTGCTGGTGGCGGGCATGGCGACCGCGCCGACCATGGTGACGACGATGACCCTGGTGCAGACGCGCACCCCGGCCGGCCGGCTCAACGAGGGCATGAGCCTGATGGTGACCGGCCTGCTCACCGGCATCGCCTGCGGCTCGGCGCTGGGCGGCTGGGCGGCCCAGCACACCTCGCCGGGCACCGGCTTCCTCGTCCCGGTCGCGGCGGCGGCCACGGCACTGCTGGTCGGCGCTGCGGCGAAGGCGTAGAGCGGCACACGCCGGCCCCCTGCGTCGAACCGCTTCCGCCATTCCTCACAGACCGGTTGACGCCCCCGCCACCCCCCTCTTACCGTCCTCTGTCGAAGCGCTTCGACGCACACGGTGCCCCGACACACCGCCGGATCGAACGGCATCGACAGACATCGACCAGCACTGACAGGCACCGACCGGCACGAACTGCATCGAACGAGTCCGGCCCACGTAAGGGGTGCGCGTGAAGTTCACCGACGGCTACTGGCTGCTGCGCGAGGGCGTCACCGCCGCCCACCCGGCGCAGGTGCTCGACGTCACCGCGCGGGACGGCACGCTGACGGTGCACGCGCCGGCCCGGCCCGTACGGCACCGCGGCGACCTGCTGAAGGGGCCGGTCCTGACGATCACCGCGCACGCCCCCCTGCCCGGTGTCATCGGCATCACCCTCACCCACTTCGCGGGCGAGCAGCCGCGCGGCCCCGCGTTCGAGGTGCACACCGAGAAGCACACGCCCCAGGTGTCGTACGACGACGAGCACGCCGCCCTCACCTCCGGCGAGCTGTCCGTGCGCTTCGCCCGGACCGGGCCGTGGCGGATGGAGTTCCGGGCCCGCGGCCGCACCCTCACCGCCAGCGGCCCCAAGGGCATGGGCGTCATGCGGGACGCGACCGGCGCCCACTACCTGCGCGAGCAGCTGGGGCTCGGGGTGGGCACCTCGGTGTACGGGCTGGGCGAACGGTTCGGGCCGCTGGTGAAGAACGGGCAGACCGTCGACATCTGGAACGCCGACGGCGGCACGGCCACCGAACAGGCCTACAAGAACGTGCCGTTCTACCTCACCGACGCGGGCTACGGCGTGTTCGTGGACCACCCCGGCAGGGTCTCCTTCGAGGTCGGCTCGGAGACGGTCTCCCAGGTCCAGTTCAGCGCGGAGACCCAGCAGCTCACGTACTACGTCGTCGACGGCCCGAGCCCCCGGGAGATCCTGCGCCGGTACACCGCCCTCACCGGCCGCCCGGCGCTGCCGCCCGCCTGGTCCTTCGGCCTGTGGCTGTCCACGTCCTTCACCACCGCCTACGACGAGGAGACGGTCACCTCCTTCATCGAGGGCATGCGGGAGCGCGAACTGCCGCTGTCCGTCTTCCACTTCGACTGCTTCTGGATGCGCGAGCACCAGTGGTGCGACTTCACCTGGGACGACCGGGTCTTCCCGGACCCGGAGGGCATGCTGGAGCGGCTGCACGAGCGGGGCCTGCGGGTGTCCGTGTGGATCAACCCGTACATCGCCCAGCGCTCCCCGCTGTTCGCCGAGGGCAGGGCGCTCGGGCATCTGCTGCGCCGACCCGACGGAAGCGTGTGGCAGTGGGACCTGTGGCAGCCCGGCATGGCGCTGGTCGACTTCACCTCCCCGGCCGCCCGCGACTGGTACGCGGCCAAGCTGGAGGCGCTGCTCGACCAGGGCGTCGACTGCTTCAAGACCGACTTCGGCGAGCGGGTGCCGCTGGACGTGGCCTGGGCGGACGGCTCGGACCCGGAGCGGATGCACAACTACTACGCCCAGCTGTACAACCGCACGGTCTTCGAGGTGCTGAACAAACACCGCGGGGAGCGGGAGGCGGTGGTCTTCGCCCGCTCGGCGACCGCCGGCGGCCAGCGCTTCCCGGTGCACTGGGGCGGGGACTGCGAGTCGACCTACGAGTCGATGGCCGAGTCGCTGCGCGGCGGACTGTCCCTCGGGCTGTCCGGGTTCGGCTTCTGGTCGCACGACATCGGCGGCTTCGAGGGCACCCCGAGCCCGGAGCTGTTCAAACGGTGGCTCGCCTTCGGCCTGCTCTCCTCGCACAGCCGGCTGCACGGCTCCTCCTCCTACCGGGTGCCCTGGCTGTTCGACGAGGAGTCCGTGGCGGTGCTGCGCCACTTCACCCGGCTCAAGCTGCGGCTGATGCCCTATCTGTACGAGGCCGCCCGCACCGCCCACACCGAGGGGCTGCCGGTGATGCGCGCCATGGTGCTGGAGTTCCCGGACGACCCCGGCTGCGCGCATCTGGAGCGCCAGTACATGCTCGGGCCCGACCTGCTGGTCGCCCCGGTCTTCAGCGACGAGGGAGACGTCTCCTACTACGTGCCCGAGGGCACCTGGACCCACTTCGAGGACGGCCGTACGGTCACCGGTCCGCGCTGGGTGCGCGAGCGGCACGGCTTCCTCAGCGCACCGCTGCTGGTCCGGCCGGGCGCGGTGCTCCCGGTGGGCGCGGTGGCCGACCGGCCCGACTACGACCATGCCGACGGGGTCACCCTGCGGGCCTACGGGCTCGCCCGGGGCGCCCGGGTGACGGTGCCGGTCGGGGACGTGACCTTCACCGTCGTACGCGAGGGCGACACCCTGCGGGCGGCGTGCGGCGATCCGGCGCGGCCGTGGGCGCTGGCGGCCGGGGACCGGTGCGCCGAGGCCCCCGCCGGGACCGGCTTCCTCACGCTGGAGCTGGGCTGATGGTCAGCATCATCGATGTGGCCCGGTACGCGGGGGTCTCGCCGAGCACCGTCTCCTACGCGCTCAGCGGCAAGCGGCCGATCTCCGCCGAGACCCGGCAGCGCGTGCAGCAGGCGGTGCGCGCGCTGGGCTACCACCCGCACGGCGGCGCCCGCGCCCCGGCCGACCACCGCTCGAAGGTGCTGGCCCTGATGGTGCCGTTACGCCCCGGCGTCCCTGTCCCGCCGGCCATGAGCTGCGCGGGGTCGGTCGTCACCACCGCCCGCCGGTACGACCACGACGTGCTGCTCCTCACCCGCGACCAGGGCGAGGCGGGGCTGCTCCGGTTCGCGAAGAACGCGCTGGTGGACGCCCTGATCGTGCTGGACGGGCAGCTGAGCGGCCCCCGGCTGCCGCGGCTGCGCGCCCTGGACGTGCCCACGGTGCTGGTCGGGGTGCCCGCCGAGCCGGCCGGGCTTCCCTGCGTCGACCTGGACTTCGCGGCGGCCGGGGAGCTGTGCGTGGAGCGGCTGGCGGCGCTGGGGCACCGGGTGGTGGCCCTGGTCGGCCCGCCGCCGGAGGTGTACGTACGGCGGGCCGCGTTCGCCCGGCGGGTGGTGCGCGGCTTCACCGCCGCCGCCGACCGCCATGGGCTCGCCTCGCTGGTCCGCCCGTGCGCGGCGAGCCCGGAGGCGGCCCGCGCGGTGGCGGAGCGGCTGCTGCGCGAACAGCCCGCGCTGACCGCCGTCGTGGTCCACAACGAGGCGGTGCTGGGGCCCCTGATCGACGCCTTCGAACAGCTCGGCCTGCGGGTCCCGGCCGACCTGTCGGTCATCGCGGTCTGCCCCGCCGACACCGCCCCGGCCCCGCGTATCCCGGTCACCTCGGTCGACCTGCCCTCGGCCGAACTGGGCGAGCGGGCGGTGGAGTTGCTGATCGCCGAGCCGACGGCCGCCGCCGTACCGGGGGAGACGCTGCTTCCGCCCCGCCTCACGGACCGGGCGAGCACGGCGCCGCGGCCGGTGTGAGGGGCGCGTGCCGTGGCGGGGGCAAGACGAAGGCCCCGTCGCTGTCGAGCGACGGGGCCTTGCCCACATGGGGTACCCCTCGGGAGGGGTTGGTGGAGATGGCGGGAATCGAACCCGCGTCCAACGGTGCGGAACCAGGGCTTCTCCGTGTGCAGTTCGCTGTGCTTTTCTCGGCCCCGGCGATCACGCGAACAAGTCGCCGACGGGCTCAGTCACTGTTTGGTTTCCCTCTTCACCCCGTGACCGGGATCAAGGTTTAGTTCCCTAGCTGATGCCAGGATCCGGGTCGGGAACAGCCCCGGGCTGACACTTCGCAAGTCGCTACTTAGGCAGCGAGGGCGAAGGAATCGCGCTTGGTGTTGGCGATTATTTTTTTCGGCCTGTGGTTTACGAGATCATGGCCGCTTCCTCGACACGCTTCCCCTGCTTCGACAGCCGCTGTCGAAACCGATCATCCCCATGTTGATTTCTCAAGGTGCACACCGGGCGCTGGCGTCCGGTGCTGTAACCATCGTACGGGAACAACGCGGACCCGTGCCAGCGTATTCCCCCCCGGTCGCGCCGGGTCGCGCCGCTAGGCCCGCTGCTTGCGCCGCACCGCCGACATCGCGCGGTCGGCCTCGCGCCGGTCCTGCTTCTCGCGCAGCGTCTGCCGCTTGTCGTACTCCTTCTTGCCCCGGGCCAGCGCGATCTCGACCTTGGCCCGGCCGTCCTTGAAGTACATGGCGAGGGGCACGATCGTGTGGCCCGTCTCCTGCGACTTCGCCTCCAGCTTGTCGATCTCCACGCGGTGCAGCAGCAGCTTGCGCTTGCGGCGGGCGCTGTGGTTGGTCCAGGTGCCCTGGCTGTACTCCGGCACGTGCACGTTGTGCAGCCACGCCTCGTGACCGTCCAGTTGCACGAAGCCGTCGACCAGCGAGGCCCGCCCCTGGCGCAGCGACTTCACCTCGGTGCCCGTGAGGACCAGACCGGCCTCGTAGGTGTCGAGGATGTGGTAGTCGTGCCGCGCCTTCTTGTTCTGCGCGATCAGCTTGCGCCCTTTTTCCTTAGCCATAGTGCCGACCATTTTGGCACCAGGGAGGGGGTGCGAGTACAGCCGATTACGCACGGCACGTCGCCGCTACGACGGGTCGCCGAGCCCGGTGAGGACCGTCTTGGCGCGCCGCACGGCCCCGCCGGCCGCATCCAGGTCGGGGGTGATGCCCCGGCCGTCCACCGCGCGCCCGGACGGGGTGCGGTAGTGGCCGACGGTCAGCTCGGCCACCGCGCCGTCGGGCAGCCGGGTCGGCATCTGGACGGAACCCTTGCCGAAGGTGCGGGAGCCGATCACCACCGCGCGGCCCCGGTCCTGGAGGGCGCCGGTGAGCATCTCGGCCGCGCTCATGGTGCCGCCGTCGACCAGGGTGACCAGCGGCCGGGCGGTGTCGCCGCCGGAGTCGGCGTGCAGGGCGCGCTGGGCGCCGTCGACGTCGTAGGTGGCGACCAGGCCGCCGTCGAGGAACGCGGAGGCGGTCTCCACCGCCTCGGTGACCAGGCCACCGGAGTTGCCGCGCAGGTCGAGGATGATCCCGGCGTCGGCCGGGGCGGACCGGACGGCGGCGCGGACGGCGCTGCCGACGCCCTTGGTGAACGCGGCGATCCGGATGACGGTGACCCCGCCGGGCAGCCGGCGCACGGTCACCGAGTCGGTGGAGAGCCTGGCCCGGTGCAGCGTCTCGGTCCACGCGCGCGTGCCGCGTTGCAGGCCCAGGGTGACGGTCGTACCGGCGGGGGCGTCGTCGCTGTCGCCGCGCAGTAAGGAGACCACCTCGGTGACCGGCCGGCCGTCGACCGTGCTGCCGTCGACGCTGCGCAGCCGGTCCCCCTTGCGGATCCCGGCGGCGGCCGCGGGCGAGCCGGGCTGCACCCGGGTCACCTCGATCCGGCCGTCCCGCTCGCGCCGCGCCCACAGGCCGACGCCGGTGTAGCGGCCGTCGAGGGCCTCCTGGAACTCCTGGTACTCGTCCTGCGAGTAGACGGCGCCCCAGCGGTCTCCGCTGCGGCTGACGGCCCGCTCGGCGGCCTCCATCGGGGAGGTGCCCGCCGCCTTCGCCTCGGCGGCGGCCCTGCGGACGTCCTCGCCCCCGGCCGCCCCCACGGCGTGGGCGGTGGTGCGCCGGGCGGTGGGCCGGTCGGACTCCGGGAAGGAGCCGGTCGCGGCGCCGGCGACCAGGACGCCGGCGAAGACCAAGGTCAGGGCGGCCCCGCGGCGGGTGCGGCGGGGCGGGCAGAACAGGTCGCGGCCTGACATGGCGGTGAGTCTAGGACAACGCGCGGGGCCGCACGGGCGGATACCCGTACGGCCCCGGGGAGTTCCGAGGGGTGTGCGTCACACCTTCAGATACTTGCGCAGCGCGAAGAACGCCGCCAGGGACGGCATCAGGACGCTGGTGGCGAGGATCAGCGGCAGCTTGGTCAACACCGCGTCCCAGCCGACGAAGTTGATGAGCGTGAGCTTGTGGGACAGGGCCATGCCGTGGTCGATGGTGAAGTACCGGCCGACGACCAGGAACACACAGGCGAGGCTGCCGCCGATGAGACCGGCGACGGCCGCCTCCGCGATGAACGGCGCCTGGATGTAGAAGCCCGAGGCACCGACCAGGCGCATGATCCCGGTCTCGCGCCGCCTGCTGAACGCCGAGACCCGCACGGTGTTGACGATCAGCAACAGCGCGACCAGCAGCATCATCGCCATCACACCGAGCGCACCCCGGTTCATCAGGTTCAGCAGCTGGAAGAGGTTGTCCAGGATGCCCTTCTGGTCCTGCACGGACTGCACACCGGGGCGCCCGTTGAACGCGGTCGCGATCACCGCGTACTTCTGCGGGTCCTTCAGCTTGATCCGGTACGACTCCTGCATCTGGTCCGGCGTCAGCGAGCCGGCCAGCGGGGAGTTGCCGAACTGCTCCTTGTAGTGCTTGTACGCCTCGTCCTGCGACTCGTACGCGACCTTCTCGACGATGGTCATCTTGTGCAGGTCGGCGAGGATCTGCTTCTTCTGGTCCTCGGTGACCGCGCCCTTGGCGCAGTTGACGTCCGTCTCGGCGTCGTGCTTGTTGCACAGGAAGATCGAGACGTTGACCTTGTCGTACCAGTACCCCTTCATGGTGCTGACCTGGTCGCTCATCAGCAGTGACCCGCCGAACAGGGCCAGGGACAGGGCGACGGAGACGATGACGGCGAACGTCATCGTCAGATTGCGGCGGAGACCGACTCCGATCTCCGACAGGACGAACTGGGCGCGCATGGCTGCTTCTTCAGGCCTTTCGGGAACAGGGTGCTGCGTGCGGTCAGTGCTGGTAGCCGTAGACGCCGCGGGCCTGGTCGCGGACGAGGCGGCCCTTTTCCAGCTCGATGACGCGCTTGCGCATCTGGTCCACGATGTTCTGGTCGTGCGTCGCCATGATGACGGTGGTGCCCGTCCGGTTGATCCGGTCGAGCAGCTTCATGATGCCGACGGAGGTCTGCGGGTCGAGGTTGCCGGTGGGCTCGTCGGCGATGAGCAGCTTGGGCCGGTTGACGAAGGCCCGCGCGATCGCGACGCGCTGCTGCTCACCACCGGACAGCTCGCCGGGCATCCGGTCCTCCTTGCCGCCCAGGCCGACGAGGTCGAGCACCTGCGGCACGGACTTGCGGATCTCGCCGCGTGACTTGCCGATCACCTCCTGGGCGAAGGCCACGTTCTCCGCGACCGTCTTGTTCGGCAGCAGCCGGAAGTCCTGGAACACGGTCCCCAGCTGGCGGCGCATCTGCGGCACCTTCCAGTTGGAGAGGCGCGCGAGGTCCTTGCCCAGCACGTGCACCTGGCCGTGGCTGCACCGCTCCTCGCGGAGGAGCAGCCGCAGGAAGGTGGACTTTCCGGAGCCGGAGGACCCCACGAGGAAGACGAATTCGCCCTTCTCCACCTCCAGGGAGACATCCCTGAGTGCGGGGCGGGTCTGCTTGGGGTAGACCTTGGAGACGTTGTCGAATCGGATCACGGATGCACCACGGGTCGCCGGGGGTAGATGAGCGTGACCATACGCGAACCGGGTGTGCAAGTGCAGTCGCGGGTTGAGGTTGGACAAGACTTGTGCGTTTTTGTACCGGGGGGCGGGCGGGCGCACGCTCGGCGGGAACCTGGCACAGTGGTAGGGGGAACGTTCTCGTCCCCGTGAGCGTTGTACGTGTGATGGCCGGTGCAAGGAGGGCGAGCGCATGACGTACGACCGGTTGGTGTGCGCGAACTGCGCGGCGCCCGTGAGCGAGGGCCGGTGCCCGGTGTGCCGTGCCAACCGCGAGCGGCTCCAGCAGGAGGGTTTTCTCGCGGGTCTGAACCCGATGGCGCTGATCGCGCTGCTCGCGGTGCTGATCGCCGCGGTGGCGCTGCTGGCGCACCAGACCGCGTAGGACATCCCCCGCAGACACGGGAAGGGCCCGGAGCGCCGAGCTCCGGGCCCTTCTTCTCAGGCGTCGTACGCGCTGCGTGACCGGGTGGCCACGGTCAGGCGGCCGCGCCGCCCCGGCCGCCGGCGAGGCGCGGGAGCACCCGGAAGCCGATACCGCCGGCGATCATCGTCGCGGCGCCGACCAGCAGGAACGTGGTCTCGCCCGCACCGGTCTCGGCGAGCTGCTTGCCCTTGCCCTTGTTGCCCGAGTCCGAGCCGGTGTCGGTGAGGGCCGAGGAGCCCTCCTGCTGCGGCACGTTGTTGTTGCCGCCGCTGCCGCCCTGGGGGCTGTCGTTGTTGCCGCCGGTGCTGGAGCCGCCACCGACGGAGCCGTCCGTGCTGCCGCCGCCGGAGGTGCTGGTGCCGCCGCTGCCGCTGTCGCCGCCGGAGGTGGTGGAGCCACCGCTGTTGCCGGAGCCACCGCTGTTGCCGGAGCCACCGCTGTTGCCGTTGCCACCGCTGTTGCCGTTGCCGCCGCCGTTGCCGGAGCCGCCGCTGTTGCCGTTGCCACCGTCGCTGCTGCCGCCGGAGGCGCTGGAACCGCCGTCGCTGCCGGAGCCGCCGTTGCCGTTGCCACCGCTGTTGCCGTTGCCGCCGTCGGAGGAGCCGCCGTCGGTGCCGCCGGTGATCAGACCGCCGATGGTGGAGTCCGAACCGCCGTTGGAGGAGCCGCCGTCGCTGCTGCCGCCGTCGGAGGAGCCGCCGTCGGTGCCGCCGGTGACCAGACCGCCGATGGTGGAGTCCGAACCGCCGTCGGTGGAGCCGCCGTCGGTGCTGCCACCGTCCGTGCTGCCCCCGTTGGTCGACCCGCCGTCCGTGGAACCACCATCGGTGGAACCGCCGTCCGTGGAGCCACCGTCGGTCGAACCGCCGTCGGTGGAACCGCCGTCGGTGGAACCGCCGTCGGTGGAACCGCCGTCGGTGGAACCGCCGTCGGTGCCGCCGTTCGTGGTGCCGCCGTCGGTGCAGACCGCGATCGGGCAGCCGCCGTCGGTGCCGCCGTTGTCGTTGCCGTTGCCGTCGGCCGAGGCCACTCCGGCGACCATCAGCGAGGCGCCGGCCGCGATCACCGCGCCCGCGGCTATCCGCGCGACCCGGACCCGCGTCTTGTTCGTCATGTGGTTGCTACCCCCAGTAGCTGTTCGTCAATGAGGCGGCGTGCGGGGCTTGCCGTGATCGACGGAGGCAGCTGACGAAGCTCGAGACTGGGTCGAGCGGTTCGTATCCCCCGGTTCACATGCGCCCCGGAAGACACGCATGCCAGCCTCACCCTTCCCATTTTTCAAAGCAACGTCAAGGGCATTGCGGGCGGAATGCCCGATGGGAGGGCTCTTGGGGGGAGTTGAAGCCTGTGAGTGTGATGTAAAACCCAGACAAATGACAACTGCCGCCCGAACAGGCGGCAGTTGTCATGTCGACAAAGTTACTTCTCCTGCTGCTTGCGCCAGCGAATACCGGCCTCCAGGAACCCGTCGATCTCGCCGTTGAAGACGGCCTCCGGGTTGCCGACCTCGTAGTCGGTGCGCAGGTCCTTGACCATCTGGTAGGGGTGCAGCACGTACGAACGCATCTGGTTGCCCCAGGAGTTGCCGCCGTCGCCCTTGAGGGCGTCCATCTTGGCCTGCTCCTCCTGCCGGCGGCGCTCCAGCAGCTTGGCCTGGAGGACGTTCATCGCGGTCGCCTTGTTCTGGATCTGCGAGCGCTCGTTCTGGCAGGAGACCACGATGCCGGTGGGCAGGTGGGTGATGCGGACGGCCGAGTCGGTCGTGTTGACGCCCTGGCCGCCGGGGCCGGAGGAGCGGTACACGTCGATCCGCAGCTCGCTCTCGTCGATCTCGACGTGGTCGGACTGCTCGACGACGGGGAGCACCTCGACACCGGCGAAGGAGGTCTGCCGGCGGCCCTGGTTGTCGTACGGCGAGATGCGCACGAGGCGGTGGGTGCCCTGCTCGACGGAGAGGGTGCCGTAGGCGTAGGGCGCCTGGACGGCGAAGGTGGTCGACTTGATGCCGGCCTCTTCGGCGTACGACGTCTCGATCAGCTCGGTCTTGTAGCCGCGCTGCTCGGCCCAGCGCAGGTACATGCGCTGGAGCTTCTCGGCGAAGTCGGCGGCGTCGACGCCACCGGCCTCGGCGCGGATGTTGACGAGCGCCTCGCGGGAGTCGTACTCGCCGGACAGGAGGGTACGGACCTCCATCTCGTCCAGCGCCTTCTTCACGGAGGCCAGCTCGGACTCGGCCTCGGCGCGGGTGTCCGGGTCGTCCTCCTCCTCGGCCATCTCGAAGAGCACGGCGAGATCGTCGATCCGCCCGCGCAGCGCCTCCGCCTTCCTGACCTCGGCCTGGAGGTGGGAGAGCTTGCTGGTGATCTTCTGCGCCTCGTCCGGGTTGTCCCACAGGGACGGCGCGGCCGCCTGCTCCTCGAGCACGGCGATGTCTGCCCTCATCTTGTCGAGGTCCAGGACGGCCTCGATCGACTCCATGGTCGAGGAGAGGGACTTCAGCTCTTCGGATACATCGACGACTGCCACGCCTCCAGCGTAACGGCTCCGCCGGGCGCAAAGGGCAGAGTGTCCCTCCTCACCCCGGGCTCCGCCGCCGGACACGCGTTCCCCGGGAGCGCGCGGGGCCTACGGGGCCGAGGTGCTGTGCGGGGAGGGGGCTGGGTGGTCGCTGTCGCCGGAGGAGGCCCACCAGGCGCCCACGCCGACCACGGCCGCCACGGCGACTCCGGCCACGCTCACGGTGATCCGGCGGCGGCGTACCGTCGCCCGGTGCTTGGCCGAGCCCGGGCGGGGCGCGCCGGACGCGCGCGGGGCGCGGGCCGTGCCGTGGGCGCCGCCGGCCAGCTCGTCCGGCCCCGGCACCCGCATCGACGTGTGGGTGTCCCGGTTGGAGTCCGGCCGGGCGCCGGGCACCAGGGAGACCGCGCCCCGGCGCCGTACCGGCTCACCGCCCGGCGGCGCGGCGGGCGCCTGCTCCTCGGCGGCCTCCTCGGACGGCTCCGGCTCGTCCACGTCCAGCGGCGGCAGCCCGGCGAGGGTGGGCAGCTGCTCCCGCAGCCGCGCCGCCAGCTCGGAGGCGCGCAGCCGGGAGGCGGGCGCCTTGGCCAGGCACTGCACGAGCAGCTGCCACAGCTCCTCGGGGATGCCGGGCAGCGGTACGACGGTCTCGGTGACGTGCCGGCGCAGCACCGCGCCCGGGTGGCCGCCGCCGAAGGGCGTGAAGCCGGCCAGCAGCTCGTACAGGACGGTGGCGAGGGCGTAGATGTCGACGGAGGCGCGCGGGGGCAGGCCCTCCACGATCTCCGGGGCGAGATAGTCCGGGGTGCCGATGATCTTCGTGGCCCGGGTCCGCTTCGGCGAGTCGATCAGCTTGGCGACGCCGAAGTCCGTGAGCAGGGCGGGGTGGGCGCCGCCGGGCCCCAGCGGGCCCTGCATGTCCAGCAGGACGTTCTCGGGCTTCACGTCCCGGTGCACGACCCCGGCCTTGTGGGCGACGGCCAGCGCGTCGGCGACGTCGGCGACGATCGCCACGGCCGCCGCGGGGGCGAGCCGCCGCTCGCGCTCCAGCCGGGTGCGCAGATCGGTGCCGCGGACCAGGTCCATGACGAGTGCGAGGTCGTTGCCGTCGACCACCAGGTCGCGCACGGAGACGATGTGCGGGTGCTCCAGACCGAGCAGCGCGGTGCGCTCCTGGACGAAGCGGCTCACCAGCTCCTGGTCGGAGGCGAGGTCCTCGCGCAGCAGCTTGATGGCGACGGGCCCCTCGGGCCCCTCGCCCAGCCACACCGTGCCGGCGCTGCCCCGCCCCAGGATCTGGTTGGCGGTGTACCGGCTGCCGATCTTCCGTGCCAAGACTGCTCCTACCGACGCGTGTTGTCGCTAAAACTACGCGTCCGGGGAGCCAACCTTCACCGCGGAGACGGAAATCACCCGCCAGATGTCGACAAATCCGCAAACCCGCGGTCGGATGCGGTGCTCACTTGCCGCTGCCGCCCGAGGCGCTGCCCAGGTCCTTGACCCAGCTGCTGATCCGGCCGATCCAGTGGGTCAGCTCGTGCCAGTAGCCGCGGCCCTGGCCGACCCAGGTGTGCAGCGGGGTCAGCTCCCAGATCAGCCAGCTCGCCACGACCAGGATGACGATCGTGAAGAGGCAGCCCTTCAGACAGCCGAGCCCGGGGATCTTCATCGGGTTGGCGCTGCGCTGCCGCGGCGGCCTCGGCTCCCGCGCGGGCCGCGCTTGCGGCTGCTGGGGCGGCGCGTACGGCTGCGGCTGGTACCCCTGCTGCGGCTGCTGGGGCTGCGGCGCATAGCCGTACCCCTGCTGGTAGCCCTGCTGACGGCCGCGCTGCTGCGGCTGCTGCGGGCGCGGCTGGGGGGCCGGGCGGGGCTGCTGCTGGGGCCGGGCGACCTGCCGCTGCGGCCGGCGGCGCAGCGGGTCCTCCTCCGGCTCCAGGTACTGGATCTGCGTCTGCTCGTTGCGGTCGCGGGCCGCGCGCAGCTGGGTCTGCCAGGGATGCGGCTGCTCGGGCTGCGTGCCGTCGGGCTGCCCGGGCTGTCCCGGCTGGCCCTGCGGCATCGGGGGCAGCACCGCCGTCGGGTCCGCCGCGCCGGTGTTCGGCAGGACGGCGGTGGGGTCGGCGGCGCCGGCCGGGCCGCCGGTGTGCGGCAGGAAGCTGGTCGCCGCGTTCGGGTCGTACGACGTCTGCGGGGCGTTGGCCGGCAGCACCTGGGTGGGGTCGGCGGCGCCGGGCACCCCGTCCGGTACGGCGGCCGGGGCCGGGTCCGGGGCGAGCAGCGCGCCCACGCCCTCGGCGGCGGTGATCTGCACGGCGTTCGCGTGCACACCGATGCCCTCGGCGACCACGCGCAGCCCGCGCGCGAGGTTCTCGGCGCTCGGCCGTTCCTCCGGGTTCTTGCGCAGACAGCGCTCTATGACCGTCCACAGCGGGTCCGGGACGGTGGAGGGGCGGCGGGGCTCCGCGCTCAGGTGCTGGTGCAGCACCTCCAGGGCGGTGGAGCCGGCGAACGGCGGACGGCCCGTGAACAGCTCGTACAGCAGGATGCCGGCGCCGTAGATGTCGACGGCGGAGGTCTGCGGGCGGCCCTCGGCGGACTCCGGCGCGACGTACGCGGGCGTGCCGACGAACTCGTGGGTGCGGGTCAGGCCCGGGGAGTCGGCGAGGCGGGCGATGCCGAAGTCGGTCAGCATCGGGTGCATCCGGCCGTCGTGCTCCTGGAGCAGCACGTTGGCGGGCTTCAGGTCGCGGTGGACCACGCCGTCGGCGTGGCTGGCGGCGAGCGCGTCGGCGATCTGGGCGGTGAGCAGGGCCGCGCCGACCGGGGTCAGCGGGCCGTTCTCGCGCAGATAGCGGTGCAGGTCGGGGCCGTCGACGAGGTCCATGACCAGCGCCAGCAGATCGCCCTCCACGACCAGGTCGCGGACCCGCACGATGTTGGGGTGGGTGAGCCGGAGCAGGACCGAGCGTTCCCGCAGGAAGCGCATCACGATGTCCGGGTCGCTCGCCAGCTCCTCCTTGAGGACCTTGATCGCGACCGTCTCGCCGGGCTGGCCGGCCACGGCCGCCTCGGCGCCCGCGGTCTCTCGCTGGCGGGCACGCCAGACGGTGCCTGTGGCGCCGCGTCCGAGCGGCTCCTCAAGCAGGTACTTGCTGCCGACTGGCCGCACGTCACGCGCTCCCTGCTGCTTGCTGCCTGGTTGACTGCATCCCGGTCTGCGTCCGGTGTTCCGACCCACTGTAGTGCCGCTCTTCGAGCCACTACGTATGCGTTCCCGGGCGCGTTCGAAGTGTTCGACGGGAAGACGCCCGTGCCGGTCCGGTGGTTGCCGGAGGCGGACGTGACCGATCTCAACTGATCGCCCGCGCGTCCATGGTCAGGCACTTTTGGGGGCAGAGCCGACCAATCAAGATCACTTGTCACCGGGTACCGGGCGCGTTGTCGGTGGCAGGTGCAAGGATGCCTTCCAGTACTGGCCGACGTGCTCGTGTGGGGTGGGGGGAAGTCCGCGCCCGCGCAGACCCGCGCAGAAGGGACCGCTGACGCCGATGCAGATCCGGCTGACCGTCGTAGACCCGCTGGGCCCCGCCCCGCAGCGGGGTCGCGCCGCGAGCCGCGACGTGCTGGTCACGGCGCCCGTGGGCACGGAGCTGGCCGCGGTCGCCTCGGCCCTGGCCGGCGCGGTCGCCGGGGACGGCGGCAGCGGACGGGAGGCCGGCGGCGCGAGCGTGGTGCTGTACGTGGGCACCGAGCGGCTCGACCCGCGCCGCAGCGTCCTCGGCGAGCCGCCGCTGATCGACGGCGCGGTGCTGTCGCTGGGCGCCCCCGCGGCCCCCGAGCCGCATCCCGAGCTGGACGAGGCGCCGACCCAGCTGCATGTGGTGGCGGGTCCGGACGCGGGCGGGGTGCATCTGCTGCACGGCGGCCGGATCACCGTCGGCCGCTCGGCCGAGGCGGACGTCCCGCTGGACGACCCCGACGTCTCCCGGCTGCACTGCGCGGTCACCGTCGCCGCCGACGGCCGCGTCTCGGTCGCCGACCTGGGCTCCACGAACGGTACGACGCTGGACGCGGCGCGGGTGACGGAGCGTGCGGTGCGGTTCCCTCCGGGGGGTCTGCTGAGGATCGGGGAGTCGGCGCTGCGGGTTGCTCCATGCGGGGGGCCCGGAGCGCGGATGCGGACGGTGGCCGATGGGGAGGGGTGCGTGCGGGTCGTGGGGGCGGGGTCCGTTTTCCCACCCGCACCACCCGTACAGCTTTCGTCGCCGACTGCGGGTGGCCCTGGCGGGGCGGACTCGCCGTCGGCGGGTGCGGGGGGTTCTGGCGGGGTTGGCTCGGCGGGGGCGGGTGGCTCTGGTGGGGCGGGCTCGGCGGCGGGTACGGGTCGCCCTGGCGGGGCGGGCTCGGCGGAGGCCACTGCGGGTGGCCCTGGTGGAGCGGGCCCGGTGGCGGCCGGGGCGGGGGGAACCGGCTGGGGCGGCTCGGCGTCGGCGGGGGCGGGGTACTCCCGAGGGGCGGATGGCTCGGCGGCGGGTGCGGGCAGTTCTGGCGGAGGGGGCCCGGCAGGGGCGGGTGGCCCTGGTGGGGCGGGCTCAGCTTCGGCGGGGGCGCGCGGAGCCGGCTGGGCCGACTCGTCCTCAGCAGGTGCGGGGTACTCCCGGGCGGCGGATGGCTCGGCGCCGACTGCGGGTCGCACTGGCGGGACGGGCCCGGCGTCGGCGGGTGCGGGCAGTTCTGGCGGAGTGGGCCCGGCGGGGGCGGGTGACCCTGGTGGGGCGGGCTCAGCTTCGGCGGGGGCGCGCGGAACCGGCTGGACCGACTCGTCCTCAGCAGGTGCGGAGTACTCCCGGGCGGCGGACGCCTCGGCGCCGACTGCGGGTCGCACTGGCGGGACGGGTCCGTCCTCGGCGGGCGGGCAGCATCCCCGAGGGGCGGGTGCCGGTGGCTTCGGCGCGGCGGAGGCCGTCGGTGGGGCGCAGCACGGGTATGACTCCGGGGGCTGGGGGGCGTCCGGGGCCGGGGCGGGGGCTCAGGAGCACCGGCGGGCCGCTCCGGTCGTACCCGGGCAGGGCGGCGCACCCGGAATCGAGCACCGCACCGGCATCGACACCGGCACGGGATACGGCTCCGGCCCAGGCTTCGGCACTGGGTCCGGCTCCGGCTCCGGCACGGGGACCGGCTTCGGCACCGGGTCCGGCTCCGACTCCGGCACGGGGACCGGTTTCGGCCCCGGTACCGGCACCGGGTACGGCCCCAATCCCAGCCCCAACTCCACCTCCAGCCCCAATCCCAGCGCCAGCTCCAGCTCCAGCTCCAGCTCCAGCTCCAGCTCCAACTCCAACTCGACCCACGCCGGGCGCTTCGGGGTTGCCGGTGGCGGAGCCGCCGGCGCCGCACGTACCGAACTCGGCCAGGCCGGCCGGCGGCGCGGGCTCGGGGCGTGGGCGCGGCGGTTGGCCGGGGGGCGCGGTGAGACGGCGCGCGAGCAGGTGTACGACGGCGTACCCGGCGCCACCGCGGGCGACGCCCCCGCGGCCGGTGCCCCGCAGCTCCCGGAGACCTGGCCCGACCCGGCCGCACTGCTGCTGACGGCGCTCGGCCCCGGGCCCCGGCTGTGGGAGCGGGGGCCCGGCCACCCCGAGGCGCTGACCGTGCGGCTCGGCACGGCCGACCGGAGCGCGCCCGACGGCTCGGGTCTGCTGCCCTCCGTACCGGTGACCGCCGCGCTGCGCGAGGCCGGCGCGCTGGGCCTCGCCGGGCCCCGGCCCCGTCTTTCCGGGCTGGCCCGCGCGGTACTGGCCCAGCTCGCCGGGCTGCACTCCCCCGACCTGCTGGAGATCGTGCTGATCAGCGCGGACCGCACGCGCCCGGTGCAGGAACGCACCGCCGAGTGGTCCTGGCTGGGCTGGCTCCCGCATGTCCGGCCGGGCCACGGCCAGGACTGCCGGCTGCTGCTGGCCTACGACCGGGAACAGGCGGCCGCCCGCACCGAGGAGCTGCTGCGCCGGGTCGAGGAGCACGCCGCCACCGGCAGGACCACGGCCCACCCCCACACCGGCGTCGCGACCGCGCCCGGCACCTCGTCGCACAGTCCCAGTTCCACCATCCCCGCCCAGGCAGGCCCCGCCGCCTCCTCCCGGCGTCCCTCCTGGGCCAGGGAGAACACCGGGGCCGGGGTCGGCGGCTTTCCCGGTCCCTACACCGTCGTCGTCGTGGACGGGGATCCCGGCGGTGCCGCCCTTCAGGAGTCCGTCGCACGGCTGGCCGTCGCCGGGCCGCGGGCCGGGATCCATGTGGTGTGTCTCGCCGAGACCGAGCCCGCCTCCCCCGCCTCCCCGGTCACCCGGACGTACGAGGCCGCGTGTGCGGCGGCGCCGACCTTCCGGCACTGCGGTGCCGTGGCCCTGCTCGGCGGGGACGTCGCCACCGCGTTGCACGTGCTGCGGGTGGCGCCCACCGGCCCGGTCGGCCCCGGCACGGTCGCCGCCGTGGACGCGGTGTCGGCCGCCTGGGCGGAGCGGTTCGCGCGGGCGCTGGCGCCGCTGCGGGCGGACGGTCCGGCCGGTGAGCGGCACGCGCGCGTGGCGGCACCGCTGCCCCGGTCGGCGCGGCTGCTGGACGAGCTGGGGCTGGCCCGGGCCACCCCGGCGTCGCTGATGGCCCGCTGGGCGGACGCGGCGGACGACCCGGAGTCGCTGGGCGGACGCGCCCGGGCGGTGCTCGGCGCCGGTCCGCGCGGGCCGCTCACCGCGGACCTGGTGGCCGACGGACCGCATCTGCTGATCGAGGGGCCGCCCGGCAGCGGCCGTACCGAGCTGCTGCGGACCGTGGTCGCCTCGCTCGCCGCCGCCGAACGGCCGGACCGGCTGAGCGTGGTCCTCGTCGACGGCCGGGACGGTGTCGGCACCGGCGCCGGCCGCGGGGAGGGCCTGCGCGTGTGCACCGACATACCGCATGTCACCACCCATCTCATCGCCAACGACCCCGTCCGCATGCGGGAGTTCGCGCAGTCGCTGGCCGCCGAGCTGAAGCGGCGGGCGGAGCTGCTGGGCCGGACGGACTTCGCCCAGTGGCATGCGGGGCAGGCTGTCTCGGGCCGGATCGTCCCGCAGCGCACGGCGGGCACCGGGGACATAGAGACGCCGCCCAGCTCCACGCTGCGGCTGCGGCCGGGCACGGCGGCGCGGCAGCGGGCCGTGGCGGCACCCCCGCTGCCCCGGCTGGTGGTCGTCGTGGACGACCTGGACGCGCTGGTCTCGCCCGCGCTCGGCTCGCCGGGCCGGCCCGCCGCCGGTTCGGTGCTGCGGGCGCTGGAGGCGGTGGCCCGGGAGGGCGAGCGGCTCGGCATGCACCTGGTGGCGGCGGCCGGGACCGGCGGTCGTACGGCGGAGACGGAACCGGCGCGCCGGGCCACCCTGCGGATCGCGCTGGACGCGCCCGGGTCGGGCCCCGAGGAGCCGGCGCCGGGCCGTGGACGGCTGACGTACCGGGACGGGCAGCCGACCGGGTTCCAGGGCGGCCGGGTCACGGGCCGTATCCCGCGGACCGCGACCCAGCGGCCCACGGTCGTCCCGCTGGACTGGGAGCGCATGGGCGACCCGCCGGCCCGCCGGCCGGTGCGGGAGCTGGGCAACGGCCCCACCGACCTCGCCCTGCTGGCGAGCGCGGTGGAGCGCGCCGCCCGCCAGGTCTCGGCGGCGGAGGTGCCGTCCCTCCTCTCCTAGGGAAGGCTGGTCACGAGTCTCCTGGGGAACGCTGGTCACGAGCCGGTCACGATGCGGCCCGGCACGCCGCAGGCGCTCTTGCCGCCCGCGAGCGGCCCGGCGTACACCGGACCGACGGGACACTCCCGACGCTCGACAACGCTCGACGACGTTCAACGGAGAACGACGAACGGGGAAGTGATGCGCAGCACGAGCAGCAGCACCATCCGGACACACAGGGCCGTCACCACACTCGCCGCCCTGCTCGCGGGAGCCCTCGCGCTCACCGCCTGCTCCGGCGGCGGCAAGGACAAGAAGGGCGGCGGGGACGAGAGCACCGGCAGCGGCACCGCCCCCACCGTCAGCCTGCCGAAGCTGGACGGCGCGACGCTGGAGATCGCCGCCGTCTGGACCGGCCAGGAGCAGAAGAACTTCAAGCAGGTGCTGGCCGAGTTCGAGAGGCGCACCGGCGCGAAGGTCACCTTCGTGCCCGCCCAGGACCCGATCATCAACTTCCTCGGCTCCAAGATCGCGGGCGGTCAGCCGCCGGACGTGGCGCTGCTGCCGCAGCCCGGCGCCATCAGGCAGGCCGCGCAGAAGGGCTGGGCCAAGCCGCTCGGACCGGAGGCCGTGAAGGAGCTCCAGCAGAACTACTCGCAGGGCTGGCAGGACATCGGCAAGGTCGACGGCAAGCAGTACGGCGTCTACTACAAGGCCGCCAACAAGTCGCTGATCTGGTACAACGCCAAGGTCTTCGAGAACGCGAACGCCAAGGAGCCGAAGACCTGGAAGGACCTGCTGACCACCGCGCAGGCGGTGGACGACTCCGGGGTGACGCCGTTCTCGGTGGCGGGCGCGGACGGCTGGCCGCTGACGGACTGGTTCGAGAACGTGTATCTGTCGCAGGCCGGGCCGCAGAAGTACGACCAGCTCGCCCAGCACAGGATCAAGTGGACCGATCCCTCGGTGAAGCAGGCGCTGACGACGCTCGCGCAGATCTGGGGGAAGAAGGAGTATCTGGCGGGCGGTCAGGACGGCGCGCTCCAGACCGAGTTCCCGGCCTCGGTCACCCAGACCTTCACCGGCGGCGACCAGCCGAAGGCGGCGATGGTCTACGAGGGCGACTTCGTGCAGGTCAACATCGGGGAGACCAAGGCGAAGGTGGGCACGGACGCGAAGGTGTTCCCGTTCCCGGCCGTCGGCTCCACCGCGCCGGTGGTCTCCGGTGGCGACGCGGCGGTGATCCTCAAGGACTCCAAGGCGGCGCAGGCCCTGGTGACCTTCCTGGCCTCCCCGGACGCGGCGACGATCCAGGCGAAGCTCGGCGGCTATCTCTCGCCGAACAAGAACGTGCCGGTCTCGGCCTACCCGAACGAGGTGCAGCAGAAGATCGCCAAGGCGCTGATCGCGTCCGGTGACGACTTCCGCTTCGACATGTCCGACCAGGCCCCGCAGGCGTTCGGCGGCACCCCCGGCAAGGGCGAGTGGAAGGACCTCCAGGACTTCCTGAAGAACCCCGGCGATGTCGCGGGGGCGCAGGCGAAGCTGGAGAAGGACGCGGCGGCCGCGTACGGGAACGGGAGCTGATCCGGCGATGGCGTCGGCAGCGGCGGCCGGGGCCCCACCGGGTCCCGCCGCCCCCCGCAGTCGCCGAAGCGTGACGGGCACCCGCAAGGCGGTGGCGGCGCTGTTCCTGCTGCCCGCCCTGGTGCTGCTCGGCGCGCTCGTGGTCTACCCGATCGGGTACTCACTGGTCCGCAGCTTCTACAACGCGAACGGCGACGGTTTCGCCGGCGCCGACAACTACAAGGCGCTCTTCACGGACGACGGGATCCGTACGGCGCTGAAGAACAACGTCATCTGGGTGGTGTTCGCCCCGACCGTCTCCACCGCGCTCGGTCTGGTCTTCGCGGTGCTGACCGAGCGGGTGCGCTGGGGTACGGCGTTCAAGCTGGTCGTCTTCATGCCGATGGCGATCTCGATGCTGGCGGCCGGGATCATCTTCCGGCTGGTGTACGACCAGGACCCGAGCAAGGGCGTGGCGAACGCGGTGTGGGTGGGCGTGCACGACACCTTCGCGCAGTCGTCGGCGTTCCCGAGGGCGCACCCGGGGCGTGACTCGCCGCTCCGGCCGGACCAGGGCGGCTTCGTGACCAAGGCGCCCGTGCACACCGGGCAGGTGGTGGCGCTGCCGCTCGTGGGGGTGGCGCCGGACCAGTTGCCCGACGGGGTGCGGCGGGCTATGGCCGCGCGCCCGGAACCCGGCAAGGTCACCGGCACCACCTGGCAGGACTTCACCCGGGGCAAGGGCGTCGGGCGGCTCGGGGTGCCGGACCCGTCCGAGGCGGGCTATGCGGGGATGCGGATCGAGGCGGTGAAGGACGGCCGGGTCGTCGCCTCCGCCACCGCGGCCGGGGACGGCACCTTCACCCTGCCCGCGGCCGCCGACGGGGCCCTCTTGAGGCTTCCCGCGAGCAACTTCCGGGAGCCGTACAACGGTGTGGAGTGGCTGGGCCCGACGCTGGTCACCCCGGCGATCATCGGGGCGTACGTGTGGATGTGGGCGGGGTTCGCGATGGTGCTGATCGCGGCCGGGCTCGCGGGGGTGCCCCGGGAATTACTGGAGGCCGCCCGGGTGGACGGTGCCTCCGAGTGGCAGGTGTTCCGCAAGATCACCGTGCCGCTGCTGGCGCCGGTGCTCGCGGTCGTCCTGGTCACCCTGATGATCAATGTGCTGAAGGTGTTCGACCTCGTCTACATCATCGCGCCGGGCTCGTCCCAGGACGACGCGAACGTGCTCGCCCTGGAGCTGTACCGCAAGGGCTTCGCGGAGAGCCAGCCGGGCATCGCCAGCGCGATCGCGGTGTTCCTGCTGCTGCTGGTGATCCCGGTGATGCTGTTCAACGTGCGGCGGCTGAGGCGGGAGGTGCGGCGATGAGACTGCGTGCACCTCGGAGCGGCTGGGGGCCCGGGGGTTATCCCCCGGGAAGGCACAGCAACGTGCGGCGGCTGAGGCGGGAGGTGCGGCG
>NZ_JBVIJC010000034.1:32152-84284 GCF_055581605.1 Streptomyces sp. NPDC031418
GATGAGACTGCGTGCACCTCGGAGCGGCTGGGGGTCCGGGGGTTATCCCCCGGGAAGGCACAGCAACGTGCGGCGGCTGAGGCGGGAGGTGCGGCGATGAGACTGCGTGCACCTCGGAGTGGCTGGGGGTCCGGGGGTTATCCCCCGGGAAGGCACAGCAACGTGCGGCGGCTGAGGCGGGAGGTGCGGCGATGAGACTGCGTGCACCTCGGAGCGGCTGGGGGTCCGGGGGTTATCCCCCGGGAAGGCACAGCAACGTGCGGCGGCTGAGGCGGGAGGTGCGGCGGTGAGCGCGAAGATCGTCGAGCGGCTGGGCGGCGGGCTGGTCCGGGTGTTCCTGATCCTGGTCGGCCTGTTCTGGCTGGTGCCGACCATCGGTCTGCTGATCTCCTCGCTGCGCGCACCGGAGGACATGAGCGCGAGCGGCTGGTGGACGGTGTTCTCCAAGCCGTCCCAGCTGACCTTCGACAGCTACCGGAAGCTGCTGGAGAACGGCGACATCACGCACTCCCTGCTGAACACGGTGCTGATCACGGTCCCGGCGACGCTGCTGGTCGTGGTGATCGGCTCGCTGGCCGGGTACGCGTTCGCGTGGATGGAGTTCCCGGGCCGCGACTGGTGGTTCCTCGGTGTGGTGAGCCTGCTGGTGGTGCCGGTGCAGGTGGCGCTGATCCCGATCGCCGAACTCTTCGGGAAGATCGGCCTGTTCGGCACGATCCTCGGTGTGGTGCTGTTCCACACCGGCTTCGGTCTGCCGTTCGCGGTGTTCCTGCTGCGGAACTTCTTCGCGGAGATCCCGCGCGAACTGCTGGAGGCGGCCCGTCTCGACGGCGCCGGTGAACTGCGGCTGTTCACCCGGGTGGTGA
The DNA here is from genome assembly GCF_055581605.1 of Streptomyces sp. NPDC031418. NCBI lineage: Bacteria > Bacillati > Actinomycetota > Actinomycetes > Kitasatosporales > Streptomycetaceae > Streptomyces > Streptomyces sp. NPDC031418. Next base: position 33,019 of record NZ_JBVIJC010000034.1, read on the forward strand.
TGCCGCTCGGCGGGCCGGCGATCGCGAGCCTCGCCATCTTCCAGTTCCTGTGGGTGTGGAACGACATGCTGGTGGCGCTGGTGTTCACCAAGTCGGGCACCCAGCCGATCACGGTGGCACTCCAGACGCAGGTACGGCAGTTCGGCAACAACATCGACGTGCTGGCACCCGGCGCGTTCATCTCCATGGTGATCCCGCTGGCCGTTTTCTTCGCGTTCCAGCGGCAGTTCGTGTCGGGGGTGATGGCGGGCGCCGTCAAGTAGGCGGGGCGGTGCGGGGTAGCCCGTACGCGGTACGGCCCGTAGCCCGGATGCCCTACGGGCCGTAACCGATTCACTCCATCGGCCGTTGCCGGTCAGAACCCCGCGCCGACCGACGACCCATGGATGTCCCTTGCCCAGGTTCAGTGTCATTGTGCCCGCGTACCAGGTCCAGGCGTATCTGGCCGAGTGTCTGGACTCGGTGCTGTCGCAGTCGTATCCCGATCTGGAGCTGATCGCGGTGGACGACTGCTCGCCGGACGCCTGTGGTGCGCTCATCGACGAGTACGCGGCCCGGGACGCGCGGGTGAAGCCGGTGCATCTGGCCGAGAACCAGGGGCTCGGCGGGGCGCGGAACGCGGGGATGGCCGAGGCGAGCGGCGACTATCTGCTCTTCCTGGACAGTGACGACACGCTGGCCCCGGGCGCGCTGCGGGCGGTCGCGGACCGGATCAAGGAGACCGGCGACCCGGACGTGCTGGTCTTCGACTACGCGCGCACGTACTGGGACGGCCGCGAGGTGCGCAACCAGCTGTCCGGGCAGCTCACCGAGCAGGGCCCGGCGCCGTTCCGGCTGGAGGACCGGCCGGGGCTGCTGCGGGTGCTGATGGTGGCCTGGAACAAGGCCTGCCGACGGGACTTCGTCGAGCGGCACGGCTTCGCGTTCCCTCCGGGCTACTACGAGGACACCCCGTGGACCTTCCCGGTGCTGATGACGGCCGGGTCGATCGCCACCCTGGACCGGGTGTGCGTGCACTACCGGCAGCGCCGGCAGGGCAACATCCTCTCCACCACCAGCGACCGGCACTTCGATCTGTTCGAGCAGTACGACCGGGTGTTCGCGTATGTCGCCGGCCATCCGGAACTGGCCCGCTGGCGACCGGAGTTGTTCCGCCGGATGATCGACCACTTCGCGGTGGTGTTCAGCCGCCGGGGCCGGCTGCCGCGGGGCAGCCACGCCGAGTTCCTGCGCCGGGCCCGGGACCGCTGCCGCCGTCACCACGCCCCCGGCGCCCGGCTCCGGCTGCGGCACACCCTGGTCCGCTTCGGGCTGCACCGCACGTTCCGGGCGCTGCGGCTGGCCTCGGCCGTGCTCCGGCGCGCGGGGAAGGCGGCGGTGAAGCTCGCCCGCGCCGTGCGTGCCGGTGTGCTGCGGCTGCACTACCGGGTCCAGCTGCGGCTGCCGCTCCGCGCCGACCGGGCGGTCTTCGCCGACCCCTCCGGGCAGGGCGACCCGGGCGCGCTGGAGGAGGCCTTCCACGCGCACGCCCCGCACATCCGGACCGCGTGGCTTCCCGCGCACCGCGGCACCGCCGCCTACTGGACGGCGCTGGCCCGCTCCAAGTACCTGGTGGCCGGCGGGGTCCTGGAGCGGGACCTGCGCAAGCGGCGCGGGCAGGTCGTCGTACGGACCCCGCACGGCACCCCGCTGGGGCGGCTCGGCCTGGACCTCCAGGACCGCCCGGCGGCGGCCCGGGACACCGACTTCGCGGAGCTGCTGCGAGAGGTCGACCGCTGGGACCACGTGCTGTCCGGCAACCGGCACTCCACGCTGATCGGCGAGCGGGTCTTCCCCGGCCGGTACACCACACTGGAGTACGGCTCGCCGCGCTCCGACGTCTTCCAGCGGGCGACGTCGGCGGACGTGCGGCGGCTGCGCGAGTCGCTGGGCGTCCCGGAGGGCTCGGTGGCGATCCTGTACGTGCCGGCGCACCGCGACCATCTGCGGGTGCAGCGCCCGCTGCTGGACCTGGAGCGGATCGCGCGCCGGCTCGGTCCGCGCTTCGTGATCCTGGCCCGGACCCCGCCGGAGTGCCCGCCGGAGGGCAGCCGGGTGATCGACGTCCGGGACCACCCGAGCCTGCCGGAGCTGTGCCTCGCCTCGGACGCGCTGCTCACCGACTACTCCTCCCTGATGTTCGACTACGCGGGCCTGGACCGGCCGATCGTCGTGCACACCGCGGACTGGGAGGCGTTCGCGGCGGCCCGCGGCGTCTACTTCGACCTGCGGCTGCTGCCGCCGGGCGCGGTCGCGCGCAGCGAGGACGAGCTGATCGACATCTTCGCCACCGGGCACTGGTGCGGCTCGCGCTCGGCGCAGCTGCGCGCGGTGTTCCGGGAGCGGTTCTGCCCGTACGACGACGGTCGCGCCGCCGAGCGGGTGGTACGGCATGTGGTGCTGGGCGAGACGGAGCTGCCGCCGGTGCGGCCGCCCGCGGACCGCACGCCGGTTCCGGCGGCGTGCGCGCGTTCCCCGCTGGCCACCGTTCCGCAACCTTCCGGTGTTCGTACCGTCACCGAGAGCCACTGAACACCGTTGGTTCTACCGGGAGTTCCCATGCCCCTCGGCTCGACGCGGCCCACCCCGAGCCGGCCGTCCACCTGGCGCCCGGCGGGACGGCCCGGCCGCGTCCGCATGACAACAGAAAGAACAGAATGCCCCGCTTCAGCATTATCGTCCCGTCCCACGGGGTCGCCGGCAGACTGTCCCAGGCGCTGGACTCGGTCCTCGGCCAGTCCTTCGGCGACCTCCAGCTGATCCCGGTCTGCGACGCTCCCGACTCCCCCGCGGCCGAGGTCGCCGCCGGGTACGCCGAGCGGGACTCCCGGGTGACCCCGGTCCACTCACCGCCGTCCGCCGGTCTGAGCGGGGCCCGCAACACCGGCCTCACCGCGGCGACCGGCGCCTATGTGCTGTTCCTCGACGGCGACGACCTGCTGCTGCCGGGTGCGCTCGGCGCGCTGGACGCCCGGCTGGCCGAGACCGCCGGGGTGGATGTGCTGTACGCCGAGCACGAGCGCGCCCCCTGGTGGGAAGGCGAGCCGACGAACCCGGCGGCCCCGCTGCTCGCCAAGGCCCCGGGCGGCGCCTTCGCCCCGGCCGAGCTGCCCGCGCTGACCGGGGTCCAGCTGCCGGCCTGGAGCGCCGCCTACCGCCGCGGCTTCCTCACCGAGCACGGACTCGCCTTCCCCGACAGCCACTTCACCGACCTCGGCTGGGGCGGGCTGACCACGCTCGCCGCCGAGCGGATCGCGGTGCTGCGCCGGGTCGTCGTACGGCACCGGCTGCGCCGCCAGGGCAGCCGGCTGAATCTGCCCGGGGACCACCAGCAGTCCCTGCTGGACCAGGTGGACCTGGTGCTCACCCGGGCGGCCGAGCGCGCCCTGCCCGTCGAGCGCACCGGCCCGCTGTTCGAGCAGCTCTTCTCGTACGTGCTGAAGACGGCGTCCCGGCCGGAGCGGCTGCCCGCCGGGCGGCGGGCGTTCTTCCGCCGCGCGGGCCATCTCTACCGGCGCCACCGGCCGGCCGGCTACCGGGCGCCGGGCGGCAGCCTGGGGGTGCAGCACCGGCTGCTGGCGACGGGCGCGTACAGCGCGTTCCGGGCGCTGCGCGGAGTCAACCGGACGGCGTCGAGGGCGGCCGAGCGACTGCCGCGCCCGCCCATGCTGCGCACCCGGCTGCGCTACGCCCGCGATCTGCACCGCCCCCTCGATCCCGGCCTCGCGGTGTTCTGCGCCTACTGGGGCCGCGGCTACGCCTGCAACCCGGCGGCGATCCACGCCAAGGCCCGGGAACTGGCCCCGCACATCCGCTCGGTGTTCCTGGTCGAGGCGGACCAGGCGCACGCGATGCCGAAGGACGTCGAGTACGCGGTGATCGGCTCGCGCCGCTACTGGGAGGTGCTGGCCCGCGCCACCTACCTGGTCAACAACGCCAACTTCGCCGAGGGGATCGTCAAGCGGCCGGGCAGTGTGCACCTCCAGACGCAGCACGGCACCCCGCTGAAGACGATGGGCGTGGACCAGTCGACGTACCCGGTGGTGGCCGCGCAGTCCGGCAGCTTCACCCGGCTGCTGGGCCGGGTGGACCGCTGGGACTTCAACCTGTCCTCCAACCGGCACTCCACCCAGATGTGGGAGCGGGCCTTCCCGGGCTCCTGGGAGGCGCTGGAGTACGGCTATCCGCGCAACGACGTCTACTACACGGCGACCGCCGAGGACGTGGCCCGTATCCGCCGGGAGCTGGGCGTGCCGGAGGGCAGCACGGCCGTGCTGTACGCGCCGACCCACCGCGACCACCACTCCGGCTTCGCACCGGGCCTGGACCTGGAGGCCTTCTGCGCGGCGGCCGGCGAGGACGTCGTCGTGCTGCTGCGCGCCCACTACTTCTACGACCGGGGCCCCGCACAGAGTTCCGGCCGGATCATCGACGTCACCGCGCACCGCTCCGCCGAGGACGTCTGCCTGGCCGCGGACGCGCTGGTCACCGACTACTCGTCGATCATGTTCGACTACGCCAACCTGGACCGGCCGATCGTCGTGTACGCCGACGACTGGGACGTCTACCGGGAGACCCGGGGCGTCTACTTCGACCTGATGGCCGAGCCGCCGGGCCCGGTCGCGCACACCCCCGAGGAGCTGGCGGCGATCTTCCGCGACGGCTCCTACGCGGGCCCGGAGGCCAGGGCGCTGCGGGCCGCGTTCCGGCAGCGGTTCTGCGAGTTCGACGACGGCCGCGCCGCCGAGCGGGTGGTGCGGCGGGTGCTGCTCGGCGAGCCGCCCGAGGCGATCCCGGCCGTGGTCCCGCTCGCGGAACGCATCCCCGCCCCCGCCGCCGCCCTCGCAAGGAGCTGATCCGCCGTGCCCCGCTTCAGTCTCATCGTGCCCTGTTTCAAGGTGCAGGGCTTTCTGCGCGAGTGTCTGGACTCGGTGCTGACGCAGTCCTTCGGCGACTTCGAGCTGATCGCCGTGGACGACTGCTCCCCGGACGGCTGCGGCGCGATCCTGGACGAGTACGCCGAGCGTGATCCACGGGTGCGGGTGCTGCACCTGCCGGAGAACGTGGGCCTCGGCCGCGCACGCAACGCCGGGATGCCGCACGCCACCGGGGACTACCTGTTCTTCCTCGACAGCGACGACACCCTCACCCCGGGTGCGCTGCGGGCGATGGCGGACCGGCTGGCGGAGACCGGCGACCCGGACGTGCTGGTCTTCGACTACGCCCGCACCTACTGGTGGGGCGGGACGCGCCGCAACGTACTCGCCGAGGTCCTGACGGAGGCCGGTTCCGGCACCTTCACGGCCGCCGAGCACCCGCGGATCCTGGATCTGCTGATGGTGGTGTGGAACAAGGTCTACCGGCGGGAGTTCGTCGCGTCGGAGGGGTTCGAGTTCCCGCCCGGCTACTACGAGGACACCCCCTGGACCTTCCCGGTGATGCTGAGCGCCGGGCGGATCGCCGCGCTGGACCGGATCTGCCTGTACTACCGGCAGCGCCGGCAGGGCAACATCCTGTCCACCACCAGCCGCAAGCACTTCGACATCCACGACCAGTACGAGCGGGTCTTCGCCTTCGTCGACCGGCGCCCGGAGCTGGCGGTGTGGCGACCGTACCTGCACCGCAAGATGGGCGAGCACTGCCTGGACATCCTCGCCAAGCCGGACCGGCTGCCGCCCGGCGACAAGGCCGAGTTCTTCCGGCGGACGCGGGAGCTGTTCCGGCGGCACCGGCCGGAGGGCGCCCTGCCGGGCGGGGAGGTCGCGGTCCTGGACGGCTCCTGGCCGGCGTACCGGGTCAGGCGGCAGGCGGCGCGGGCCGGGCGGGAGGCGGCCCGGCGGGCGGAGCTGGCCCGCCGGGCGGTGGCCGGGCGGGCGCGCGGCGGCTGGGCGTGGCTGCACGCCCGCCGTCCGCTGGACCCGAACCTGGTGGTCTACTCGGCTTCCTCGCACCGGGGCATGCTCGGCGACCCGGCCGCCGTCTACGCCAAGGCCCGGGAGATCGCCCCGCGGCTGCGCGGGGTGTGGGTGGTCAGGGACGCGGAGACCGCCGCGGGGCTGCCGGCGGACGTCGAGCGGGTGGTCGTCGGTTCCCGGCGCTATCTGGAGGTCACCGCGCGCGCGAAGTTCTTCGTCAACGACGTCAACTGGCCCGGCACCCTGGCCAAGCGCCCCGGCAGCGTGCACATCCACACCCACCAGGGCACCCCGCTGAAGTACATGGGCGCCGATCTGCTGGACAAGCCCGGCGCCCGGCTCGGCTTCGACGTGCCGCAGATGCTGCGCCGGGCCGACCGCTGGGACCACAGCCTGGTCGCCAACCGCCACTCCGAGCGGGTGTGGGAGCGGGCCTACCCGTGCCACTTCGCCTCGGCGCGCACCGGCAGCCCGCGCAACGACGTGCTGGTGGCGGGCGGTGCCAGCGACTTCCGGCGGCGGCACGGCATCCCGGAGTCGGACACGGTGGTGCTGTACGCGCCGACCCGCCGGGACTACCGGCGCGGCGGGCATGTGGACCGGATCGACCTGGCCCGGTTCGCGGCCGACCTGGGCGAGGGGCACACGCTGGTCGTCCGGCTGCATCCCTCGCTGGCGACCGGTCCGGCGCGCGGGCTGGGCCTGGCGGAGCTGGCCCGGCGCGGGGTGGTGGTCGACGCGACCGACGAGCCGCGGGTCGAGGATGTGCTGCTCGCGGCGGACGTGCTGGTCACCGACTACTCGGCCGTGATGTTCGACTACGCCAACCTGGACCGGCCGATCGTGGTGCACGCCGACGACTGGGCCGCGTACGCGGCGAGCCGGGGCACCTATCTCGACATCACCGCAGAGCCTCCGGGCCATGTCTCGCGCTCCTACCGGGAGCTGGCGTGGCTGTTCGCCTCGGGCTCCTGGCGGGACGAGGAGTCGGCGCGGCTGCGGGCGGAGTTCCGGGCGCGCTACTGCGAGTACGACGACGGGCGGGCCGCCGAACGGGTCGTGCGCACCCTGCTGCTGGGCGAGCCGATGCCGGACGCGGAGCCGCTGCGGATCCCGGGGCAGGCGACGGCCCGGTCCGCGCTGACGTCGGCATAGCACCGACGGGGGTGCCGGCCGCCGCTCAGGGCCGGCACCCCCGTCGGTGGTCTCGGTGGTGGTCCGTACCGACTACTCGATCACTCGATGACGAGGTCGACGTCGATGTTGCCGCGGGTGGCGTTGGAATAGGGGCAGACCTGGTGGGCGGTCTCGACCAGCTTGCGGCCGGTGGCCTCGTCCACGGTGTCGGGCAGCTCCACGCGGAGGGTGACCTTCAGGCCGAAGCCCTCGCCCTGCTTGCCTATGCCCACCTCGGCGGTCACCGCGGCGTCGCTGACGTCCACCTTCGCCTGGCGGCCGACGAGACCGAGGGCGCTGCCGAAGCAGGCGGCGTACCCGGCGGCGAAGAGCTGCTCGGGGTTGGTGCCCTGCCCGTTGCCGCCCAGCTCCACCGGCATGGCCAGGGCGAGGTCGATCGTGCCGTCGGAGGAGACGGCGCGGCCCTCGCGGCCGTGGGTGGCGGTGGCGACGGCGGTGTAGAGCGCGTCCATGGAAGACCATCCCTCTCTCGATGTGCGACGCGGTGTGCGCCTCTGCCCTCAAGTAGAGCACACAACTAAATTGTGCACAACTAAATGGACCGCTAGAGCTACCCTGGAGGCATGACCGACACCGAGTGGCTCCACCTGGACCGCCAGATCTGCTTCTCGCTGCACGCGGCGTCCCGCGCCTTCAACGGCGTCTACCGCGTGCTCCTCAAGGACCTCGGGCTGACCTACCCGCAGTACCTGGTGATGCTCGTGCTGTGGGAGCAGGGCGACCTGCCCGTCAAGAAGCTCGGCGAACAGCTGCGACTCGACTCCGGCACGCTGTCCCCGCTGGTCAAGCGACTGGAGGGGGCGGGGCTGGTACGGCGTGAGCGCAGCACCGAGGACGAGCGGTCGGTATGGGTACGGCTCACCGACGAGGGCACGGCCCTGCGCGAGCGCGCCGCGGAGGTACCGCGCCGCATCGTCTCGGCCACCGGCTTCGACCCCGCCGAGATCTCCACCCTCCGCACCCGCCTCGACCAACTCACCACCGCCCTGGACGCGGCAGCGGAGTCGGAGGCACGGGCGGCTGCTGCCGGTTAGTGGGGGGCGTTACGTCAGTGAGGCCGGGGCAGGTGGGGTCGGCGGGTGTAGAGGCGGACCACTGCTCCGTCGCGGGTGGTGTTCCGGCTGACGGTGAAGTCGGCGTCCAGGATGGCGAGTTTGGTGCGTTCCGTGCGGCTGGTCGGGGTCCAGTCGCCGGCCAGCAGTTCCTGGTCGGCCACGACCCAGACCCGGTCCAGCCGGGCGAGTCGGCGCCGTAGCTCACCGGGGCGGGCCTCACGGCCGTACAGGGTCCCGGAGCGGGCCGCGCCCTGGAGGAGTGCCACGTCCCGTGTGCCCCGGAAGGCCCCCGGATAGGTGAGGGCCGTGTTCCGTGTGGACGCCGGGAGGAACAGCACGGGGTCTCCCGCCCTGATCTCCCGCCCGGCCACCCGGGCAACGGCGCCGAGGTCGTCGGGCCGTGTTTCCGGGTCCCGGTCCGCGCGGAGGAGGGGGAGCTGGTGGAGGAGGGAGAGGGTGATGGCGAAGACCCCGAGGGCGGTGACGAGGGGGCCGGCAGGGCGGAGGCGGCCGGCCGCGCGCGCCACCCGGTCCGCCCCCGCGGCCACCAGCAACGGCGCCCCGCCGAGGGCGTACAGCACGTACCGGTCGACATACAGCGGCGAGAACTGCGATACCGCCATAAGAGTGAACGGCGGGATCACGGTCAACGGCAGAGCCACACCCGGAAGGGTGATTCCGCGGGCCTGGCCGAGGAGCCCGCCCGCCCCCACCAGGGCCAGTGCGAGACACACCGCGCACACCATCCACGTCGGACCCAGGAACGCCCGCAGCAGCTCCTCCGCCGTCGCCGCCGTAGGCCTGCGCAGCCATGCCACCTGCGCCGCCTGCCCGTGCGACACCAGCACCATCGGCAGCAACACAAGGACCACCGCGCCCGCGGCGCACCCCCACCTCCGCCACACCCGCGCCCCGGCCCGCCCGAGCGCCAGCGACACCGCGTGGGCGGGCAGCAGCAGCACCGCGAACTCGTGCAGCCAGCAGGTCAGTCCGAGCAGCGCGCCGTACGCCCACCAGGAGCCGGCGGAGCCGCCGCGCACCGCGCGGACGAACAGCAGCGTCGCCCCCGTGGCACCGGCCGCGACCAGGGCGTACGAGCGGCCCTCCTGCGCGTAGTGCCCGGCCATCGGCGTGACGGCGTACAGCAGCCCCGCCCACAGTCCCACGCGCGGCCGGGCCAGCCGGACGCCGAGGGCGGCCACCAGCCCGGCCGTCGCCGCCGCCGCGCACACCGACGGCAGCCGCAGCACGACCTCGCCGGGGTGGACGGTGAGGACGGCGTGCATGAGCAGGTAGTACAGGCCGTGCACCGCGTCGACGCCGTGCAGCAACCGCCAGATCTGCGGCACCGTACGGCGCCCGACCTGGAAGGTGACGGCCTCGTCGCGCCACATCCCGTCCCGGTCCAGGCCCCACAGCCCGAGCGCGAGCATCACCAGCACGGGCACGCCCACGGCGACGGCCCGGCGAACGCGCGCCGGTAGCCGAGGCGGCCGGTGCGTCGTTGTACCGGACGCACCGGTCATGCGGGTCGCACCGGCCGGGTGGCTGGTACCGGCCGACCGCGGTTGCACAGGAAGCACGTCGTTGAGCCCGATGTTCACCACTGCCCGATCTCTTACGATGAGACACTTTTCGAGTCATTGACGGCGTATCGCGAGGGATAACACCATCCGCGAGGCTTAGGCTCCCATGCGATGAACCGTCTCCGTGTCACTTCCGGCCCGGTCCTCGCCCTCATCGCCCTGTGGCTCGCCACCCGCGCCCTGATGCTCTGGCTGCTCGCGCACGAGAGCCCGGCGGTGCTCGGCGGCGGCGCGGTGGCCCGCGAGGTGTGGCAGCTCTACGCGCACTGGGACGGCGTCCTCGCGCACGGCACCTTCCCGGCGCACGACACCCTGTGGCAGTACCCGCCCGGCGCGGGCCCGGTGTTGCTGGCGCCCGGAGCGCTGCCGGGACTGACGTACTTCCAGGCGTTCGTGGCGCTGACCCTGGGCGTGGACGCGCTGATCGCGGCGGTGCTGGTCCGCGCGGGCGGCCGGACCGGGCGGAGCCTGCTCGGCGCGGCGCTGTGGACCGGCGGTCTGCCGCTGCTGCTGCATCTGCCGCTCGCCCGGTACGACGTGGTGGCCACCGCCCTGGCCGTGCTCTCCCTGCTGGTCCTGGCCCGCTCCCCGCGCCGCTGCGGGGTGTGGGCGGCGCTGGGCGCGCTGGTGAAGGTGTGGCCGGCGCTGGCGCTGCTGGGCACTCCCCGCGGCCGGGCGACCCGCACGGCGTGGGGCTGGGCGACGGCCACCGCGGTCGGGGGCCTCGGCCTGCTGGCGGCCTGCTTCGCCCACCCGCTGTCCTTCCTGCGCCAGCAGAGCGGCCGCGGCGTGCAGGTCGAGTCGCTGGGCGGTACGGCGCTCGGCCTCGCCCGGCACGCCGGCTGGTCCGGCCGCGCCCACTACCAGTACGGCGCGGTGGAACTGGTCGGTCCGCATGTGCGCGCCGTCGCCACCGCCTCGCTCGCCCTCACGGCCGTCGCCTTCGGGCTGCTGGTGCTGTGGCGGCTGCGGGCGCGGCGCTGGAGCGAGGCCACGCCGTACGACGCGGCGCTGTGCGCGGTGCTGCTGTTCACGGTCACCAGCCGGGTCATCAGCCCGCAGTACCTGGTCTGGCTGCTCGGGCTGGCCGCGGTCTGCCTGACCTCGCGCCACACGGGCCAGCGCCCGGTGGCCGTGCTGGTGCTGGCGGCGTCCGCGCTGAGCACGGTGGTGTTCCCGATGTGCTACCACGACGTGGTCGCCGGGACCTGGACCGGCTGCCTGCTGCTGCTGGCGCGCAACGGCGTGCTGACCGCCGCCGCGCTGCTGTCCGTCGCCCGCCTCTGGCGCGATTCCCGCCCGCTCCCCGCAAAGAGCGGGAAAAAGACGGAACCCGGCCCCGGTTCCGATCGTCTTCCGGAACGGGCACTGAGCCCCTCTTAACGGGGTATTACCGAAAAAACCTAAGCTCCGGCCCGTGGACTCCATGCACCCAGATCCGCCAGTGACCACAGAACGAGCGGCCGCACCGCAGGTCGGTGTCGTCGTCATCGGCTACAACGACGTCGCCCACATGGGCGCGGCCGTGCGCTCGGCGCTCGCCCAGGGGCCGAGCGTCGCCGAGGTGGTCGCCGTGGACGACTGCTCCACCGACGGCACCGCGGAGCTGCTGGAGCGGCTGGCCGCCGACGAGCCCCGGCTGCGAGTGGTGCGCCGGGAGGTGAACAGCGGCGGCTGCGGCAGTCCGCGCAACACCGGCATCGACGCGGTGACGGCGCCGTACGTGATGTTCCTGGACAGCGACGACGTGCTGCCGCCCGGTGCGGTGGACGCGCTGCTGGCGGCGGCCACGGAGGCGCACGCCGAGGTGGCGAGCGGACTGTGCGTGCGCCGGGAGCTGCCCTCGGGGCGTGAGCAGGCCTGGCAGGAGTCCGTCTACACGGCGCGCACCACCCTCGCGCGCCCCGCCGAGCACCTCCGGCTGGTCCACGACACGCTGTGCGTCAACAAGCTGTACCGCACGGACTTCCTGCGCGAGAACGGCATCCGCTTCCCGGAGGGCCGGTTCCGCTACGAGGACATCGTCTTCACCGCGCGCGTGCTGGCGGCCGGGCCGCGCCTCGTGCTGATCCCGGACCGGGTGTACGTCTGGCATGTGCGCCGGTCGGCCGAACGGCTGTCGATCTCCCTGGACCGGGCGCACGTCGACAACTGGAAGGCGCGCACGGAGGCGTGCGCGCTGGCGTACGACATTCTGCTGAGCGCCGGGCAGAAGGAACTGGCGCGGGCCGCGCGGGCCAAGTTCCTCGACCACGAGCTGCGGATGTACCTGCGCGAGCTGGGGTTGCGCGACGCGGACTACCGGCGCGCATGGTGGACGCACACCCGTGAGTACCTCACGCGCTACGACGCGGCCGACTGGGAGACGGACCCGACCGCGCCCGGCCCGCTGCTCGCCCGGGTCGTGCTGGAGTCCCCCGAGCCGCGCGACCTGCCCCGGATGCGCGAGCTGGCCGGCCGCCCGGCGCGGCTGCTGCCGCCGTACGCCCGTACCGACGACGGCGTGCCGGTCTGGTCCGCCGACCTCCCCCAGGTCACCCTGACCCCCTTCCTGACCCGCCCGGTGCACTCCCTGCCCCTCGCGGTCGGCGCGGAACTGCGCCCGCGCGCGCGTGCGGCGCGGCTGCGTCTGCGGCTGGACGAGATGTACGGCAGGATCGCCGAGGCCGGCGGCCCGGTCGGGGCGGACCTGGAATGGCGCTCCCGGGACGACGACCGCGTCCGCGGCCACGCCCGGCTCGACTTCCGGCCCGCGGGCACCGTCGGCTGGTCGGCCGAGGCGTCCGTGGACCTGTCGGAGCTCGGCGCGGGCACCTGGGACCCGCACCTGACCCTGCACTTCGCGGACGGCACCCGGCGCGAGGTGACGGCGCACGCCCTGACGGGCGCGGGCCGGCTGCGCCGGCGCGCCGTGCCGAGCGTCCGGCACGGCGTGCTGCTGGTCCAGCCGTACGCCACGCACTCCGGCGCGCTGGCCGTGCGCGTGGCGACCGGAGCGGGCGGAGCGCTGCGGATCCTGCGCGGCCGCCTGCGCCGCCTGTTTCACTGAGTGATGCCCGTGCCCCGTGGAGGGGGCCGGGCCGACTGACGAGGAGACGCCCGCACATGACCTGGCTGATCACCGGCGGTGCCGGATACATCGGGGCCCATGTCGTCCGCGCGATGACGGAGGCGGGCGAGCGCGCGGTCGTCTACGACGACCTGTCCACGGGCATCGCCGAGCGGGTACCGGCGGAGGTGCCGCTGGTGCGCGGCTCCACCCTGGACGGCGCCCTGGTCGTCCGCACGCTCGCCGAGCACCGGATCACCGGTGTCGTACACCTGGCGGCGAAGAAGCAGGTGGGCGAGTCGGTGGAGCGCCCGCTGCACTACTACCACGAGAACGTGGAGGGCCTGCGGGTCCTGCTCCAGGCGGTCACGGACGCGGGCGTCCCGTCCTTCCTGTTCTCCTCCTCCGCGGCGGTCTACGGCATGCCGGACGTGGACCTGGTGACGGAGGAGACCCCGTGCCGGCCGATGTCCCCCTACGGCGAGACGAAGCTCGCCGGCGAGTGGCTGGTCCGCGCCGCGGGGAAGGCCACCGGCCTCGCCACCGCCTGCCTCCGCTACTTCAACGTGGCCGGCGCGGCGGCTCCGGAGCTGGCCGACACGGGCGTCTTCAACCTCGTCCCGATGGTCTTCGAGAAGCTGACGGAGGGCGCGGCGCCGCGGATCTTCGGCGACGACTACCCGACCCCCGACGGCACCTGCATCCGCGACTACATCCACGTCGTCGACCTGGCCGAGGCGCATGTGGCCGCCGCCCGCGCCCTCGCCGCCGCCCCCGGCACCGACCTCACCCTCAACATCGGCCGGGGCGAGGGGGTCTCCGTACGCGAGATGATCGACCTCATCAACGCGGTCACCGGCTACGACCGCGCCCCCACCGTCACCTCGCGCCGCCCCGGCGACCCCGCCCGGGTGGTCGCCTCGGCCGACCGCATCAGCACGGAACTGTCCTGGAAGGCCCGGCACGACGTCCAGGACATGATCACCTCCGCCTGGCAGGGCTGGCTCCGCCTCCACCCCGAGGCCTCCCGAGGCTGACGGAAGGCCCTACGCCGTCGTCACCACCCCCGGGACACGGCGGCCGAGCCGGCCGGCTCGGTCCCCGCCCGGGGCCGGCGGATTACAGCGCCTTGAGCGCTCCCGCCGTGGCCCGGGCCAGCTGGGCCAGGTACCCCTTCGGCGGCTTCGGGGAGCGGATGACCACCGCGCGCCAGTACAGCGGGCCGGAGATCAGGTCGAGGGTGAGGTCCGCGTCGAGGTCCGCCCGCAGCTCGCCCCGCGCCTGCGCCGCCGCCACGATCTTGCTGGCCACCCCCTCCTGGCCGTCCCGCAGCGCTCTCTGGAAGGCCTCCGCGATGTCGGGGTTGCGGGCCGCCTCGGCCTGGAGGTCGGGGATGATCTGGGAGGCGACCGGATGGCGCAGCGCACGGGACGTGACCTCGTAGAGCAGCCGCAGGTCGGCCTCCAGCGAGCCGGTGTCGGGGACCGGCAGGCCGAGCACCGCCATGGCCGAGACCACGTCCAGCACCAGGTGCAGCTTCGACCGCCAGCGCCGGTACACCGCCGTCTTGCCGACGCCCGCCCGCCGCGCGATGCCCTCGATGCTCATGCGCGCGTACCCGACCGCGGCCAGCTCCTCGAAGACCGCCCCCCGGATGGCCTCGGTCACGTCCTCGCGGAGCACCGCCGCACCGGCCGGGGCCCGGCGGCGCGGACGGGGTGTCGGCGGGGTGGCGGACTCGCCGGCGTTCGTCGTCATACGAACAGCATAGGGCGTGACGACGAAACGGTTGCGTTCCGACGTCGATTGGTTCTACTCTCGCGTTGCGACGATACGGTCCCGTCCCGACGTAAGAGAACGTGAAGAGAAGCGTAAGGAAACTCCGGACGCCGGACCGGCCGGCTGCGGCCCCGCCAGAGTCGGACGCAGCTCCCCCCTCCCCCGAGCGAAAGCAGCGGATGTGAGCCAGGTCCTCCACACACCGCCCCCCACCCAGGCCCCGGCAGACGACGATCTGGCGGCGCTGGCCGCCCGCCACGGCCTGACGGTCAGCGGCGCCCGCCCCACCCTGCGCGAGTACATCGGCCAGCTGTGGGCCCGGCGCCACTTCATCACCGCGTTCGCCACCGCCAAGCTCACCGCCCAGTACAGCGAGGCCAAGCTCGGCCAGGTCTGGCAGGTCATGACCCCGCTGCTGAACGCGGCGGTCTACTACTTCATCTTCGGCGTGCTGCTCGGCACCAAGAAGGGCGTGCCGGACTACGTCCCGTTCCTGGTCACCGGCGTGTTCGTGTGGACGTTCACGCAGAGTTCGATCCAGGTCGGCACCCGCGCGATCTCCGGCAACCTCGGCCTGGTGCGCGCCCTGCACTTCCCGCGCGCCGCGCTGCCGATCTCCTTCTGCATCCAGCAGCTCCAGCAGCTGCTGTTCTCGATGGCCGCGCTGGTGGTCATCCTGCTCGGCTTCGGCCTGCCGGTCACCCCCGGCTGGCTGCTGGTGATCCCCGCACTGTTCCTCCAGTTCCTGTTCAACGCGGGCATGGCGATGATCATGGCGCGGATGGGTGCGAAGACCCCGGACATCGCCCAGCTGATGCCGTTCGTGCTGCGCACCTGGATGTACGTGTCCGGCGTGATGTGGAGCATCAGCAAGCTCGTCAAGAAGGACCACCTGCCGCACATCGTCACGGTCCTGCTGGAGAACAACCCGGCCGCGGTCTACATCGACCTCATGCGCTACGCGCTGATCAAGAGCTTCCACGCCAAGCAGCTGCCGCCGCACGTGTGGGCGACGGCCACCGGCTGGGCCCTGCTCGCCGGCGTCGGCGGATTCATCTACTTCTGGAAGGCTGAGGAGAAGTACGGCCGTGGCTGAGCACACCGAAACAAGGGTCCCCACCGTCGTCGCCGACGGCGTCGACATCGTCTACCGGGTCAACGGCACCGGCTCCGGCCGCGGCTCCGCCACCGCCGCCCTCAACCGCATTCTGCGCCGCAAGCAGGCCGAGAAGGCGGCCGGCGTACGCCGGGTGCACGCGGTGAAGAACGTCTCGTTCGTCGCCTACAAGGGCGAGGCGATCGGGCTCATCGGCACCAACGGCTCCGGCAAGTCGACGCTGCTCAAGGCGGTCGCCGGGCTGCTCCCCGTGGAGAACGGCCATATCTACACCAACGGCCAGCCCTCCCTCCTCGGCGTCAACGCCGCCCTGATGAACGACCTCACCGGCGAGCGCAACGTCCACCTGGGCGGTCTCGCCATGGGCATGTCCCGGGAGCAGGTCAGGGAGCGCTACGACGACATCGTCGAGTTCTCCGGCATCAACGAGAAGGGCGACTTCATCACCCTTCCGATGCGCACCTACTCCTCCGGCATGGCCGCCCGGCTGCGCTTCTCCATCGCCGCCGCCAAGGACCACGACGTGCTCCTGATCGACGAGGCGCTGGCCACCGGCGACCGCAAGTTCCAGATGCGTTCGGAGGAACGCATCCGCGAGCTGCGCGAGAAGGCGGGCACGGTCTTCCTGGTCAGCCACAACAACAAGTCCATCCGCGACACCTGCGAGCGGGTGCTGTGGCTGGAGCGCGGCGAGCTGCGCATGGACGGGCCGACCGAGGACGTCATGAAGGAGTACGAGGCCTTCACCGGCGACAAGAAGGCCGCGTGAGGGTGAAAAAGGGCGCCTTCGGCGGCGCGGAGCGTATGAACGGCGTATGAATGCCGCCCGGAGGGCAACCCAGGGCCCGGGAAACACGTCTTCCCTTCCGGGCCCCGCCCCACTCTCTTACCCAGAGCGCCGTTATCCCTTTCATCCTCCTAGTGACAGTATGTTATGAAAGGTGCGCCCTGAGACGCACGGAGACGACAAGCCCAAGGAGTCCTTCACGATGCCCCACCTCAGCGTCATCGTCCACGGACCGAACGCACAGGGGCATCTGACCGAGCTGCTCGGTTCACTCGAGGCACGGCCCCTGCCCGACGTCGAGGTGATCGTCGCCGCCGTCGGCGCCTGGGCGCGCGAGACGGCCGAGGCGCACGCCCCCGAGACCATCGCCGTACCCCTCCCGGAGGGCACCGGCGACGCGGCGGCCCGCGCGGCCGGTGCCGCCCGCGCCTCCGGCCGCTGGCTGCACTTCGTGCACGCCAAGGACGGGCTGCCGGCCGGCGCCACCCGAATGGTCGCCGAGCGCGTCGCCGAACTGGACGACACCGTCGACGTCCTCCTCTTCGACCATGTCACCACCACCTGGCAGTCCGCCGCCCGGCCCTCCCGCGACGGCCGCTTCCTCGCCGCCGTCGGCCGCGAGCCGCTCCCCCTGGACGAGGCCGCCGACCTGCTGCGCCTCACCCCGCTGCTCGGCAACCGCGCCGTGCGCGCCGACTTCTGGCGGGCGCACGAGCAGCGGCTCAGCACCGACGACGAGGCGCACGCGGCGTACGAGACCCTGCTGCGGGCCCGCCGGATCGCCTGCCTGAACCAGGCGGCGTACGAGAACCGCGAACTGCGCCCCGAGAGCCTGCCGCCGCTCGCCCCCGAGGACCGCCTCGCGCTCATCGACCGCTACGAGTCGCTGCTCCCGCTCACCCAGGACCGCCGCGCCGCCCGCACCACGCTCTACGACCTGATGGTGCGCGACCTGGTGCGCACCTTCGCCGGCGAGAACCTGCCCGACCCGGTGGCCCGCGAGTTCTTCCGCCGCGCCTCCCTCGCGGCCGTCCGCTGGCGCCCCGAGCGCCACGAGCGCCCCGCGGGCCTGGAAGGCGTACGGCACGCGCTGCTGGAGGAGGGCGCCTACACCAAGTACCGCGCCTTCCAGGCCGCCAACCGGGCCCGCCGCACCGCCAAGAAGGCCGTACGGACCCGTAAGCGCGAGCTGGGCACCAAGGTCCGCGACCTCCAGTACCGGCGCGCCCTGAGCCGTCCGGTCGACCCGAACCTGGCCGTGTTCGCGGCCTACTGGGAGCGCGGGGTGGCCTGCAACCCGGCTGCCATCGCCGCCAAGCTGCGCGAACTCGCCCCGCACATCCACCCGGTGTGGGTCGTGTCCAAGGACAACGAGGCCCTGCTGCCGCCCGGCACCGACCACATCGTGCCCGGCACCCGCCGCTACTGGGAGACCCTGGCCACCGCCAAGTACCTCGTCAACAACGTCAACTTCCCCAACGCGGTGGTCAAACGCCCCGACGCGATCCACCTCCAGACCCACCACGGCACCCCGCTCAAGCGGATGGGCCTGGACCAGATGGAGCACCCGGCCGCCGCCAAGGGCCTGGACTTCAACGCCCTGCTGGCCCGCATCGACAAGTGGGACTACAGCGTCAGCGCCAACAGCCACTCCACCCGGATGTGGGAACGCGCCTACCCGGCCCGCTTCACCTCCCTCGACCACGGCTATCCGCGCAACGACGTCTTCTACACGGCCGACGCCGGCGCGGTCCGCGCGGCCCGCGAACGCCTCGGCATCCCGCCCGGCAAGACGGCCGTCCTGTACGCCCCCACCCACCGCGACTACGAGGCCGGCTTCACCCCGCGCCTGGACCTGGCCGCCCTCGCCGACCGGCTCGGCGAGAACACCGTCCTGCTGGTCCGCGCCCACTACTTCTACGGCGGCGCGGCCTCCCCGCTCACCGGTCTGCGCCGCACCGGCCGGCTCATCGACGTCTCCTCCTACGACCCCGTCGAGGAGCTGTGCCTGGCCGCCGACGCACTGGTCACGGACTACTCGTCGATCATGTTCGACTACGCCAACCTGGACCGGCCGATCGTCGTCTACGCCGACGACTGGGAGACCTACCGCACCACCCGGGGCGTCTACTTCGACCTGATGACGGACCACCCCGGCCAGGTCGCCACCACCCAGGAGGAACTCACCGAGATCTTCCTCTCCGGCGCCTGGCGCGACGAGAGCGCGGCCAAGGCGCGGGCCGCGTTCCGCCGCCGGTTCTGCGAGTACGACGACGGCCGCGCCGCCGAGCGGGTCGTACGCCGGGTGTTCCTCGGCGAGCCGGAAGAAGCGCTGCCGCCGGTGCTCCCGCTCGAAGAACGCACCCCCGCCCCGACCCCCGAGGAGGCCACCGCATGACCACCCCCGACGTCACGGTCACGGTCATCGTCTTCAACGACGCGGCCCGCCTCCCCCGCGCGGTCGCCTCGCTGCGCGCGCAGACGCACGCCAACATCGAGATCATCATCAGCGACGACCACTCGACCGACGACACCCCCGAGGTGGCCCGGCGGCTGGCGGCGCAGGACGAGCGCATCCGCTATCTGCGGCTGCCGGAGAACAGCGGCGGATGCAGCGCGCCGCGCAACCGGGCCGTCGAGATCGCCCGCGCGCCGTACCTGATGTTCCTCGACAGCGACGACGAACTGACGCCGCGCGCGGTCGAGTTGCTGCTCGCCGCGCACCGCGAGCGCGCGGTCGACTTCACCATGGGCGCGGTACGGCGGGTACGGGTGGACAACGGCCGCCGCTCCACCTGGATGCCGCACCTGGTCGCCGAGCACCGCACGGTGGAGGGCATCGAGGCGGACCCGCGACTGCTGTTCGAGCACCTCTCCACCAGCAAGATGTACGCCCGCTCCTTCCTGGACCGGCACGAACTGAGCTTCCCCGAGGGCATCCACTACGAGGACCAGCTGTTCTCGGCCCAGGCGTACTGCCTGGCCAAGGCGTTCACGATCATCCCGGACCCGGTGTACGTCTGGTACATCGACCCGTACGCGGCGGCGGCCTCGGCGTCCATCTCCAACCAGCGGCACAAGGTCAGCAACGTCCGCGACCGGGTCCATGTCCAGCGGCTGATCGACGACTTCCTGGTGGAGAGCGGGCACGCGGGGCTGCGCGAGGACAAGGACTACAAGTTCCTCAAGCACGACTTCCGGATGTACGCCGGCGACCTGCCCTACCGCGACGAGGAGTGGCTGCGGGCGTTCGCCGACATCGTGAACCCCTACCTGGAGACCCTCTCCCCCGGCGCGTACGCCCGCCTGCCCCGCCCCGAGCGGGTGATCCTCCAGCTGGTCCGCGACGGCCGTCTCGCCGACGCGCAAGCGGCGGCGCGCGGCCTCGGCCACGGAGTCGCTCCGCGCCGGATCACCACCGACGCGGACGGCACCCCCTACTGGGGCGACAGCGTCCCCGCCTCCGAGCAGTCCCGCCGCGAACTGGACCTGTCCGACCTGGAGCTGGACACCCGGCCCTTCACCACCGCGCAGTTCCGGCACGAGATCACCGAGCTGACGGCCGGTTCCGGGGCCTCACTGAACCTGCGGATCCGTACGTACGACCCCGGGCTGCGGCTTCCCGTGGGCCCCCAGCGGGCCGGCCTCGTCCTCGCCCCCGGGCGCCGGATGACGGTCCCGTTCCGCCTGGACCCGGTCCGCCCGGGCATCTTCGAGGGCACGGTCCACCTCGACCTGGCCGCCGCGCCGCTCCCTCTCCAGGGCTTCGACGGCGTACGGCACCCGGTGGTCCGGCTGTCCCAGCAGGGCCTCTCCCACTCGGGCGTGCTGCTGGCCCCGCTGGACTTCCCGGTCCGCACGGCCCGCGTCGACTACCGCTCCGGCGCGACCCCGCACGAGGTCACCGTCGAACCGGAGGGGCGCAACCCCGGCCGCCTCCAGCTCCGCTGGCGCCCCACGGGCATCACGGCCCAGCTCATCCGCCCTGCCTTCCACACCCTGGCCCGCCCCAAGGTCCGCAAGGCGGCCCGCCTGCTGGCCAGCGTCCTGAGGTAGGGGGCGTTTCAGGTTCGGGTGCGGGGGTGCCGTAGCTGCGGGCAGGCGTGCCGCTGGGGCGATGGGGGTCCCCCCTGCTCGAGCGAAGCCGAGAGCTTGGGGGAGGGTGGGCGCAGGCGACACCCGGCAAGCGCCGGTGAGCGAAACACCACCCGGCCGACCGCAGCACCGGGCACCCCCAGCTCTCCCGGGCCTCACCCCACCACCCGATACAGCACCTGACCCCCCGGCCCCCCAGCCACCCGCTCCAACCCCGCCCCCGCAATCCCCCGCGGCCCCACAACCCAGCGCACCCCGTACTCCCGCGCAATCCCCCTCCGCACCTCACCGGAGGTCCCCGCGTCGAAGTACCGCCGCACCGCCGCCTCCCTGCGCCCCGCATCCGGCAGAAACACATCCGGATACCCCGGCGCCACGGTGTAGGGACCGTACGCGGGGATCTGCCGGGCCGGCATCGTCCGCGCCATCACCACATCCCCGTACCGCACCCACGGCGTGATCCACCGGTACCCCGCCCACGGCGTCCGGTACTTCTCGGCGACCACCGAGGGCAGCGCACTCCGGCCCGTCACATAGCCGAGCGTCCCCGCCTGCCCCCACGCCCCCACCAGCAGCGCCGCACCCAGCGCGCACGCCCACCAGGCCCGCACCGCCCGCCGGCAGCAGGACACGACCTCCAGCGCGGCCGCCAGCTGCGCCGGGATCAGCGCGGCGGGCAGCGCACGGCCCCAGGAGTAGTGCCCGGTCAGCCCGCCCGCCACGAACACCAGCGCGCCGAGGGCGAAGAACAGCACCAGCGGGTCCCAGCGGTCCCGGCGCAGCCGCAGGGCCAGCGCGGCCACCCCCAGCAGCACCAGCCCGAACCGCTCGGCCAGGTGCGTGTACAGCGGCTTGTGGATGGCCTCCAGGTCCGCGCCCGCGGAGAACAGCGCGAAGAAGTCGTAGTACGGCCAGAGCCACAGCAGCAGCGCCCCGAGGGCCAGCCCGGCGCCGAGGCGCAGCCAGACCTCGCGGCCCGGGCGCGCGGCGATCACCGTGGCCAGCGCGCCGATCGTCGCCACCACCCCGGTGAACTGGTGGCAGAGCAGGATCAGCGCCCAGAACAGGCCGAGCCCCGACCACCTGCCCCAGCCCCACACCGGCTCCGCCCGCACCGCCCGGGTCAGCCACGCCCAGAAGTGGAAGGCGAGGCCGAGCGCGAGAACACTCGGGTACGACACGGTCAGCGCGAGCGAGTTCAGCCCGACGAAGCCGCTCCAGTTGAGGACGGCCGGGCCCCAGAGGAAGACCAGGCTGAGCAGGGCCAGGGCCGGGGCCGCGCGATGGGCGGTGTAGGTGCGGACGTACCGCCACACGCCCGTGACCAGCAGCCCGAGCCCGGTGAGCGCGCCGAGCCGGAGCACCACGAACACCGACAGCCCGGTCGCCTTGGCGACCGCGCCCAGCACCAGCATCCACGGCGAGTAGTACGGGCTCGGCGTGTCCGCGTCGACCAGCGGGTTGCCGGGATGCAGCAGGTCGTGCCGGAGGCGCTGGATGGTGGCCGCGTGCATGCCGAGGTCGCCCATCCACGGCAGGCGGACGATCACCGCCAGCATCAGCAGCAGCACGAGCGCCGCGGCCGTCTGCGGCAGCACGCGGCCCGCCCGCGCGGTGCCGTCGGACGGCACGCGGCGGATCACCTGTTCTTCGAGCTCAGACGGCGCGGCGCGCATCCTGCTGGAACACCCACGTGCGGTAGACGACGAAACGGAATGCGGAGGCGAGCACGATCGACAGCGCCTTCGCCAGGTTCGACCCGGCCACGCTGTGCAGACCGAAGCCGTGGTAGCCGACCCAGAACAGGCCGATCTCCATCAGCACGCCCAGCCCGCTGAAGACGAAGAACAAGACGATCTGGCTGCGGCTGCGCGAGGACCGGTCGCGATAGGTGAAATAGCGGAAGCCCAGGTAATTCGTCGCCATCGCGATAACGCTGGCCAGGACCGTGGCGGTCATCGCCTGCCAACCCAGCCCGTGCAGCAGCAGGTTGAAGATCAGGAAATTGACGAGGACACCGCTGCCGCCGACAATCCCGAATTTCACGACCTCCAGCACGACACGCGTGACGGGCCGGGCCGGTGCCGGCGCGGGGGGCGCGACCGGGCGGATCTCGGTGAGGTTCACAGTCACACGGCAGACCCTATCCGAAAGGCACCGATGAGCAGGAAACGGTAAATTCACCGATCATTTTTGGCTAAGGCTTCGCAAGAAACGGAACGCCCCGGGCCGATGTCCCGTCAGCCCGGGGCGTTCTCCGTCTCGTACGACGACGAGGTCGACTACGAGGTCGACTACGAGTCTCGTACGGCTACGAGTGCGTGCGCAGCAGCGTCCGCATCGTACGCATCGCCACCGACAGGTTGGCGAGGTCGAAGGAGTCCGAGCCGCGGATCTCCTCCAGGGTGGTGCGCGCCCGGCTCAGAATGGGCGCGTTCTTCTGCTCCCATGCCTTGAACCGCTGCTCCGGCGTCGAGGTGCCGTTGCCCACCGCGAGGACGTCCGCGGTGAGCGCCGCGTGCGCCGCGTACAGGTCCTCGCGGATGGAGGCGCGGGCCATGGACTGCCAGCGGTCGTTGCGCGGCAGCTCGATGATGCGGTCCATCAGCTGGGTGATGCTGAGCCGGTCGGCGAGGTCGTAGTACACCTCGGCGACGTCCAGCGGCTCCTTGCCCATGCGGTCGGCGACCGACACGATGTCGAGCGTCGGGAAGGCGGAGGAGAACCCGGCCACACGGGTGGCCAGCTCGTCCGGGACCCCGGCCGAGGACAGCTCGTCGTACACGTGCTGGTACCACTCCAGGTCCGCGCCGCGCAGCAGCTTCGGCAGCTCCTGCCAGACCCGCTCGACCCGCTCCGCGAAGAACTCGACGGTCTCGGCGAGCTGGAGCGGCTGCGGCCGGTTGTTGAGCAGCCAGCGCGTGCCGCGCTCGACCAGGCGGCGCGAGTGCAGCCGGATGCGGGTCTGCACGGCCGCGTCGACCCGGTTGTCCAGCGCCTCGACCGCGTCCCACACCGGTGCCGAGGAGAAGATCGCACGGGCCGCGGTCTGGGCGCGGACGATCTCCTCCAGCGAGGCTCCGGTCTCCTCGCGCATCCGGTGCAGATACGTCGTACCGCCCGTGTTGACCGTGTCGTTGACCAGCACGGTCGTGGTGATCTCACGGCGCAGCGGGTGGTTGTCGACCGCCTCGGCGAAGCGCTCGCGCAGCGCCGTCGGGAAGTACGCGTGCAGCAGGCTGCGCAGGTACGGGTCGTCCGGCAGCGAGGTGTGCAGCAGCTCCTCGGCGACCGTGATCTTCGTGTACGCCAGCACGACGGCCGTCTCCGGCCCGGTCAGGCCGTGCCCCTGGGCGAGCCGCTCGCGGATCTGCCGGTCGGCCGGCAGGAACTCCAGCGCCCGGTCCAGATGGCCCTCGCGCACCAGGTGGCGCAGGAAGCGCTGCTGGGCGTGGAGCATGTCCTTGGCCTGGAAGAGCGCGTTGGCGAGCGCGGTGTTCTGTGCGTAGTTGTTGCGCAGGACCAGCGCGCCGACCTCGTCGGTCATCTCGGCGAGCAGCTTGTTGCGCTGCTTGACGGTCATGTCGCCGTCCGCGACCAGGCCGTTCAGCAGGATCTTGATGTTCACCTCGTGGTCGGAGGTGTCCACGCCGGCGCTGTTGTCGATGGCGTCGGTGTTGATCTTGCCGCCGCTCATGGCGAACTCGATCCGGCCGAGCTGGGTCAGGCCCAGGTTGCCGCCCTCGCCGACGACCTTGACTCGCAGGTCCTTGCCGTCGACGCGGATGGCGTCGTTGGCCTTGTCGCCGACGTCGGCGTGGGTCTCGGCGGACGACTTCACGTACGTGCCGATGCCGCCGTTCCACAGCAGGTCCACCGGGGCCTGGAGGATGGCCTTCATCAGGTCGGCCGGGGTCATCTTGGTGACCTTGTCGGGGATCCCGAGGGCCTCGCGGATGTGGGCGTTGAGCTGGATCGACTTGGCGCTGCGCGGGAAGATCCCGCCGCCCGCCGACAGCAGCTCGGTGTTGTAGTCGGCCCAGCTGGAGCGGGGCAGCTCGAACAGGCGGCGGCGCTCGGCGTAGGAGGTGGCCGCGTCCGGGTTCGGGTCGATGAAGATGTGCCGGTGGTCGAAGGCGGCGACCAGGCGGATGTGCTCGGAGAGCAGCATGCCGTTGCCGAACACGTCACCGGACATGTCACCGATGCCGACGACCGTGAAGTCCTCGCTCTGCGTGTCCACGCCCAGCTCGCGGAAGTGCCGCTTGACGGACTCCCAGGCGCCGCGCGCGGTGATGCCCATGCCCTTGTGGTCGTAGCCCGCGCTGCCGCCGGAGGCGAAGGCGTCACCGAGCCAGAAGTTGTACTTCTCGGCGACGCCGTTGGCGATGTCCGAGAAGGTCGCGGTGCCCTTGTCGGCCGCGACGACCAGGTAGGTGTCGTCGCCGTCGTGCCGGACGACGTCCTGCGGGGGCACGACCTCGCCGGCCACCATGTTGTCGGTGATGTCGAGCAGCGCCGAGATGAACGTCTTGTAGCTGGCGATGCCCTCGGCCAGCCACGCGTCCCGGTCCACGCCCGGGTCCGGCAGCTGCTTGGCGACGAAGCCGCCCTTGGCGCCCACCGGCACGATGACGGTGTTCTTCACCATCTGCGCCTTGACCAGGCCGAGGATCTCGGTGCGGAAGTCCTCGCGCCGGTCGGACCAGCGCAGGCCTCCGCGCGCGACCTTGCCGAAGCGCAGGTGCACACCCTCGACGCGCGGCGAGTACACCCAGATCTCGTACGCCGGGCGCGGCGCGGGCAGGTCCGGGATGGCCTGCGGGTCGAACTTCATGGAGACGTACGCGTGCGGCTTGCCGCCCTCCGCCTCCTGGAAGAAGTTGGTGCGCAGGGTCGCCTTGATGACGGTCAGGAAGGACCGCAGGATCCGGTCCTCGTCCAGCGAGGCCACCTGGTCGAGGGCCGCGTCGACCTCTTCGAGCAGCGCGTCGATCAGCTCGAGCCCGGCCTTCTGCCGGTCCGGGGACATCCGCGCCTCGAACAGCGACACCAGCAGCCGGGTGGTGTGCACGTTGTTGCGGAGGGTGTCCTCCATGTAGTCCTGCGAGAAGGTCGAACCGGCCTGCCGCAGGTACTTCGCGTAGGCGCGCAGCACCATCGCCTGCCGCCAGCTCAGTCCGGCGCTCAGCACCAGCGCGTTGAAGCCGTCGTTCTCCGCCTGGCCGGTCCAGGTCGCGGCGAACGCCTCCTGGAAGCGCTCACGGGCGTCGTCGCCGAGGTACTCGCCGCCGTGGCCCAGCGCCTTGGGCATGCGCAGACCGAAGTCGTAGATCCAGGCGGTCGTACGGTCCGCGCAGCGCAGTTCGTACGGCCGCTCGTCGGTGACCTCGACGCCGAGCCGGCTGAGGACCGGCAGCACCTTGGAGAGGGAGACCGAGCCGCCCTTCTGGTAGATCTTGAAGCGGCGCTCCTCCGGCGCGGCCCCGACCGGCTCGTACAGGCTCAGCGAGAAGATCTTGTCCTCGCTCAGCTGCTCCAGGTGGACGAGGTCGGCGACCGCCGCGCGCGGGGTGTGGTCGGCCTTGTAGCCCTCGGGGAAGGCGTTGTTGTAGCTGCGCAGCACCTCGGCCGCGCGCTCCTCGCCCAGCTCCGCGGTGAGCGCCTCGGCGAACGCGTCGGCCCAGGACCGGGCGGCCTCGACCAGCCGGGCCTCGATCCGCTCCTTGTCGGCGTCCGACAGCTCGGGCAGCTCGGTGCCCGGGGGGACGCGGACGACGAAGTGCAGCCGGGACAGGATCGACTCGGTGTTCCAGGCGGTGAAGTCGACGCTGACACCGCCCAGCTCCTCCTTCAGGATGTCGATGATCCTGAGCCGGACGCCGGTGGTGTAGCGGTCGCGCGGGAGGTAGACGAGCGCCGAGTAGTAGCGGCCGTACTCGTCCTGGCGCAGGTAGAGGCGCAGCCGGCGCCGCTCCTGGAGGTAGAGCACGCTGGTCACGATGGCCTGGAGCTCGCCGGCCGGGGTCTGGAACAGCTCGTCGCGCGGGTAGGTCTCCAGGATCTGGAGCAGGTCGCGGCCGTCGTGGCTGTTGGGCGAGAACCCGGCCAGCTCCAGCACCTCGTCCACCTTGCGGCGGATCACCGGGACCCGGCGCACCGACTCGGTGTAGGCGGCGGAGGAGAACAGACCGAGGAAGCGCCGCTCGCCGACGACGTTCCCGTCCGCGTCGAACTTCTTGACGCCGATGTAGTCCAGGTACGACGGCCGGTGCACGGTGGCCCGGCTGTTCGCCTTGGTCAGCACGAGCAGCTTGTGCTCGCGGGCCTTGGCGCGGGCGTCGGCCGGCAGCCGCTCGAAGGAGGGGCTGACCGGGTGCTGGTCGTCCTCGGCGTGGTGCGGGTCGGAGCGCAGGATGCCGAGCCCGGTGCCGGGCACGGCGGCGAGCGTGTCGTCGTCCCGCAGCTGGTACTCGCGGTAGCCGAGGAAGGTGAAGTGGTCGGTGGCGAGCCAGCGCAGCAGCTCGCGGGCCTCCTCGGCCTCCGGTGCGGGCAGGTCGGCGGGGAGCGGCTCGCTCTCCAGGCCGTCGGCGAGCCGGGCCGCCGCGTCCCGCATCTTCTCCCAGTCCTCGACGGCCTCGCGCACGTCGGACAGGACGCGCAGCAGGTCGGCGGAGATCTGCTTCAGATCGGCGCGGTCGGTCTCCCGGTCGATCTCGACATGGATCCAGGACTCGACGTGCGCGTCGTGCGGCAGCTCGCCGGTGGGCGGCGTCGGCAGCACCTCGAGGAGCTTGCCGGTCAGATCGCGCCGGACGACGAACTGCGGGTGGATGACGACATGGATGCCGCGCCCCTGCCGGGTCAGCTCATTGGTGACGGAGTCGACCAGGAACGGCATGTCGTCGGTGACGACCTCCACCACCGTGTGGCTGCACGTCCAGCCGTTCTCCTCCACGGTCGGGGTGTGCACGCGCACGTTCGCGGTGCCCTGCGGGCGGTTCTCCGCGAGACGGTAGTGCGACACCGCGGCGCCGAACACGTCGACCGGGTCGCGGCCGGCCAGGTCTTCCGGCGCGGTGTGCAGGTAGTAGCGCTGGAGGAACGCGAGGACTGATTCGCTGTCGGTGACGGCGGAGACGCCCGGGGTGTCCGGGGTGCCCTCGTCCGTCGTCCCGGTCGGTAGGTGCCCCCCGACCGGGCTGTTCTCAGCTACCCGGGCAGCCCTCTCGAGCAGCTCGGCCTTGGCTTCGTCCAGCTTGGTCTGCATTGTCCTCTGGCTCCTGTCGCGCGCCGTTGCGTGACGTAGAAGGAAAAACGGTCTCTTCCCCTCCGGTACAACGCCACGACCCGGGATCTCCGGTCCGTTCAGACGCTATGCCGCGAGGTGAGATGAGCGGGGGGTATTCGGCCATTCTGGGCGCACCCGTGGTGGCTGACGCTGCCCTCGGCACCGTCGTGTCCGGGGTCGTCCTCGGCGTCCGGGGAGCGTCCGCGCTCCCGTCCCGCCCGCGAAGACCAGCGACCGCCGCCCGGTCACGGAGGTGCTCCGTGCAACCCGGGCGCAGGGCAGGGACGGCGTCGTCCCCGCGAACTATCGCGCTGATCACGCCACAAGGCTATCGCCACTTACCCCGGGCCCGTCATGAGCCGTATGTGTACAAAACCGGGGGGTGAACTTTGACGTTCTGCACAGCGCCCCGGTGGGCACAGGTGACGTAACCGGTCCTGCCCAGACCGGTCCTGCCCCAAGGAGCTGACATCCGACATGGCCCCGAAGATCCTCATCGCCACCGGCGACGCAGCGGAGTCCCTCGAAGTCCTCTACCCCTACCAGCGCCTGCGCGAGGAAGGATACGAGGTCCACATCGCGGCCCCCACCCGCAAGACCCTCCGTTTCGTCGTCCATGACTTCGAGCCCGGCTACGACACCTACACCGAGAAGCCCGGCTACACCTGGCCCGCCGACCTCGCCTTCGGGGAGGTCGACCCGGACGCCTATGTCGCCCTGGTCATCCCCGGCGGCCGTGCCCCGGAGTATCTGCGCAACGACCCCGGACTGCGCAATATCGTCAAGGCCTTCCTCGACTCCGACCGGCCCGTCGCCCAGATCTGCCACGGTCCGCTGCTCACCGCCGCGATCGACGGCCTGCGCGGCCGCCGGGTCACGGCGTACCCCGCGCTGGAATGCGACATGCAGGCGGCCGGAGCGCGCTTCCAGGACACCGAGACGGTGGTCGACGGTCCTCTGGTCTCGGCGCGGGCCTGGCCGGACCATCCGGCGTGGATGCGGGAGTTCCTGAAGGTCCTCAGGAAGACCGCGCCGGCCGACTGAGACCGCCGCTGGTCGCGGATGCGCCGGGGGGCTGCACCGCCGGCGGAGTCGGCTAGGCCGCTATGCGCAGCGCCACCTCGACCGCCTCCGCCAAGGTGTCCACGACCGGCGCCCCGGCCTCCTCGAGGCTGTCCCGGCTGTGCGAGCCCCCGCTGTAGAGCACCGCACCGGCCCCCACCCGCCGAGCCGCGAGCGCGTCGTCCGCCGCATCGCCGATCACGACGGTCCGCGCGGGCTCCACCACCTCGCCCAGCGCCTCGAGGTGGCGCACCATGTGCTCGGCCTTGCTGCCCCCGGAGGGCCCGGTCCGCCCGTCGACGCGTATGAAGTGCGCCTCGATCCCGAACCCCCGCACCAGGGGCACCAGTTCCTCGTGCCCGTACATGCTCAGCAGCGACTGGCTGTGCCCCGCGGACCGCCACTCCGCCAGCAGCTCCGCCGCCCCCTCGGTCAGTCCGCACCGTATGCGGTGCTCGGCGTAGTGCCGGTGGAAGACCCCGTCCATTAGCTCCCACTCGGCGTCGGTCGGCAGCCGGCCGAGCAGCCGCTCGTAGAACCTCGGCACCGGCACGCAGTACAGCGACCGGTACTGCTCCAGCGTGATCGGCGCGAGCCCCAGCTCCGCGAAGGCCGCGTTCGTCGCCCCGATGATCGCGTCGTTGTCGTGGAACAGCGTGCCGTTCCAGTCCCAGACGATGTGCGCCCTTGCGTTCCCCATGCGAAAACCGTACCGGCCGCCACTGACAACGCCCCCGGCCGACCGCATGACCGCAGGTCGGCCGGGACGCGGGAGGGGACGGGTCAGGCGCGCCCGACCAGCTGGGGGATCTCCTGCGTGGCGTACCACAGCAGCTCGTGGTCGTCGGCGCCGTCCACGACGAACTGGGCGTCGTCGTCCCCGCCGTCCGCCGCCTGGAGCGCCTCCGCCGCCGCGGCCACATCCGCCCGGGCGTCGTCGGCGTCGACATGGACCGCCGCCGCCTTGGCCAGCGGCACCGTCACCCGCACGGTCACCTCGCCCAGCGCGGACGGGTCCAGCCCCCGGTCGGGGTCGACGCTCGCCGCGCCCTCGGGCACATCCACGGCGACCACGACCCGGCGCCGCTCCGCGTCCGGATCGGCGGCGAGCTGCCGCAGGGAGGCCAGCGCGGCGCGGCTGAGCGCCGCGTACTCCAGCTCCTCGATGTCGTCGGAGACGTACCACTCACGCAGCGCGGGGGTGACGGCGTACGCGACGAAGGGGCCGCTCCCCAGCTCCCCCGTCTGGTGCGCCGTGGCGAGACCGGGGAGGGTCAGGGGGACGTAGACGCGCATGCTGGCCGCTCTTTCCTGGTCAAAGGCTCCGCTGGAGGTCTCGGGGAGAGCGGCGGGCGCAGCTCCCGGAGGGCCTTCAGGATACGTGCGGCTGTCCCCTTTCGAGCCCCTGCCCGGGCCCCGGCCGGCGTCCACCCGGTCACGCCCAACTCACCCCCTCCGCCCGCTTCCCCCTGGGCTCCGCACCGCCCTCCGTCGCCTGGATGAGTGAATTCGTCCGCCCCTTCCGCTCCGCCCCCGCCACCCTTGTCACCCGGTTTCCCCGGCCCGTACAAGATCCCCACCAGCGAGTTACCGCCCGGTAGATCCGGGCCCGGCGGACGGGGATCCCCATGAACAAGGTCATGAGCCGCACGATCAAGGGCACGAGCCGCGTCGGCAACGACATGAGCCGGCCCCAGCCCCGCCCGCGCCACCGCCCGCCGACCCGCCACGACACGCGCCGCCCCGGCGGCGCCCCACCCCGGACGCCGAGCAGGACCACCCGCCCCCAGCCACCGCACACGGCGGCCGAGGCAGCCGAACGGACCCGTACGGCGCCTCAGACAGCCGAACCGGCCCGCGGGACGCCTCTCCCCGGGACGCCCCGCACGGCGCCCCAGACGGCCGTCACGCCCCCGCTGCCGGCCGTACCGCGGCCGCGTCCCCGCCCTCGCCCCACCGACCTCTTCGCCGACCGCCTGCTGGCCGTGCTGAGCGGCCAGCGGCCCGTGCACTGGATGCTCCGCCACACCGCGGGCCGCGCCTACGACGACCTGGCCCGGCTCGCCGCACGCGGCCCGCTGCGCGCCCGCGGCACACGCCCCGTCGTCCACGACATCGGCTACTACGTCGCCGCCGAGGGCGCCATCGAGGCCTTCGCCCGGATCTCCGCCGGCGACCAGCTGCGCGCCCTGGCCTTCCGCCTCGAACTGGGCGCCGACCTCCGCTGGCGCTGTACGGCGGTGGAGACGGCCGGCCCCGGGTCGCGCCCGCGCTCGGACGGCTGACCCCGGCGCGAGACCGGCGCGAGACCGACTGACCCCGGGTCGCGCCCGCGCTCGGACGGCTGACCCCGACGCGTCCCGGGGCGAGACCGACTGACCCCCGTGCCCCCGGCGCGGAACGCAAGCGGGCCGGATTCCCGAAGGAACCCGGCCCTGCCCGACTCTCAGCTCTCGAGGAGCCGCACGATGCCGCTACTTCTTACGGCGACGCCCGCCCTTGGCCTGCTTGCGCCGCTCGGCGCGGGTGAGGCCGTCGGCCTCGGAGCGCACCGGCTCGTCCTCCTCCAGGTCCCGCTCCACGATGCCGCCCTCGCCGTCCACCGTCGGCGCCGAGAAGTGCAGATCACGCCGCTGGGGCACATCGAGGCCCTTGGCGCGGATCTCCGGGCGGGCACCGGCCTGCGCCGGCACCGTGTCCTGGACGCCCTCACCGACCGGCTCGGCCTCCTCGACCGGCACCTCCTCGACCTGCTGCTCGACCTGGACCTCCAGGTTGAACAGGTAGCCGACGGACTCCTCCTTGATGCCGTCCATCATCGCGGTGAACATGTCGAAGCCCTCGCGCTGGTACTCGATCAGCGGGTCCTTCTGGGCCATCGCGCGCAGGCCGATGCCCTCCTGGAGGTAGTCCATCTCGTAGAGGTGCTCACGCCACTTGCGGTCGAGGACCGACAGCACGACCCGCCGCTCCAGCTCACGCATGATCTCGGAGCCGAGCTGCGCCTCGCGCGCCTCGTACTGCTCGTGGATGTCGTCCTTGATGGACTCGGAGATGAACTCGGCGGTCAGGCCGGCGCGGTCACCGGCGGCCTCCTCCAGCTCCTCGATGGTGACCTTCACCGGGTACAGCTGCTTGAAGGCACCCCACAGCCGGTCGAGGTCCCAGTCCTCCGGGAAGCCCTCGGCGGTCTCGGCCTGGACGTAGGCGTCGATCGTGTCGTCCATGAAGTGCTGCACCTGCTCGTGCAGGTCCTCGCCCTCCAGGACGCGGCGCCGCTCGCCGTAGATGACCTCGCGCTGCCGGTTGAGGACCTCGTCGTACTTCAGGACGTTCTTACGCGTCTCGAAGTTCTGCTGCTCGACCTGCGACTGCGCGGACGCGATCGCGCGGGTGACCATCTTGTTCTCGATCGGCACGTCGTCCGGCACGTTCGCCATGGACATCACGCGCTCGACCATCTGGGCCTTGAACAGGCGCATCAGGTCGTCGCCGAGGGACAGGTAGAAGCGGGACTCGCCCGGGTCGCCCTGACGGCCGGAGCGACCGCGCAGCTGGTTGTCGATGCGCCGCGACTCGTGCCGCTCGGTGCCGAGGACGTAGAGGCCGCCGAGGCTCTCGACCTCTTCCTTCTCGGCCTTGACGGCCGCCTCGGCCCGCTCCAGCGCGGCCGGCAGCGCCGCGGCCCACTCCTCGATGTGCTCCTCGGGGTCGAGGCCGCGCTGGCGCAGCTCCGCCTCGGCGAGGTCCTCGGGGTTGCCGCCGAGCTTGATGTCCGTACCACGGCCGGCCATGTTGGTGGCCACGGTGACCGCGCCCTTGCGACCGGCCTGGGCGACGATCGACGCCTCGCGCTCGTGGTGCTTGGCGTTCAGCACCTCGTGCTGGATGCCGCGCTTGCTGAGCTGCTGCGAGAGGTACTCCGACTTCTCGACGGAGGTGGTGCCGACGAGGATCGGCTGGCCCTTCTCGTGCTTCTCCGCGATGTCGTCGACGACCGCCTCGAACTTGGCGACCTCGGTGCGGTAGATCAGGTCCGACTGGTCCAGGCGGACCATCGGCCGGTTGGTCGGGATGGGGACCACGCCGAGCTTGTAGATCTGGTGGAACTCGGCGGCCTCGGTCATCGCCGTACCGGTCATGCCGGAGAGCTTGGAGTAGAGGCGGAAGAAGTTCTGGAGGGTGATCGTGGCGAGGGTCTGGTTCTCGTCCTTGATGTCCACCCCTTCCTTCGCCTCGATCGCCTGGTGCATGCCCTCGTTGTAGCGGCGGCCGGCGAGGATACGGCCGGTGTGCTCGTCGACGATCATGACCTCGCCGTCGATGACGACGTAGTCCTTGTCCTTCTTGAAGAGTTCCTTGGCCTTGATGGCGTTGTTCAGGTAACCCACCAGCGGCGTGTTCACCGACTCGTAGAGGTTGTCGATGCCCAGCCAGTCCTCGACCTTGCTGACACCGGACTCGTGGATGGCGACCGTGCGCTTCTTCTCGTCGACGTCGTAGTCGCCGGTCTCCTCGATGCCCTTGAGCGGGTTGCCCGCCTCGCCCTTCTTCAGCCGCGTGACCAGCTTGGCGAAGTCGCCGTACCACTTGGTGGCCTGGTCGGCCGGGCCGGAGATGATCAGCGGCGTACGGGCCTCGTCGATGAGGATGGAGTCGACCTCGTCGACAATGGCGAAGTTGTGGCCGCGCTGCACCAGCTCGTCCTTCGACCACGCCATGTTGTCGCGCAGGTAGTCGAAGCCGAACTCGTTGTTCGTGCCGTAGGTGATGTCGCACGCGTACTGCTCGCGGCGCTGGGCCGGCGTCATGTTGGCGAGAATGCAGCCGACGCTCAGGCCCAGGAACTTGTGGACGCGGCCCATCATCTCGGAGTCGCGCTCGGCCAGGTAGTCGTTGACCGTGATGAGGTGGACGCCGTCGCCGGACAGGGCGTTCAGATACGCGGGCAGCGTGCCGACGAGGGTCTTGCCCTCACCGGTCTTCATCTCGGCCACGTACCCCAGGTGGAGCGCGGCGCCGCCCATCAGCTGCACGTCGTAATGGCGCTGGCCGAGGACGCGCTTGGCCGCCTCACGGACCGTGGCGAACGCCTCGGGGAGCAGGTCGTCAAGGCTCTCACCGTCGGCGTAGCGCTGCTTGTACTCCTCGGTGAGGGCCCGCAGCTCGGCGTCGGAGAGGTTCACGAAGTCCTCTTCGATGGAGTTGACCTGGTCCGCGATGCGGTGCAGCTTGCGCAGGATCTTGCCTTCGCCTGCACGCATGATCTTCGAGAGGACGGACACGGGGGCTGGTCTCCTTGCCGGTCGGGCCTGGGACGGTCGGTTTTCCATGTGACGTACTGAGCAACGGCCATCGTATGCGAGGACCGCGCCGTGCCGGGAGGCCTGGCGCCCGACGGCTGCTTCACCCAGGACAACGGACGGCGCATCCGGATAGTGCCGCATCGGCGCGAGGAATTGTGCGAAATGTGATCACGTGCTCACGGATCGCTGAATCGAATGGCCCGCGCGCGGGTGGGTCGCGCAGAATCGGCCGATGGAACCCGTCACGCTCACCACGGACCGGCTGCGCCTGCGCACCGTCGGCCCGGCCGACACCGACGCCGTCTTCGCGGCCGTACAGGACCCGGACATCCAGCGCTGGACCACGGTCCCGTCGCCCTACCTGCCGGAACACGCCCTGAGCTTCACCGAGCAGCTGGTTCCCGACGGCTGGTCGCAGGGCTCGATGTTCACCTTCGGCGTCTTCCTGCCCGGCGGCGACCTGACCGGCATGCTCGCCCTCACCATGCGCACCCTGGGCACGGCCGAGATCGGTTTCTGGGCCGCCAAGGAGCACCGCGGCCGCGGCTACACCACCGAGGCCGCGCTCACCGCCTGCCGGTGGATCTTCACCGAGGTGGGCGTCGACCGTGTGGAGTGGCGCGCCGAGGTCGGCAACACCGCCTCCCGCGCGGTGGCCGAACGGGCCGGTTTCACCATCGAGGGCATCCTGCGCTCGGCCGTCAACAACAAGGGCGTACGCCGGGACTGCTGGGTCGGTTCCCTGCTCCCCTCGGACCTGGGCCTGCCTTCCACCGCGCCGTACCTGCCCGCGCGCGAGCGGTGAAACAGCAGCTCACGCGGGATTGTCAGTGGCTCCCTCTATCGTCCGGCACATGACGACCCTTCCGCGCCCGACCATCACGCTCACCGCGGACGACGCCCGCCGTATCGCCCTGCGGGCCCAGGGCTTCCTCGGCGCGCCCGACCGGCGGGCCGGTGTCCGCGGGGTGCTGCGCCATCTCGGCGCGGTGCAGCTCGACACCATCTCCGTCCTCGCCCGCTCCCATGAACTCGTGCCGTACGCCCGCCTGGGAGCGGTCGGCCGCAAGACGGTCGAGGCCGCGTACTGGAAGGACACGCACGCCTTCGAGTACTGGTCGCACGCGGCCTGCCTGCTGCCCATCGAGGAGTGGCCGTACTTCGCCTTCCGCCGCCGCGCGTACCGCTCCCGCCCGCACTGGCACCACGCGCTGCCCGACGGCGCCTACGACCAGGTCATCGAGCAGCTGCGCGCCGAGGGCCCGCTCACCGCGACGGAGCTGGGCGGCGCCAAGAGGACCAGCGAGTGGTGGGACTGGTCCGGCACCAAGGTCGCCGTGGAGCGCGCGCTGATGTACGGCGAGGTGGTGTGCGTGGAGCGGCGCGGCTGGAAGCGGGTGTACGACCTCGCCGAGCGCGCGGTCCCGCAGTCGCTGCTGCACGACGGGCTGGACGACGCCGAGTGCCTGCGCCGTCTGGTCCGGCTGGCCGGTGAGTCCCTCGGCGTCGGCACCCGCGCGGACATCGCCGACTATCACCGGCTCAAGGGCGAGCAGGTGGACGCGGTGATCGCCGACTCGGGTCTGGTCCCGGTGGAGGTGGAGGGCTGGGGGCGTCCGGCGTGGGCGGATCCCGCGGCGCTGGCGACCCCGCCGCGCGGCCGCCACCGCACCACCCTGCTGTCACCGTTCGACTCACTGATCTGGGAGCGGGCGCGGACGGAGCGGATCTTCGGCTTCACCCATCGCCTGGAGGCGTACGTCCCCCGGCAGAAGCGGGTGCACGGCTACTTCGCGATGCCGGTGCTGGCGGGCGGCCGGCTGGTCGGGCGTGTCGACCCGGCCCGCGAGGGCAGCACGCTGGTGGCGAAACAGGTCACCCTGGAGAACGCGAAGGCGGTCCCGGCGGTCGCCCAGGCCCTGGTCGAGGCGGCGAGCTGGGTGAACTGCACGGACGTCCGGGTCGAACTGGTCGGCGACCCCGCGCTGCGCGCCCCGCTGACCCGGGAACTGGCCCGCGCCCTCGGCTGAGAAACCGGACTACCGGATCTCCAGGATCTTCTCCCGCATCGCGTAGACCACGGCCTCCATCCTGGAGTGCAGCTGAAGCTTCTCCAGGATGTTGCGGACGTGGTTCTTCACGGTGTTCTCGGAGATGAACAGCTCCTTGGCGATGTCCCGGTTGTTCATCCCGGTGGCGACGAGCTTGAGCACCTCCAGCTCACGGTCCGTCAGCCGGGGCGCCGGGACCAGCCGCCGCTCGTCGGTGCGCTGGATCATCGACTTGAACTCGGTGAGCAGTTTCGACGCCATCGACGGGCTGATCTGCGACTGTCCGTCGGCCACCGCGCGAATCGCGGTCGCCACCTCGTCGGTCGAGATCTCCTTGAGGAGATATCCGGTCGCTCCGGCCTTGATCGCGTCGTAGAGGTCGGCCTCCTCGTCGCTGATCGTCAGCATGATGATCTTCGCGCTGGGGGCGACCTCCTTGATGGAGGTGCAGGCCTCGATCCCGCCGCGCTTGGGCATGCGGACGTCCATCAGCACGATGTCGGGCAGCAGATCGGCGGCCTTGTCGACGGCCTCGGCCCCGTCGCCCGCCTCGCCGACGACCTGGATGTCCTCCTCGGCGGCGAGCACGATCTCCAGGCCGCGCCGGAAGAGGGCGTGGTCGTCCACG
This sequence comes from Streptomyces sp. NPDC031418, assembly GCF_055581605.1. Lineage (NCBI taxonomy): Bacteria > Bacillati > Actinomycetota > Actinomycetes > Kitasatosporales > Streptomycetaceae > Streptomyces > Streptomyces sp. NPDC031418. The sequence continues at coordinate 69,976 of NZ_JBVIJC010000034.1, forward strand.
ACCAGGACTCTGATCGGCTCCTTGCGTACGGAGCCCGCATCGGAGCCCATGCCGATGACATCGTCGTCGGCGTCCTCGTCCCGCATCGGTCCGAAGGTGTCCGCCATCGTTCCTCCCCCTGAAGGCTGTGGCCTGTGGTTCTGTGCCATCGCCAATCCAAGGCAGTGGCCCACCCGTTGGGCCGTGCGGCCATGATTCCATGCCCGGGCGACACGGAGGTGACATGCCGGGCGCGAAGTGGTCGCACACCGGTGCCCCTGGGGGCGCACACGCGCTCCAGGGGCACCGGATCGGCGTCGGCCGGGCGGATCAGCCGCCCAGCGTGCCCCCCGCCGCCGGGGCCTGCGCCTCGGCGACCATCTCGTCCGTGTTCAGGTGGATCACGCCGTAGTCGTAGGCGTGGCGCCGGTAGACGACGCTCGGCTGCTTGGTCTCGGAGTCGACGAACAGATAGAAGTCGTGGCCGACCAGTTCCATCTCGTAGAGCGCCTGGTCGAGGCTCATCGGGGCGGCGACGTGGGTCTTCTCGCGCACGACGAGCGGGCCCTCACCGGTGACCTCGAGCGAGCCGATCTTCTTGGTCGGCACCCCCTCGGTCTCCTCGTCATGGGCGGGCAGGCCATTGCCGTTGAGGGTGGCCGCGCCGGGGACGTGGTCGGGGACCTCGGCCGCCGAGATCCGCTGCGCGCCGCGTCGCGAGAAGCGCTTGTCGTGCTGCTTGCGCAGCCGGGCGTCCAGCTTCTCCGCCGCCAGATCGAGTGCCGCGTACGGATCGCTGGCCGCTGCCTCCGCCCTGATCACCGGGCCGCGGGAGCGGAGCGTGATCTCCACTCGGTCACAGCGGTCGGCCTGACGGGGGTTGGGCTCTTTGGACACCTCGACGTCGAGGCTGATCACCTTGGCATCGAGCCTCTGGATCTTCTCCAGCTTCAGCTTCTCGGCCACGTGCTTGCGGAACCGCTCGGGCACCTCGGTCTTGCGGCCTTTGACGACGATGTCCACGCAGAACTCCGTTCCCGGATCGCTCCGCCGCTCGGCGGAGCATCTCCCTTTTGCACCAGGCCCGGTGAGCACCGGGCCTCGGACTCGGTGACTTACACCTCCTCCTCCCCCAGGGGCGAGATCTGCACCCCACCGGTGCGGGTGATTGCGGAAAGCCCGCAGCACGGCATTCCGATATGCGAGGTGTGGCCTGCGCCTTTCCTCACAACCGAACATATCTCGCCCGGACGGATGTCGTCACCCTCTACCGCTACGTACCTCCGTTCAGGTGAATTGCCCCTCTCACTACCTGCAACGATGCAGGTCCACGGTCAGTTCCTGTTTATTTCGAAAGAATCCCGAGGAGCGGCGATCACCGCCGCACGGAGATCCGTCCGGAGGGCGTTCACCACCGCCTTTTCCGGTGCAGCCTGCACCCACTTACCTCGCTCCGTCCGGACGCCGATCCGTCGTTCCCCCCTTCCTTCCCGAGTTACGGCGGCGTACACGACCGTGTTCATCCCACTTCCCCCCGAGTTCCCCCCCGTACCGCCCTCACCGGGCGGAATGACGCCGGACCGGCCGAGCGCCTCGCGCACGGCACGGGCCGCCTCGGCGAGCGTGGCACCGGTCGTGATCAGGTCGTCGACGAGCACCACCCGGCCCGCGGCGAGGAGCCGGGCACCGCCCGCCGTCACCTCCAGCGCCCCCGCCAGGTTCTCCAGACGCCGCCGGGCGTCCAGCTCCGCCTGGTCCGCCACGGCGCGCCGCTGGCGCAGCACGCCGACCACCCGCGCCGGTGTACCACCGCGCCGCAGCTCCCCCGCGGCCGCCAGCGCCATCCGGCGTACCGGATCGTGCCCCCGCGCCCGCACGGCCCGCCGGGCGGAGGGGACGGGGACGAGCAGCACCGGACGGGCATCCGGCACCCCGCCGCCGAGCCCTGCCCGCACGGCGCCCGCCAGCGCCGTGCCCAGCGCTCCCACGAGCGCCAGCGCGCCCCGCTCCTTGTGAGCGAGCAGAGCCGCCCGCACGTCCGCCGCGTACGGCGCCGCCGCGTGCACCACCGGCAGCCAGGCCGGCTCCGGCTCCGGCCGCACCCGCCGCGGCACGCTCCCGTGCAGTGCGGTCCGGCACCGCGCGCACAGGACCGTACGAGGTGCGCCGCACCCCGCGCAGTCGGTCGGCAGCACCAGGTCGGTGAGGTCCTGCCACCACCTCCGCATGCCCACCACTGTGCCGAGGCCCGAGCCGGCCCGCCACCCCTGTGGACAACGCCCTGTGGACAACTCGGCGTCCCCGAGGCCGTCCCTCACTCGCACGGGGGACGGGCGGGGATGCACGGGGACGGGCGGGGACATGCAGTGCCCCCGACCGACCGCCGTCAGCCCGGATAGACCGGCGCCGTCCCGTCCTTGTCCACCTTCTGCCACTGCGCACCCGAGGGCAGCCGGACGATGCCGTCCTCCGAGTAGGCCACCAGCGGCACCCGGTCGTCCTCGGACGCGGCGACCGCCTTGACGCCGGTGAGCGCACCGGGCGCCGGCCCGTCCAGCGTGGAGCCGTCCACCTGGACGTACCGCATCTGCTGCACTCCGCCCGACTCCCGGCCGACGACCAGCAGCCTGCTGTCGCCCGCCCAGGTCATCGCGCTGACCTGCTCCAGGTCGGGAGCGGCCGAGCGCAGTTCGACCACCGAGGTGCCCTGCCCGGTCCCGTCGTCCCGCTGGATACGGCCGATGAGCAGGTACTGCTTGTCGCCCCTCGCCACGACCAGGGCGATCCGGGCCCCGTCCGCGGCCACCCGGGCGTCCCTGATCGCACCGGACAGATCCGGGACGGCGACCTCCTCCGCCTTGGTGGCCCCCTGCGGCACGACCAGCAGCCGCTTGCGCTGCGGATCGCGGTCGGCGACCCACAGATCGCCGCGGGCGTCCCAGCTCGGGGTGGTCAGCCGGTCGGCCGGGTCCGCGCCGTTGCTGGTCACCACCGCGTCCCCGAGCGAACCGCCCGACGCCAGCGAGGTCACGTACAGCGACCTGCCGTCGCCCGCGATGCCGGCCGCGCTGTGCTCGTCCCGCGACACGGCCACCGACTGGAGCCCCTTGACGTCGCCCACGCCGAACGGTCCCGGCACCGCGGCCGGTTCGACCGTGCCCGTGCTCCCGGTCGGCATCCGCACCAGCCGGTGTCTGCCGTCGAGGTAGTACAGATACTCGGGGCGCTTGCTGGAACCGTGCCAGGCGGCGGCCTCGGCGCGCTCCTCGGACAGGTCGCACATCCGCCGGCCGTCGGCCCCGTCGAGTTCGACGGACTCCAGGGTCGGCGTGAGGTTCCGCAGGGTGAACAGGATCTGGGTCGCCATCTCGGTGCACTTGGCCGTGCCGATCCGGGACGCCTTGAGGTTCAGCGGCACCGTCAGCCTGTTCTGGTCGTCCGGCGTCAGTCCCGACACGTCCTTCTGCAACGCCGTACCGGTCGGGAAGCTGGACCTGACCACCGGACGCAGCCAGCTGGTGGGCCCGCGGAGCAGCGAGCGGACCATCTGCGTCATCGGGTCCACCTTGCTGCGCACGAACACCGGGTCGGCGACGGCCACCGGCTCCCCGGTCGCCCCGACCACCGTGTCGGAGGCGAAGTAGTACTTGTCGACCGGCGTGTAGTTGCGCTGGAAGTCCGACTTGCCCATGACGACGCCGTCCGGCAGCCGGTCGATGCGCCACTGCCCGGTCTTGGCGTCCTTCGCCAAGTGCAGGAACTTGCGGTACGAACCGCCGGCGGGCTGGTACGCCTGCCGCGCGTCGACGGTGGCGACCTTGCTGCCGGCCAGCACACAGGTCTCGCTGCCCGCGTCCTGCCGGTCGTCCGGGCGGCACTCGGTCTCGATGCTCGGGCCGTTCGCGAGCACCGTGGTCGAGCGCTCCGGCCGCCAGGTGCGCGCCGCGGCGTCCGTCAGGTACTTGCGGGCCGTGTCGTACGACGGATCATCGCTGGTCAGGGCCTCCAGGAAGCCCTGCATGATCTCCCCGGGGCCGGCGCCGTCGGCGGGCGGCATGGCGAACACGCGGACGCCGGTGTCCTGCTGCGGCGTGGACTCCACGTCCCGCAGATCCCCGCTGTCGGGCATCGAGGCGCATCCGGCCAGCAGTACGCCCCCCAGGGCGGCGTACGCCACCGCGCGCCACGGCTTCCGCCGGGCGCCCCCCTCGCGGTCAGCGCCCACGAAATGCCTCCCCTGGCTCGGTCGAGTCCTCGGCCCGGGCCGCCTCCGGCCCGGCCGCACGGGCACCGTCGTCGGCCGGCCCGTCGGCACGCCGCTCCTCCGGGCGCCGGACGCCACCGGCGGGCCGGGGCACCACGCGCGTGCCATTGCCCTGAGCGGGCATCGCGGTCGGGTCCACGGCGGGGGTGCCGGCCGCCAGCCGCGGCGCGATCGAGGAGCGCGGCGGCAGCGCGGGGCCCTGAGCGCACCCCTGCTGCACCGGAACCGTCGCCCGCTTCTCCTCCCCGCCCCGGCGCGCACCGGAGTCGTCGATGCCGCGGTTACGGCGCGAGTCCTTGGGCTCCAGCGGTATCGGAGAGCCCCGCAGCGGCTCGTCCGCCGTCCTGGGCAGGGTCAGCCGGAACTGCGAGCCTCCGCCCGGCTCGCCCCAGGCCTGGAGCCAGCCGCCGTGCAGCCGGGCGTCCTCCAGGGCGATCGACAGCCCGAGGCCCGTGCCACCGGTGGTACGCGCGCGTGCCGGATCCGCCCGCCAGAAGCGGCTGAACACCCGGGTCGCCTCGCCCGGCTTGAGCCCTACGCCGTAGTCGCGCACCGCGACGGCGACCGCGCCACCGGCGGCGGCCAGCTTGACGACAACGTCCTTGCCCTCGCCGTGCTCGACGGCGTTCACGACCAGGTTGCGCAGCACGCGCTCCACGCGCCGGGCGTCGGCCTCGGCGACGACGGGCTGCTGATCCCCGAGCACGCGTATCCGGGTGCCCTTGCGCTCTGCGAGCGGCTCGGCGCCGCTGACCACCCGCCGGACGACCTCCCTGAGGTCGATCGGCTCGGCCTCCAGGGCCGCCGCGCCCGCGTCGAACCGGCTGATCTCCAGCAGGTCCGCGAGCAGCGACTCGAAGCGGTCCAGCTGGTCGGCGAGCAGCTCCGCGGACCGCGCGGTCACCGGGTCGAAGTCCTCCCGTGCCTCGTGGATGACATCGGCCGCCATCCGCACGGTCGTCAGCGGCGTCCGCAGCTCGTGCGAGACGTCGGAGACGAACCGGCGCTGCATCCGCGACAGGTCCTCCAGCTGGTTGATCTTCACCTGGAGGTTCTGCGCCATCTTGTTGAAGGCCTCGCCCAGGCGCGCGATGTCGTCCTCGCCGGTGACCTTCATCCGTTCCTGGAGCCGCCCGGCGGACAGCCGCTCCGCGATCCCGGCCGCCATCCGCACCGGCGTCACGACCTGCCGCACCACCAGCCAGGCGATCGCGCCCAGCAGGACGACGACGAACAGCCCGGCCGTCGCGAGGGTCCCCTTGACCAGGCTCAGGGACTTCTCCTCCTGCGTGAGCGGGAAGAGGTAGTACAGCTCGTACGGGCGCCCGTTCGGGTCGTTGACCTGCTTGCCGATGACCAGCGCCGGCTGCGACTCCTTGCCGTTGGAGTAGATGATCCGGGTGTAGCTCTGCGCGGCCGTCATGCCGTTGTTGACCCGCTCGCGCAGGGCGGCGGGAATGCTGGAGGTCGGGTTGACGTAACCCGAACCGCGCGGGCTGCGCCCGCCACCGCTGTCGTCGCCGACGGGCAGCGTCACCACGTCGAAGGCACCGGCGCCGCCGCTGGACAGCGAGTCCACGAGGTCGCTCATCCACGGAATGACGCTCTGCGACTGCCGCCCGTCCGTGCTGGGGGTGTCGTCACCCGTGGCGGTCCCCGCGGCCGTGCCGGCCGCGGTTCCGCCGGCCGCCTCGTCGGCCTTCTGCCGGGCCACCGCGAACCCGCCCGTGGCCTGGCTCTGCGAGGCCTTCACCTTGGCGTCCAGCAGGCCGTTGCGCACCTGCCCGATCACCACGAAGCCGAGCAGCAGTACGACACCCAGCGACATCAGCAGCGTCGTCGCCACGACCCTGAGCTGGATGTTGCGCCGCCACAGCCGCATCACCGGCAGCAGCGGTCGGTGCACCCAGCGCAGGAAGAGCCGCAGGACCGGGCTGCCCTGGAACCCGCCCTGGAGCAGTCCGCCCTCGAAGAGACGCCTGAAACGCGCAACCACCGCCGCCGGGCCGACAGGCCGCCCCGGACGGGCCCCGGACCTGCCGGGGGCCGAAGCGGCACTGTCCCCGGACATGTCAGCTCGGTCCGGCCTTGTAACCGACACCACGGACGGTCACCACGATCTCCGGCCGCTCCGGGTCCCTCTCGACCTTGGACCGCAGCCGCTGCACATGAACGTTCACCAGGCGGGTGTCGGCGGCATGCCGGTAGCCCCACACCTGCTCCAGCAGCACCTCACGCGTGAACACCTGCCACGGCTTGCGCGCGAGCGCCACCAGCAGGTCGAACTCCAGCGGGGTCAGCGCGATCGACTGCCCGTCCCGCTTCACCGAGTGCCCGGCCACATCGATGACCAGGTCCCCGATGGTGAGCTGCTCCGGCGCCGGCTCCTCGGACCTGCGCAGCCGCGCCCGGATCCGCGCCACCAGCTCCTTCGGCTTGAACGGCTTGACGATGTAGTCGTCGGCACCGGACTCCAGGCCCACGACCACATCCACGGTGTCGCTCTTGGCCGTGAGCATCACGATCGGCACGCCGGACTCGGCGCGGATCAGCCGGCAGACCTCGATACCGTCCCGGCCCGGCAGCATCAGGTCGAGCAGCACCAGGTCGGGCTTGGTCTCACGGAAAGCAGCCAGCGCCTTGTCGCCGTCGGCTACGAAAGACGGCTCAAAACCCTCACCACGCAGCACGATCCCGAGCATCTCGGCCAGTGCGGTGTCGTCGTCGACGACAAGGACTCGTCCCTTCATAAACGACATCATCCCATTCTCGTAACAGTGACAGAGGCGCTGGTGAGCGAGGTCACTGGCCCGTGACGATAGTCGTAGGGAACCGTCACTGTCTGCCCCGCCCCTCCCACCCGGCCCCACGGCGGCCGCGCACACCGCGGGACCGGCACCGCCGCCACCGCCGCGTCAGCCCACCGGCGCCCTCCTGGAGCCCGCCGCGCACAGCTCCGCCAGGGCCCCGGCCGTCACCGGCGAGACGACCCCCGCCTCCGTGACGATGGCCGTCACCAGCTCGGGCGGCGTCACATCGAACGCCGGGTTGTACGCCTGGGTCCCCAGCGGCGCCACCGGCACCCCGCTGCCCGCCCCCGTCACCGGCACCTGCGGCGCCACCAGCTCCGTCACCTCGAAACCGGCCCGCTGCTCGACCTCGATGGACGCCCCGTCGGGGGTCTCCAGGTCGACCGTCGTCAGCGGCGCCACCACGATGAACGGCACATGGTGATAGCGCGCGAGCACGGCGAGCGGATAGCTCCCCACCTTGTTCGCCACCGACCCGTCGGCCGCGATCCGGTCCGCCCCGACCAGCACCGCGTCCACCTCCCCCGCCGCGAACAGCGAACCCGCCGCGTTGTCGGTGAGCAGGGTGTACGCCATACCGCTGCCGGCCGCCTCGTACGCCGTCAGCCGAGCCCCCTGCAGCAGGGGACGCGTCTCATCCACCCACAGCCGCCGCAGCCGCCCCTGCCGATGCGCCGCGAGCGCCACCGCGAAGGCCGTGCCCTCCCCGCCGGACACCAGCCGCCCCGTGTTGCAGTGGGTGAGGATCCGGTGCCCGCCGCCCGACAGCAGCTCGTCCAGCAGCGCCAGACCGTGGGCGCCCATCCGGGCACTGGCCTCCGCGTCCTGCCGGTGCAGCTCCTGCGCCGCGGCCAGCGCCGCCGCGGCCGCCGCCGTGGGATCACCGCTGCGGACCAGCTCGGCCTGGTGCGCGGCCTGGGCCCGGCGCACGCCGACGGACAGGTTCACCGCGGTCGGCCGTGCACTCTCGAGCGCCGTGCCCGCCTCGGCCACGTCGAAGCCGCGCGCGGCGGCGAGCGCGACGCCGTACGCCCCCGCGATCCCGAGCAGCGGCGCACCGCGCACCGCCAGCGAACGGATCGCCTCCACCAGGGCCGACGCATCCGTGCACACCAGCTCGACCTCTTCCGCCGGGAGCCGCGTCTGGTCGAGAAGGACCACGACCGGCCCCTCGGGTGGTTCCTCCCATCGGATCGCCGGTATCTCGCTCGGCTTGTTGTCCCCACCGGTTCGCGCCTGCTGATCAGCCATGCGGTCAGTCTTCCCCGGATACGGCGCACCATGGAAGGCATCCGGCCCCTACCGCGGCCGGTCCCTAGATCACCACCCCATGGCACGATGGCTGCCAACCTGCCACCGCGACCGCGGACGGGCACCGAGAAGGAGCTTCGATGACAGACACTCCGGGCTGGGCCTCGCCCGGATCCGCCCCGTCGTCCGAGGGGCGGGAACCCGGCGCGCCCGGCCCTGCCGAGCCCGCCGACCGTCCCGGCCCCGCCGAGCCCGCGCCGCAGCCGGGCGCACACCCGCAGGGCCCAGGCGTGAAGTGGTCCAAGGACCAGCCGCCGGCCGGCCAGTGGTCCGCGCCCACCGGCGCCCCCGGCCCGGGACAGGCCCCACCGCCCCCGCCTCCCGGCCCCGGCTGGGGCGGCGGCCCCGGCGGCACCGGCCCCGGCGGATACGGCGGAGGCCCCGGCGGCTACGGCGGGGGGTACGGCACCCCCGGCGGCCATGGAGCCTGGGGCGGCGGCTGGGGCGGCCCCCCGCCCGCGGCCAAGCCCGGAGTGATCCCGCTGCGCCCGCTCGGAGTCGGCGAGATCCTCGACGGCGCCGTGTCGACCATGCGCACCTACTGGCGCACGGTCCTCGGAATCTCCCTCACCGTCGCGCTCATCGCCCGCACCGGCACGGTGCTGGTCCAGGGCCTGGTCCTGAACAGCGCCCTCGGCCCCCAGGCCATCAAGCCCGACAGCACCCCCGGCGACGTCTTCCGCGTCATGCGGGACGCCTTCATCAGCTCCGGCGTCATCAGCCTGATCACCGTCGTCGGCACGATCATCGCCACCGCCATGCTGACCACCGTCACCAGCCGGGCCGTCCTCGGCAAACCGGTCAGCGCCGGCGAGGCCTGGCGCGACGCCCGCCCCCAGCTGCTGCGGCTGTTCGGCCTGCTGATCCTGCTCGGCCTCATCGCCATCGGCGTCTTCCTCGTCTGCACCCTGCCCGGCATCCTCGTGCTGGCCGCCGGCAGCATCGGCGGTGGCGGCGCCCTGCTCGTCCTGGGCCTGCTCGCCGCGTCCGCCGTGCTGCTCTGGCTGATGATCCGCTTCTGCCTGGCCTCCCCCGCCCTGATGCTCGAACGCCAGGGCATCCTGAAGTCGATGGCGCGCTCGGCGAAGCTCGTCCGCGGCTCCTGGTGGCGCGTCCTCGGCATCCAGCTGCTCGCCGGACTCATCGCCAGCATCGTCTCGGCGCTCGTCGGGCTGCCCTTCGTCTTCCTCGGGGCGGCCGTGGGCGGCGGCGGCATCAGCGGGCTGCTCGGCACCACCACCGGACACATCGGCTGGACCTTCCTGATCATCAGCGGCATCGGCTCGATGATCGGCGCCATGCTCACCCTGCCGATCAACGCCGGCGTCACCGTGCTCCTCTACATCGACCTGCGCATCCGCCGCGAGGCCCTCGACCTCGAACTGGCCCGCGCCGCTGGTGTCCAGGGCTACGGCGGCGGCGCACCCGGCACCGTCCCGGGGAGCTGATGCGGTGAGCCTCACGGGGGGAGTGCTGCCGACGCCGGTCCCGCCCGGCGCCGGCGCCACGGCCGTACACATCCTGCTCGGTGCGGCGGGCCGGGCCGTCCTGGCGGCCGGCGGCTCGGGAGACGAGCCGCCCGTCACCATCCCGCGCGACCCCGCGCGGGAGGCGGCCCGCCGCGAGCTGTCCAAGCGGATGTACCACCAGAACGACCCGGGCCTGCTCGAACGCGCCTGGAACGCGTTCTGGGCATGGCTGGACCGGCTGCTCGCCCACGCCGCCTCGGCCACCCCGGGAGGCACCGTCGGACTGGTCGTCGTGATCGCGTTCGTCGTCGCCGTCCTCGCCGCCCTGTGGTGGCGCCTGGGCACCCCCCACCGCCGGCCCGTCTCCGCCTCCGTCCTGTTCGACGACCGCCCCCGCAGCGCCGCCGAACATCGCGCCGCGAGCGAGGCGCACGCGGCCCAGGGCCACTGGAACCAGGCCGTCCAGGAACGCATGCGGGCCATCGTCCGCTCCCTGGAGGAACGCGCCCTGCTCGACGCCCGCCCCGGCCGCACCGCCGACGAAGCCGCCGCCGAGGCCGCCCGCCCGCTCCCCGGCCACGCCGACCGGCTGCGCGCCGCCGCCCGCACCTTCGACGACGTGACATACGGCGGACGCAGTACGAACGAGCAGTCGTACCGCCACCTCGCCGAACTCGACCGCGACCTCGAACGCACCAAGCCCGACCTCGCCGCCGGCACCGCCCAGGCCGCCCTCACCGACAGTGCCACCAGCACGGCCCACAGCACCGGCCGGGGGGCCGCCCAGTGACCGTCCAGACCGCACCGCCGACCACCTCCACCGCGCCCACCGCCAAAGCGATGTGGACCCGCACCCGCGGCCTCGCACTCGCCCTGGTCCTGATCCTGGCCGCCGCCATCGCCATGGCCGCCATACGCTCCACCACCCGGCACGGCGAACTCGACCCGCGCTCCGTCGACTCCTACGGCAGCCACGCCGTCGCCCAACTCCTCGCGGAGCGGGGCGTCTCCACCCGCGTGGTCACCACACTCAGCGCCGCCCGCGCCGCCGCCGGACCCGACACCACTCTCCTGGTCGCCGACCCCGACCTGCTGACCCGCCGTCAGCAGACCCAGCTGCACCGCACCACCGCGGCCTCCGGAGGGCGCACCGTGCTCGTCGCGGCCGGCAGCTGGTCCATCGAGCGGCTCGCCCCCGGGGTCACCGCGGACCCCGCCAACAGCCTCCACACCGCCCTTGCACCGCGCTGCACCCTGCCCGAGGCCCGGCGCGCAGGCACCGCCGAAACCGGCGGAGTCCGCTACACCACCACCCACCTCGACGCCGACTCCTGCTACCCCAGCGAGCGCCTCGCCACCCTGCTGCGCATCCCCGCGGCCTCCGGGAGCGGCGACACCGTCGTGCTCGGCGCGCCCGACATCCTGTTCAACAACCGCCTCGACAAGCAGGGCAACGCCTCGCTCGCCCTCCAACTCCTCGGCTCCCGCCCCCATCTGGTCTGGTACCTCCCCTCGCTGTCCGACGCCTCGGCCACCGACACCGGCGACCAGAAGGACTTCTTCGACCTGCTCCCCTCCGGCTGGCTCTGGGCGACCCTGCAACTCCTCATCGCCGCAGCCTTCGCCGCCTTCTGGCGCGCACGCCGCTTCGGCCCGCTCGTGCCCGAGAAACTCCCCGTCGCGATCCGCGCCTCCGAGACCGCCGAAGGCCGCGCCCGCCTCTACCGCCAGGCCAACGCCCGCGACCGGGCAGCCTCCGCACTGCGCTCCGCCACCCGCGGTCGCCTCGCGCCGCTCGTCGGCATCCCCCACGCCCAGGCACACACGCCCGAGGCCTTGCTCCCCGCCCTGTCCGCCCACCTCTCCGGTGACGGCCAGGCCCTGCACTCCCTCCTCTTCGGACCGCCGCCCGGCGACGACGCGGCCCTCATCGCACTGACCGACCAACTCGACGCCCTCGAAAGAGAGGTACGCCGTTCATGATGGACCCGACCACTGACAACGCCGGGCAGAGCGGAGACGCGGGCACCGCCCGGGCCGCCCTGGAAGCCCTGCGCGCCGAGATCGCCAAAGCCGTGGTCGGCCAGGACCCCGCCGTCACCGGTCTCGTCGTCGCCCTCCTCTGCCGCGGACACGTCCTACTTGAAGGAGTCCCCGGAGTCGCCAAAACGTTGCTCGTCCGCGCCCTCGCATCCGCGCTGGAACTCGACACCAAGCGTGTCCAGTTCACCCCGGACCTGATGCCGAGCGACGTCACCGGCTCCCTCGTCTACGACACCCGCACGGCCGAGTTCTCCTTCCAGGAAGGGCCGGTCTTCACCAACCTCCTCCTCGCGGACGAGATCAACCGCACCCCGCCCAAGACCCAGTCCTCCCTCCTGGAAGCCATGGAGGAACGCCAGGTCACGGTCGACGGCACCCCACGGCCGCTCCCCGACCCGTTCCTGGTCGCCGCGACCCAGAACCCGGTCGAGTACGAGGGCACCTACCCCCTCCCCGAAGCCCAACTCGACCGCTTCCTGCTCAAACTGACGGTCCCTCTGCCCTCCCGGCAGGACGAGATCGACGTCCTCACCCGGCACGCCTCCGGCTTCGACCCCCGCGACCTGCGGGCGGCCGGAGTACGCCCCGTCGCCGGCCCCGCCGACCTGGAAGCGGCCCGTGCGGCGGTCGCCAAGACGACCGTCTCCCCCGAGATCACCGCCTACGTCGTCGACATCTGCCGCGCCACCCGCGAATCGCCGTCCCTCACCCTCGGCGTCTCCCCGCGCGGCGCGACCGCCCTCCTCGCCACCGCCCGCGCCTGGGCCTGGCTGACCGGCCGCGACTACGTCATCCCCGACGACGTCAAGGCCCTCGCCCTGCCCACCCTGCGCCACCGCGTCCAGCTGCGGCCCGAGGCCGAAATGGAAGGCGTGACGGCGGACTCCGTCATCAACGCGATCCTCTCGCACGTCCCGGTCCCCCGCTGATGGCACTCACCGGACGCGCCGCCCTGCTCGCGGCCCTCGGTTCCCTCCCGGTCGGCCTCCTGGAGCCCGGCTGGGCGGGCATCCTCGCCGTCAACGGCCCGCTGGCCCTCGCCTGCGCCTGCGACTACGCGCTCGCCGCCCCCGTACGACACCTCGTCCTCACCCGCTCCGGCGACACCTCCGCTCGTCTCGGCGACACCGCCGACGTCACCCTCACGGTCACCAACCCGTCCCGCCGGCCCCTGCGAGCACAGCTGCGGGACGCCTGGCCGCCCAGCAGCTGGCAGCCCGGCAGCGAGGTCGAGGCATCCCGCCACCGGCTGACCGTGCCCCCCGGCGAACGCCGACGGGTGACGACCCGGCTGCGCCCCACCCGCCGCGGCGACCGTCAGGCCGACCGCGTCACCATCCGCTCCTACGGTCCCCTCGGTCTGTTCTCCCGCCAGGGCGCCCACAAAGTGCCCTGGTCTGTACGGGTTCTGCCCCCGTTCACCAGCCGCAAGCACCTGCCGTCGAAACTCGCCCGATTGCGTGAACTCGACGGCCGGACCAGCGTTCTGACACGCGGTGAGGGCACGGAGTTCGACAGCCTGCGCGAGTACGTCCCCGGAGACGACACCCGCTCGATCGACTGGCGAGCCACCGCCCGGCAGTCCACGGTCGCCGTCCGCACCTGGCGGCCGGAACGCGACCGCCACATCCTTCTCGTCCTCGACACCGGCCGCACCTCGGCCGGCCGCGTGGACGACGTTCCACGCCTCGACGCCTCCCTGGACGCGGCACTGCTCCTCGCGGCGCTCGCCTCCCGGGCCGGCGACCACGTGGGCCTTCTCGCCTACGACCGCCGGGTACGCGCCACGGTGCAGAGCCGTTCCACGAAAGATCTGCTGCCGTCCCTGGTCGACGCGATGGCCACGCTCGAGCCCGAGCTGGTGGAGACGGACGCCCGTGGCCTCACCGCCACAGCGCTGCGTACGGCACCGCGCCGCTCGCTCGTCGTCCTGTTCACCACGCTCGACGCAGCGCCGGTCGAACAGGGTCTGCTTCCGGTCCTGCCACAGCTCACGCAGCGCCACACGGTGCTGCTCGCCTCAGTGGCCGATCCGCATATCGCCCGTATGGCCAAGGGGCGGGGCGACGTCGACGCGGTGTACGAGGCGGCGGCCGCGGCCCGGGCACAGAGTGAGCGCCAGCGGACGGCGGAAAAGCTCCGTCGCCACGCAGTGACGGTGGTGGACGCGACGCCGGCCGACCTGGCTCCGGCGCTGGCGGATGCCTATCTGGCTCTCAAGGCGGCGGGCCGGCTCTGAAACAGCTCCGGATTCGCCGCCTCCCTTCGGGGAGTCGCGGAGAAAATGCCCTGAAATGCAGAAAACCCCCGCACCGAAGGTGCGGGGGTTTTCCCAATGATTGTTCGGCGGTGTCCTACTCTCCCACAGGGTCCCCCCTGCAGTACCATCGGCGCTGTGAGGCTTAGCTTCCGGGTTCGGAATGTAACCGGGCG
>NZ_JBVIJC010000035.1:0-81699 GCF_055581605.1 Streptomyces sp. NPDC031418
CTGCAGGGGGGACCCTGTGGGAGAGTAGGACACCGCCGAACAATTATTGGGAAAACCCCCGCACCTTTGGTGCGGGGGTTTTCTGCATTTCAGGGCCGTTTAGGGTGTGGTCATGCGCTACGACCTCGTGATCTTCGACAACGACGGTGTTCTCGTCGACAGTGAGCCGATCTCCAACCGGCTGCTGGCCGCCTATCTGACCGAGCTGGGGCACCCGACGTCGTACGAGGACTCCATCCGGGACTACATGGGGTCGGCCATGCACCGGATCCACGACCTGGTGCTGGAGCGGACCGGGCGGCGGCTGCCCGAGGAGTTCGACGATGTCTTCCACGCCCGGGTGTTCGCCGCCTTCGAGCGGGAGTTGAGGCCCGTGCCAGGGGTCGAGAGGGTGCTGGAGAAGCTGACCGGGGTCGGAGTGCCGTACTGCGTGGGGTCGTCCGGGAGCCATGAGCGGATCCGGGTCGGGCACCGGACGACCGGGCTCGACCGGTGGTTCGCGCAGGACAGGATCTTCAGCTCGCAGGATGTGGGACGGGGAAAGCCGGCGCCCGATCTCTTCCTGTACGCGGCCGAGCAGATGGGGGTCGCGCCCGAGCGGTGTGCGGTCGTGGAGGACTCCCCGCTGGGCGTGCAGGCGGCGCTGGCGGCCGGGATGGACGTGTACGGGTTCACCGCGATGACACCGGCGGAGCGGCTGGCCGGGGCGAAGGAACTCTTCGCGGACATGGGGGACTTGGCTGACCTGCTGATATGACCTGAGCCATGGCGGGGGCGCTGACAATTGTCATGCCGGGGTCCGGACGTTCGTTTCTACTGGGGGACCCCGCCCGGCGGCGAAGCTGAGGGCATGACGAAGAACACGGGGAACCACAGCCGCAGCCCGCTCGACAACTTCAAGCCGCTGATCCTCGATGTGGCGGTGCCGCTCGGCGCGTACTACGTATTCAAGGACGCCTTCGGTCTGAGCACCTTCGCGGCGCTCGCCTGGAGCAGCGCGGTGCCGGCGGCACGGACCGTGTGGGGCCTGGTGACGGAGCGGACCGCCAACGGGCTGGCGCTGCTCATCCTGGCCGTGAACGTGGTCGGCCTGGTGCTCAGCTTCGTCTCCGGCGACCCGCGGCTGATGCTCGCCAAGGACGGCGCGGTCAGCAGCACCGTCGCGATCGGCATCCTGGTGTCCGTGGCGCTCGGCAAGCCGATGATGACGGCGGGGATGAAGCCCTTCCTGGTCAAGGGCGACGCCGAGAAGGAGGCCGCCTGGGCGCGGCTCGCGTCCGGTGCGGTGGCCGGCTCGGCCGTCTTCCTGCGCAAGGAGCGGGCGTTCTCCCTGGTGTGGGGCGGGGCGCTGCTGCTGGAGTGCGTGCTGCGGGTGGTCGGCGCCTACACCGTGCCGGTGGACACCATGGTGTGGCTCGGTACGGTCGTCATGGTGGTGGCGCTCGCGGCCGCGTTCGTGGTCGGTGGCGGGCTCGCCGCCGAGCCGATGGAGCGGCTGCTCGCCGCCGAGGTCGAGGCCGGCCGGGCCGGCCGGCGGCACGAGGAGCCGCTCGCCGTCGCACGGTGAAGCTGAGGGAAATTCACCTTTGGCTGGATCTACCCACAGGTAGCCCGGGGCCCTACGCTCGCCGCCATGACTGATGTGCTGCGGCGCGGTAGGGCCTCGTTGGCGTTCAGCTTCTTCGCCCAGGGTGTCGCCTTCGCCCTGCTCGTGACGCGCATCCCGGCCGTCCAGGACCGGTACGGCATCTCGGACGCGCTGCTGCCGGCCTTTCTCGCCGCCGTACCCGTCCTGGCCGGTGCGGGCAGTGTGACCACGGAGCGGCTGGTGCGGCGGATACGGCCCAGCCGGCTGCTGCGCTGGTCCCAGCCGGTGGTGCTGCTGGCGCTGCTCGGCGTCGGTGCGGGCGGGCGGCTGGCGGTCCTCGCGGTGGCGCTGGGGGTGTTCGGTTTGGCCGTGGGGGCGCTGGACGCCTCGATGAACATGCTCGGGGTGAGCCTCCAGCGGTCGTACGGGCGCAGCATCATGCTGAGCTTCCACGCGGCGTACAGCCTGGGCGGGATCCTCGGGGCCTCGCTGGCGTGGGCGGGGGCGCACTGGCAGCTGGCGCTGTGGGTGTCGTATCTGCCGGTGGTGCTGGTGCTGTTGCCGGCGACCCTGGTGGGGAGCCGGTGGTATGTCGACGGGGGCGCGGCCGGGGACGCGTCGGGGCCGGGCGAGGCGGGGGGCCGGGCGGTGGCCTTCCGGGTGCTGCTGCCGCTGTGTCTGGTGATGACCTTCGCGTACATCGGGGACTCCACGGTCTCGAACTGGAGCGCGAAGTACCTGAAGGACGTGCTGGGCAGTTCGGAGCAGCTGGCGACCGTGCCGTACAACGTGTACATGGTGACCACGCTGCTGGGGCGGTCCATCGGGGATCTGGGGGTACGGCGGTTCGGGGCGGCGGCGGTGGTACGGCTCGGGGCGCTGGTGGCGGCCGGCGGGTTCGTGGTGGTGGCCTCGGCGCCCGGGGCCTGGGTGGGGATGCTCGGGTTCACGCTGCTGGGGCTGGGCCTGTGTGTGCTGGTGCCGCAGACCTTCGCGGCGGCGGGGCGGCTGGCCGGGCCGGGGGCTTCGGACGCGGCCGTGGCGCGGCTCAACGTCTTCAATTACGTGGGTTTTCTCGTGGGTTCGCCGTTGGTGGGGGCCTTGGGCGATGCGTGGAGCTATCGCGGGGCCATGCTGGTGCCGATGGCGCTGGTGCTGGTCACGGTGGTGTACGCCAGGTCGTTCGTGGTTCATCCAAGCCGATACGGTGGCGGTCATGAGCGGCCGCGCACAGCTGATGTGGGACGAGGCAGTAACGGGCTATGACTTCGGCCCGGGTCATCCGATGGACCCGGTCCGGCTGGAGCTGACCCGGAAGCTGGTGGGTGCCTTCGGGCTCGACCGGGAGCTGGCGGTCGTCGCGGCGAAGCCGGCCGGGGAGTCGACGCTGCGGCTGGTGCACCGGGAGGACTACATCGACGCGGTGAAGGCCGTGTCGGACGATCCGGCGCGGGCGGACGGGTCGTACGGGCTGGGGACCGAGGACGATCCCGCCTTCGCCGGGATGCACGAGGTGTCCGCGCTGATCGCCGGGCAGTCGGTCGGGGCGGCCGAGGCGGTGTGGCGGGGGGACGCCGACCACGCGGTGAACTTCGCGGGCGGGCTGCACCACGCGATGCCGGGGGGCGCGTCCGGGTTCTGCGTGTACAACGACGCGGCGCTCGCCGTCGCCCGGCTGCTGGAGATGGGCGCCGAGCGGGTCGCGTACGTGGATGTGGACGTGCATCACGGGGACGGGGTGCAGGCCGCGTTCTGGGAGGACCCGCGGGTCCTGACGATCTCCTTGCACGAGCATCCGCGGACGCTGTTCCCGCAGACCGGGTGGCCGCAGGAGACCGGGGCCGGGGCGGCGGAGGGGGCCGCGGTCAACGTGGCGCTGCCCGCCGGCATCGGGGACGCGGGGTGGGTACGGGCCTTCCACGCGGTGGTGCCGGAGCTGCTGGCGGAGTTCCGGCCGCAGGTGCTCGTCTCGCAGCACGGGGCCGACACGCACTTCGAGGACCCGCTGGCGCATCTCGCGGTGTCGCTGGACGCGCAGCGGGCGGTGCAGCTGGCGTGCCACGAGCTGGCGCACGAGTACGCCGGGGGGAAGTGGGTCGCGCTGGGCGGGGGCGGCTACGCGGTGGTGGACGTCGTACCGCGGTCCTGGACGCATCTGGTGGCGATCGCGGCGGGGCGGCCGGTGGCTCCGGAGACGGTGATCCCGCAGGGATGGCGGCAGGAAGTGTTCGCGCGGACCCGGCAGTTGGGGCCGCAGCGGATGACCGACGGGCGGTGGCCGGTGGAGTTCGCGGAGTGGGAGGCGGGGTACGACCCCGCCGACCGCCTGGACCAGGCAGTGCTGGCGACGCGGCGGGCGGTGTTCCCGCTGCGGGGGCTGCTGCCCTGAGCCGGTGCCGGTGCCGCTGCCTCGGACCGTTGCCGCTGTAGGCCAACCGTGCGGTTCTTTCGCCGTTCGCGGTGAATCCGGGTGCCCGGTGCGTCAGCATCGCAGGCGTGTCGTCGTCCGCCGAGCTGTGTGCGTATCTGGTGGCCGTGCGGCTGGCCGGGGTGGTGGGGACCTCGCGCGAGGCCAGTCTGCGGAGTTACCGGTTGTTCGCGGCCCGGGATCCGCGGGTGACGATCGGGATCGACCCGGAGTGGGCCTGGGGGCAGCCGGAGTTGCTCGCCCTGATGGCCGACAGGTGCGGGGTCTCGGCGGATCCGCGGCACACGTCGGGCCTTGATGTGATCGATCCGGAGCTGACGCTGGCCGCGCTGGACGCCTTCGCGGAGCGGATCGGGGAGGTGGCCAGGAGGGGTGCGCCGGTGCTGTTCGGGACCGGGCATCCGCAGCGGCTGCTCGGGTTCTACGGCGGTCTCGCGGACGCGCTCTCGGCGGCGGGATGTGAGGTGCTCACCCCGGCGCAGGGTCGCTGTGTCGACATATTGACCCGGTTCGGTCTACGTACGTATCGGCTCGACTACGCCCGGGGGGTCGGCTTGGTGCGGGAAACCGGGCCCGAGCGCCCCGGTTGTGAGCCGGGGGTGCACAGCCACTCGCCGCTCCCGGTTCGGGTCGCGCTCGGTGCCGCGGCGGAGAGCGGAGGGCCGCTGCCCGAGCTGGTCGTCGGTGACCATGGCTGGGTCTGCGGCGCAGGTCAGCTGGGGTTCGAGGCGATCGGGCTGGCCGATACGGATGATCCCGCGCCGTTCGTGGGGCAGGCCGAGGGGTCCGTGTCCGTCGTCGTTCCGCTTGATGACGGCGTGCGCTCCGCGCACTACCGCCCGCTCACCCGCTACGTGCTCAAACGAGCCTGTCTGTCACAGTAGGCCGCCGATGGGTGCACCTCTTCCCCACTCGCACCACCCGCCCCTAGTCTGGGGAGTGAGCGCGCAACGACGAAGAGTCACCGGAAGGGGAAGCCGGTGGCCGTCGAGTGCGGAAGGTTCAGGTGTGTCATGGCAGCTGGCGAGAGGCCTCTGAACGAGGTTGTGTTCCTGACCGTGGCGGAGGTCGCCGCGGTGATGCGAGTGTCGAAGATGACCGTGTACCGCCTGGTGCACAGTGGTCATCTGCCCGCGATCCGGGTGGGGCGGTCCTTCCGCGTCCCGGAGCAAGCGGTACACGAGTACCTCCGTGACAGCTATGTGGGGGTGGAGACGGCCTGACGGCGACGTCCCGGTGACCCCGGGGCACCCCTCGATTACGACCTCGGCGCTCGGTTGGGTAGGCTAGCCCCTCGTAGGTCGTGTGGGCCCATGGCGCCCAAACAACCGAGTGATGAGAAGTGAGCGAGGGTAGTCGTGGGCTCTGTTATCAAGAAGCGGCGCAAGCGGATGGCCAAGAAGAAGCACCGCAAGCTGCTGAAGCGCACGCGTGTTCAGCGTCGCAACAAGAAGTAGTACGCGCGCCGCGAAGGCGCGTCCCGCTGTGGCCCTCCACCGTTGTCGGTGGGGGGCCACACGCGTGTCCGGCGAAATTCCGTCACCTGCTGCGTCGGGCGGTCATCACAGCGCAACACCGAGCCGCTAAGTTGGCCGCACACGGGGAACGCGGGCAGTGCGGGCAATTGCGGACAGTGCGGGAAGGAAGGCGCTGATCTTGGGAAAGGTCGTGCTTGTCACCGGAGTGGCCCGGCAGCTGGGCGGCCGGTTCGTCCGGCGGATCCAGCGTGACCCGGAGGTCGAGCGGGTGATCGCGGTGGACGCGGTGCCGCCGGCGCACGATCTGGGCGGAGCCGAGTTCATCCAGGCCGACATCCGGAAGCCGACGATCGCCCGGGTGGTCGCCGAGACCGGCGCGGACACCGTCGTCCACCTCGATGTGACGGGCACGGCGCTCGGCGGCGGCAGCCGGGCGACGGTCAAGGAGACCAACGTCATCGGCACCATGCAGCTGCTCGGCGCCTGCCAGAAGTCGCCGGCGGTCCAGCGGCTGGTGGTGAAGTCCAGCACCAATGTGTACGGCTCCGCGCCACGGGACCCGGCCGTCTTCACCGAGACGACGCCGCCGAAGTCGCTGCCGAGCGGCGGGTTCGCCAAGGACACCGTCGAGGTCGAGGGATATGTGCGCGGGTTCGCCCGGCGGCGGCCGGACGTCGCGGTGTGCGTGCTGCGGTTCGCGAACATCCTCGGACCGGCCGCGGACACCCCCCTCGCCTCGTACTTCGCGCTGCCCGTGCTGCCGACCGTGTTCGGCTACGACCCGCGGTTGCAGTTCGTGCACGAGGACGACGTCATCGAGGTGCTGCGGCTCGCCTCGCACGAGCCGCGCCGCGGCACCCTCAACAGCGGCACGTTCAACATCGCGGGCGACGGGGTGCTGCTGCTCTCGCAGTGCTCGCGGCGGCTGGGCCGGCCGACCGTGCCGCTGCTGCTGCCCGCCGTCACCTGGGCCGGCTCGCTGGTCCGTACGCTGGGTATGACGGACTTCTCACCCGAGCAGATCCGGTTGCTGACCCACGGACGGGTGGTGGACACCGTCCAGATGCGCGACACGCTGGGCTTCACGCCCGGCTACACGACGGCGGAGGCGTTCGCGGACTTCGCGCGCGCCCAGGGCCCGGGGCTGGTGCCGCCGGAGTCCCTGGCGGGGGCCGTCGACCGGATCGCCGCGCTGGCCGCGCAGGGCGGCGGCCGGCTCATGACGCACAGCGCCGAATAGCGCCAACCGAGGAGCGCAGGAACGATGGCGGACGCCAAGGTCATTCCGTTCGACGACGACCGGTCCCGCGGCAGCGCGGGGCAGCGCCCGGGGCGGCGCCGGGGCGCGGGGAGCCGGCGTGGGGCCGCCGGCGGGGCTCTCGGCGGGGCGGAGGAGATGGGTGAGGTCCAGCCGCTGCCCGGACGGGCGCAGGCGCAGGAGGGCGGCCCTGTGAGCCCTGAGCAGGGCCCGGCGGGGCAGCCGGGGGCCGAGGAGCCCGCGGCCGGCCTGGAGCGGCGGGTGGCGGCCGGGCTGTCCTTCCTGCGGCGCCGGCTGACCGGCGAGTACGAGGTCGACGACTTCGGGTACGACGCCGAGCTGACCGACCAGGTCCTGATGTCGCTGCTGCGGCCGCTGTACGACACGTACTTCCGGGTCGAGGTGAAGGGGATCGAGAACATCCCCAAGGAGGGCGGCGCGCTGATCGTCGCCAACCACTCCGGGACGCTGCCGCTGGACGGGCTGATGATGCAGGTCGCCGTGCACGACCATCATCCGGCGGGGCGGCATCTGCGGCTGCTCGCGGCGGACCTGGTGTTCGTGCTGCCGGTGGTGAACGAGCTGGCGCGCAAGCTGGGGCACACGCTGGCCTGCGCGGAGGACGCCGAGCGGCTGCTGGCGCAGGGGGAGCTGGTCGGGGTGATGCCGGAGGGGTTCAAGGGCATCGGGAAGCCGTTCAGCGAGCGGTACAAGTTGCAGCGGTTCGGGCGGGGCGGGTTCGTCTCCACCGCGCTGCGGCAGGGTGTGCCGATCGTGCCGTGCTCGATCGTGGGGGCGGAGGAGATCTACCCGATGGTCGGCAACGCGAAGACGCTCGCGCGGCTGCTGGGGTTCCCGTACTTTCCGCTGACGCCGACGTTTCCGTGGCTGGGGCCGCTCGGGATGATTCCGCTGCCGACGAAGTGGACGATCCAGTTCGGGGAGCCGATTCCCACGGAGGGGTATCCGGCGGAGGCGGCCGAGGATCCGATGCTGATGTTCAACCTGACCGACCAGGTACGGGAGCAGATCCAGCACACGCTGTACAAGCTGCTGGTGCAGCGGCGGTCGGTGTTCTTCTGAGCTGTGTCTTCTAAGCCCTGGTCACGGCGATGGGGGCGGGCCGCTCGGGTGGGCCGCCCCCATCGCCGTAACCGTGTCGCCGTACCGGCGGGTCAGTTCGTCGTGTCCTCGCTGTCGATGCCCAGGCCGGGGAGCAGGCCGGGGAGGAGCGGGGGCACGGTGACGTCCGGCTCGGTGGTCGGGGACTTGCCGGCGGTCGGGGAGCTGCCCTCGCTGCCGGTCCTGGGCGGGTCCAGCAGGCCGCCCGTGTTGCCGCCGAGGAGGCCGTCGCCGCCGGTGCCGGTCGCCGGGCCGCTCGGGGTGCCGGTGCTGGTGTGTCCGCCGGCGGAGGGGGTGCTGCCGGCGGAGCTGGGCGCGGTCGCGCGGTGGCGGCCGGTGGCGCCCGGGGACGCCGGGCCGGAGCGGTGCCGGGTGCCGTCGCCGGTCTGGGCGGGCGGCTGCGGCAGCAGCGACTGGAGCGGGGCGACCTCTTGGTCTATGGCGTCGAAGACCGACGAGACCTGCTGTTTGACGTCCCCCAGCTGGACCGGAAGCCGGTCGCTCAGCGCGGTCCAGGCCTCGCGGTGGGACCGCGAGAAGGCGGAGAGCGCCTGGATCGGGCCGAGCGAGCCGGGGTCGGCCTCATAGGCCGCGTGCAGCAGGCGGTGGCCCTCGGCCACGTCGTGCTGCATGCCGGACAGGGTGCGGCGGATCTCGCCGATGGACTCGTGGTCGAGGTGGCCGCCCCGGCCGCGCTCCATGAGCCGGCGGGCCTCGCCGAGCCGGGTCGAGGCGAGGTCCAGATAGGCCTGGCCCTGCTGGTCCGCGCCGTCGGTCAGGTAGTTGAGCTTGAAGTCCTCGATGCCGCGCTTCAGGCCGTACAGCGAGTCACCGGGCAGGGCCTCGGAGCTGGCCGCGGCCACCCCGCCGAAGGCCCCGGCGGCCACGCCGACGCTGAGGCCGCCGGCGGCGAGCCCCTTGGTCAGCCGTGACCGGGGCCGGAGCTTGCCGAGCGGGCTCGCCCGGTGCGCGCCCCGGTTCCTGGAGCGCTGTTCGGGTACCGACGCTTCCGCCGCCGCGGTTCCCTCCTGGAGCATGGCCTCCATCGCGGCCACCAGCTGGGCCCGCTGGACGACCTTGACCTCGGGGTCGAGCTGGGGCTTGGGCAGCGCGCCGAGACCCGTCGCGAGGGCCAGCAGCTCGCCCTGTTCGGTCCGTTCCTCGGGGGTCGGCGGGGATCCCGCCGGTGCTGCGGACTGCTCGGCCGCCGTGTCCCGGTCGGACTGCTCCTCCAGGGCCTGGGCGAAGGCGTTCGCCCGCCGGTGCGCCGATACGTTCGCGATCACTGGCGGCACCTCCTCTCGTCATGACGGTCGACTCCCCCCGGGGGGTCCTGAGGGACGTGACCACAGGGAGCCTGTATCCCGCACAACGACTGGCGCGGCACTTGGGTTACGGACGGCGGATGATCCGGTCAGAAAGGTAACACTCTTTCACCGACCGTGAGTTGAAGGTCGCCCGGAGTCACCGCTCAGCGCGCGTCGTCCGGCAGGAGCCGGGCGAGGGTGCGGACCGCGCGGTACTGGAGGGTCTTGATGGCGCCCTCGTTCTTGCCCATGACACGGGCGGTCTCGGCGACCGAGAGGCCCTGGAGGAAGCGGAGGGTCACACACTCCTGCTGCTGGGGGTTGAGCCGGCGTACGGCGTCCAGCAGGGCGGCGTTGGACAGGGACTCCAGGACGGAGTCCTCCGGGGAGCGCTCGACCTCGTTGGCGTCGAGCATCTCGCCGGTGGTGACCTCCAGCCGGAACCGGCTGGACTTGAAGTGGTCGGCGACGAGGTTGCGGGCGATCGTCACCAGCCAGGCGCCGAAGTCGCGGCCCTGCCAGGTGAAGGTACCGATCCTGCGCAGGGCGCGCAGAAAGGTCTCGCTGGTGAGGTCCTCGGCGGTGGCGCGGCCGCCGACGCGGTAGTAGATGTACCGGTACACCGTGTCGCTGTACTGGTCGTAGAGCCGGCCGAAGGCCTCGGCCTCGCCGGCCTGGGCCCGTTCGACCAGGTCCATCATGCGTGCGCTGTCGCTGTCGGCGGCCGGCCGGCGGGCGGTGGTGGCGCCGCTGCCGCTGCCGGTGCCGGCACCGGCGGAGCGCCCGCGTCTGCCGACGGCGGCGCTGCTCTCGGCCAGTGCGTAGCACGGACCGAGGGGCGCGGCGGTGGCGAGGGCGGGGACGGCGTACGCGGTGGGGACCAAGCCGCGCAGCGTCTCTTTGAGCGTTGCGACCGTTGCGCGCAGCGTAGCCAGGCCCGAGGCGTCAACCCCGACGTGTGGGTACACGGGACTCCCAGAGGCAGAGCTTCCATCACGTGCAGTGCGGGACCTTTCACCCGTCGTAGCGACGGAGGGGTACCGGTTTGCGTCTGAGGAGAATAACGCTTCGTGCAGGCACTGCTACACCGAGTTGCTCAAATCATCGATTGAGTCGCATCTCTAACCGATTGGCGCCCTATCAAGTGCCGTAGCTTGATCGGTTGTTGACCGTAATCTGGCCGGTTTCGGCGAGGTACAGGGCGTGTTGAAATGGCCGCGGCATAATTCGGGCGCGTGCGGCGGCCGGGGTGGGGGAGGGGTGCCGTGCGGGGGCGGTCAGCGGCGGCGGCGGCTCAGGGCGATGGCGGCCACCGTGCCGCCGGCCACCGCGCCCACGCCGGCCGCCGCCGGGATGCCGACCTTGGCCGCCTTGCGGCCGGTGCGGTAGTCGCGCAGCCGCCAGTCCTGCTCACGGGCGTGCCTGCGGAGCTTGGCGTCGGGGTTGATGGCGTACGGGTGGCCGACCAGCGAGAGCATCGGGATGTCGTTGTGGCTGTCGCTGTAGGCGGCGCAGCGGGAGAGGTCCAGGCCCTCCGCGGCGGCCAGGGCGCGGACCGCCTCCGCCTTGGCGGGGCCGTGCAGGGGTTCGCCGACCAGCTTGCCCGTGTAGATGCCGTCGACCGACTCGGCGACGGTGCCCAGGGCGCCGGTCAGGCCCAGGCGGCGGGCGATGACCGTGGCGATCTCCACCGGAGCCGCCGTGACCAGCCAGACCTTCTGGCCCGCGTCCAGGTGGGCCTGGGCGAGGGCGCGGGTGCCGGGCCAGATGCGGTCGGCCATGTACTCGTCGTAGATCTCCTCGCCGATCGTCTGGAGCTCGACGACGCGGTGGCCCTTGACGATGGAGAGGGCGGAGTCCCGGGCGTCCTGCATGTGCTCGGGGTCCTCGACGCCGGCCAGCCGGAACCAGGCCTGCTGCCAGGCGAACCGGGCGAGGTCGCGGGTCTCGAAGAACTTCCGCTTGTACAGGCCACGGCCGAAGTGGAAGAGCGCGGCGCCCTGCATCACGGTGTTGTCGAGGTCGAAGAAGGCGGCCGCCTTCTCGTCGCCCATCACCGGGAACTCGGGTTCCTCCGGGGCGGGCTGCGCAGCGGCGTGCGCCTCCTGTGCCTCCTGCGAGGACTTGCGGGCGGCCTCCGCCGCGGCCTCGCCTGCCAAAACGCTCCGCGCCGTGGCGGAGCGCCTACGGGGGGTGAGCCATCCGAGAGCGGCCATGCGGTGAGCATAGCCAGTTTGTTCGGTGCTTCCGGAGTCGAGAGGTTGGCGCGCTGTGAACTCTGCGCGACCGCGTCGTGAAAGAGGCCCGGAGGGACGGGGTCACAATGGCTGGTATGAGTCCCCTCTTTCGCCGTAAGACCGGGCCGCGTGAGCGGCGCGTCACGCTCATCCGCAAGCCCGGCTGCCATCTGTGCGACGACGCGCAGACGGTGATCGAGAAGGTCTGCGGCGAACTGGGCGTGCCGGTCGAGTACCGGGACATCAGTCAGGACCCGGAGCTGTACGACCGGTACTGGGAGCAGATCCCGGTGGTGCTGGTCGACGGGGAGCAGCACACCTTCTGGCGGGTGAACGAGGAGCGGCTGCGCCGGGAACTGACCGACTAGTCCAACTGGCCGGGAAAGTCGCTTAGGATCGACGGCGATGTGAGCTCGGGGGCGGGATTCATGAGGAGAGTGTGCAGTTTTGCCCCCAGTAATGAAGGAACGTCGGTGTGTGTGCGCCGGTTCCCGCCAGAGGCGTGAAAGGGGCGTGAGCCCGGTCACTTCTGCGGGGCAAATCGGACACCATCTTTGTGCACGCGTTCACAAAGACATAGCCTGCTGTCGACGGGGCGGTCTGGGGACGTATGACCGCCCACAGCCCCGCTCTACCCGCAGGAGCACCGTGGCAACTGGCCGAACACACCGACCGGCGACCCGTAGCCGAGGGATTCCCGAGGCCACCGTCGCCCGGCTTCCGCTGTACCTCCGAGCCCTGACCGCGCTGTCGGAGCGCTCGGTGCCCACGGTCTCCTCCGAGGAGCTGGCCGCGGCGGCGGGGGTCAACTCCGCCAAGCTGCGCAAGGACTTCTCGTACCTGGGCTCGTACGGAACCCGCGGTGTCGGCTACGACGTGGAGTATCTCGTCTACCAGATCTCCCGCGAACTCGGCCTCACCCAGGACTGGCCGGTTGTCATCGTCGGTATCGGTAACCTCGGCGCCGCCCTCGCCGGTTACGGCGGTTTCGCCTCCCGTGGCTTCCGGGTCGCCGCGCTGATCGACGCCGACCCGGCGCTCACCGGCAAGCCGGTCGCGGGCATCCCGGTGCAGCACACCGACGACCTCGAGAAGATCATCAAGGACAACGGGGTCTCCATCGGCGTGATCGCCACTCCGGCCGGCGTCGCCCAGCAGGTCTGCGAGCGCCTCGTGGCCGCCGGGGTCACCTCCATCCTGAACTTCGCGCCGACCGTGCTGTCCGTCCCGGACGGCGTCGACGTGCGCAAGGTCGACCTGTCGATCGAACTCCAGATCCTCGCCTTCCACGAGCAGCGCAAGGCCGGGGAGGACACGGCGGTGGAGACCGCGGCCGGAGACGTGGGCTCGGCGCCCGCCGCCCCCCGGCGCGCCGCGTCCGCCGACCAGGGACCGGACGGGGACGTACCCGCCGTGATGCCGGCATGAGTCTCCTCGTCGTAGGCCTGAGCCACCGCAGCGCCCCGGTCAGCGTGCTGGAGCGGGCGGCGCTGAGCGTGGACGCCCAGGTCAAGCTGTTGCACGACACGGTCGCCGCCGAGCCCGCCACCGAGGCCGCGGTGCTCGCCACCTGCAACCGCATCGAGCTGTACGCCGACGTGGACAAGTTCCACGCCGGTGTCGCCGAGCTGTCCACGCTGCTCGCCCGGCACAGCGGGGTCGGCCTGGAAGAGCTGACGCCCTATCTGTACGTGCACTACGAGGACCGGGCCGTCCACCACTTCTTCTCGGTGGCCTGCGGCCTGGACTCGATGGTGGTCGGCGAGGGGCAGATCCTCGGGCAGATCAAGGACTCGCTGGCCCGTGCGCAGGAACTGCACACCGCCGGCAAGCTGCTGAACGACCTCTTCCAGCAGGCCCTGCGGGTCGGCAAGCGCGCCCACTCCGAGACCGGCATCGACCGGGCCGGGCAGTCGCTGGTCACCTTCGGCCTGGAGCAGCTGGCCGTCGGCACCGCGGTGCCGGCCTGGGCGCGGGGCAAGAAGGCGCTGGTCATCGGCGCCGGATCGATGTCCTCGCTGGCCGCTGCCACGCTGGCGCGGTCCGGGGTCGCCGAGATCGTCGTCGCCAACCGGACCTTCGAGCGCGCCGAGCGGCTCGTCCAGATCCTCGCCGAGGCCGACGACAACGCCGTGACCGCCCGTGCCGTCCCGATGGACGCGGTGCCGGCCGAGCTGACACGTGCCGACGTGGTCGTCTCCTGCACCGGGGCGACGGGCCTGGTGCTCACCGCGGAGGCGGTCGCGCAGGCGGTGGAGGGGCGCACCGGGCAGCCGGCCGTCGCCGACACCAGCGCTGCCACGGCCGTACCGCAGGGCCCTGCGTCGCCCGCCGCCGGCGTCGGCGCCGAGGAGAACTGCCCGCTGGACCTGGCCGCCGCGCAGTCCGGTTTCTCCGTGCTGGGCGAGGCCGCCGTGGCCGGGATGGACGCGGCGACCCTGGAGCAGCACGCGGCCTGGGTCGCGGGCGGAGCACTGGACCGGCGTGAGCGTCGTACGCCCGAGGCGGACGCCGAGCTGATCGCCGCGCTCGCCGCGACCGCGGCGACGGTGGGCCGGATCCCGGAGCGGCGCAGGCCGGAGCCGCCGGCCGAGCGCCCGGCGCCCTTCTTCTTCCTGCTCGACCTGGCCATGCCGCGGGACATCGACGCGGCCGTGCACCGGCTGGCCGGGGTGCGGCTGGTGGACATCGAGTCGCTGGCGGAAGCTTCCGCCGACGCTCCGATGGCGGCCGACGTGGACCTGGTCCGGCGTATCGTCTCCGACGAGGTCGCGGCCTTCGGCGCGGCCCAGCGGGCGGCGCACATCACGCCGACCGTGGTCGCGCTGCGCACCATGGCCGCCGATGTCGTCGCCGGTGAGATCGCGCGGCTCGACGGCCGGCTGCCCGACCTGGACGAGCGCCAGCGCGGCGAGATCCGGCAGGCCGTGCACCGGGTCGTCGACAAGCTGCTGCACGCGCCGACCGTACGGGTCAAGCAGCTCGCGGCCGAGCCCGGCGGCGCCGGGTACGCGGACGCGCTGCGCACCCTCTTCGACCTCGACCCCGAGACGGTCGCCGCCGTCTCCCGGGCCGGGGACAGCACAGACGACAAGGACCGACCGGTATGAGTGACAGAGCACTGCGGCTGGGCACACGGCGGAGCAAACTCGCCCTGGCCCAGTCCGGGCAGGTGGCGGAGACCGTCCGCCGGGTGACCGGGCGGCCCGTCGAACTGGTCGAGATCACCACGCACGGCGATGTCTCCCGCGAGCACCTGACGCAGATCGGCGGCACCGGTGTGTTCGTCACCGCGCTGCGGGACGCGCTGCTGCGCGGCGAGGTCGACTTCGCGGTTCATTCGCTGAAGGACCTGCCGACCACGCAGCCCGAGGAGCTGGTCCTGGCCGCCGTACCGGTGCGGGAGGACCCGCGGGACGTGATCGTCGCGCGCGACGACCTGAAGTTCACCGACCTGCCCCGCGGGGCGCGCGTCGGTACCGGCTCCCCGCGCCGCATGGCGCAGCTGAACGCGTACGCCCGGGCCCACGGCCTGGACATCGAGACCGTCCCGATCCGGGGCAACGTCGACACGCGCATCGGCTTCGTCCGCAACGGCGAGCTGGACGCCGTGGTGCTGGCCGCCGCCGGACTGAACCGGATCGGCCGGAGCGACGAGGTGACCGACTTCCTGTCGGTCGACACGGTTCTGCCCGCCCCCGGCCAGGGGGCCCTGGCGATCGAGTGTGCCGCGGACCGCGCGGACCTGATCGCGGCGCTCGGCGAGCTGGACGACCCGTTCACGCGGGTCGCCGTCACCGCCGAGCGGTCACTGCTCGCCGCCCTGGAGGCCGGGTGCAGCGCCCCTGTAGGCGCGCTGGCCGGCCTTCTGGCCGACGGGCAGACTGTCAAGGAAATGCGCCTGCGCGGCGTCGTCGGGACCCCCGACGGCACGCGTACGGTGCAGCTGTCCACCACCGGTCCCGTGCCCCAGACGCATGACGCGGCAGTGGCGCTCGGTCGCGAACTCGCCACCGAGATGCTCGCCCAGGGTGCGGCCGGTCTGATGGGGGAGCGAGCACATTGAGCCCCACCGCCCTTCCTGCCGCCGGTCCTGAACACGGGCACGTCACCTTCCTCGGTGCCGGACCCGGAGATCCGGGACTGCTGACTCTGCGCGCCGTGGAGGCGCTGTCGAGCGCGGACGTCCTCATCGCCGAGAACGAGGTCCTCGACGTCATCCGGACGCACGCCCGGCAGGGCGTCTCCGTGGTGCCGACGGACGCGGCCTCTTCCTCGGTCCCGCCGCCGGGCACGGGCACGCCCCAGCTGACGGTCGTTGACGGCACGTCAACACCCGCCGCTGTCCCGGGCGCTGCCCGGGATGCCGCTCATCTTGTCATGGAGGCTGCGCGGGGCGGCAGGCGGGTCGTCCGTGCGGTCTCCGGCGATCCGGGGCTCGACACGTACGCGGCCGAGGAGATGCTCGCCTGCGCGGCGGCCGGGGTGCCCTTCGAGGTGGTGCCGGGTGTGGCGGCGGCGGTCGGCGTGCCCGCGTACGCCGGTGTGCCGCTGCGCGACGCGCAGGGCGCGGACGTCCGGTTCGTGGACGCCCGTACCGCGTCGGACCGGTGCTGGACCGAGGTCGGCGCGTCGGACGGCACGGTCGTCGTCTCCACGACGCTGGACTCGGTGGCGGCAGCCGCGGGTGAACTGGTGTCCGCCGGGCGGAAGCCGGACACCCCGATGTCGGTGACGATCGCCGGTACGACGACCCGGCAGCGCACCTGGACGGCCACGCTCGGCACGATCGCGCAGACGCTGAAGCAGGCGAAGGTGCTGCCGTCGCCGGACGGCGGCCGGCCGGTGATAGCCGTGGTCGGCGAGCGTTCCGCCGCGGCCCGGCGCGAGCAGCTGTCCTGGTTCGAGTCCAAGCCGCTGTTCGGCTGGAAGGTGCTCGTGCCGCGGACCAAGGAGCAGGCGGCGTCGCTCTCCGACCAGTTGCGCTCCTACGGCGCGGTGCCGCACGAGGTGCCGACCATCGCGGTGGAGCCGCCGCGCACCCCGCAGCAGATGGAGCGGGCCGTGAAGGGGCTCGTGACCGGCCGCTACGAGTGGATCGCCTTCACGTCCGTCAACGCGGTGAAGGCCGTGCGGGAGAAGTTCGAGGAGTACGGCCTTGATGCTCGGGCTTTTGCGGGTATCAAGGTGGCTGCGGTGGGTGAGCAGACGGCCAAGGCGCTGATCGCCTTCGGCGTCAAGCCCGACCTGGTGCCGAGCGGTGAGCAGTCGGCCGCGGGCCTGCTGGAGGACTGGCCGCCGTACGACCCCGTCTTCGACCCGATCGACCGGGTCTTCCTGCCGCGCGCCGACATCGCCACCGAGACCCTGGTCGCCGGGCTGATCGAGCTGGGCTGGGAGGTGGACGACGTGACCGCCTACCGGACGGTGCGCGCCTCGCCGCCGCCGGCGGAGACACGCGAGGCGATCAAGGGCGGTGGCTTCGACGCGGTCCTCTTCACGTCCTCGTCGACGGTCCGCAACCTGGTCGGCATCGCGGGCAAGCCGCACAACGTGACGGTGATCGCCTGCATCGGCCCGGCCACCGCGAAGACGGCCGAGGAGCACGGTCTGCGCGTCGACGTCATGGCACCGGAGCCGTCCGTGCACAAGCTGGCCGAGGCACTGGCGGACTTCGGCATGAAGCGCCGGGCCGCGGCGCTGGAGTCGGGAGACCCGGTGACCCGCCCGAGCGAGCGGAGGCCGGGGGCGCGCAGGCGCCGGACGACCACCTGAGAAACGGCGGAGCGCCCTTACGGGGGGCGCTCCGCCGCTTTCGTGCCGCTGGCCCGGATGGCCGAATCGTCGTCCCGGTCCCCGCCTGTCTGCGATGCTGGCCGGCATGCGTGACGGGGTGTGGGGGCGGGGGGTCGGCGGGTGGTTGCGGCGGCGGGCTGTGGCGGTGGTGCTGACCGGGGGCGCGGTGGTCGTCGCCGTCGTGCACGTCGTGGCGCCCGGGCTGAGGATCGACGGGGTCACGGTCGGGCTGCTCGCGGTGGCGGTGGTGCCGTGGCTCGGGGATCTGGTGCGCAGCATCGACATACCGGGCCTCGGGCGGATCGAGTTCCGGGAGATCCAGCAGCGGCTCGACGCGGTGCAGCGGACCGCCAACGCCGCGCTCGTCGGTGACGGTCCGCAGGGCGGGGCCGGGGACGACACCGCCGCCTGGGACGCGGTCCGGGAACTGGCCGCCGAGTACGGCAGGATGCGCGAGGACGTGCCCAAGGGGCCGGCGCGTACGCACCGGATGGACCAGATCTTCGCCCGCCTGGTGCGAGCGACACAGCGGGTGCGGGAGTTCGACACCGGAACGCTGCTGCGCTCGCCGGACGCCGGGCTGCGGCTCGCGGCCTACGCGCGGCTGTACGGCCTGCCCGAGCCGGAGTTGTTGAGCACTCTGGTGGACGTGGTGACCGCCGAACCGATCGGCTTCAACCAGTACTGGGGGCTGCGCGTGGTCGGCCGGGGTGTGGAGGAGGCCGGGGTGGAGGAGGTTCCGATCGGTGTGGTGCGCCGGTTGCGGGAGTTCCGCGCCCGGCTGCCGCGGGACAGCGACCGGGGGCAGCTCGCCGATCGCGTGCTCAGCGAGTTCGGCGGGGGGTGAGCGGCCGGCGGGCCCGGCGAGGAGCGGGGTCCGCCGGCCGCTGCCGGGTCAGGCCGCCGTGCCGCCCGCGTAGTCGCTGCCGAAGGTGGTTTCTATGGTGGCCGCCACCGGCTGGGCCACGCCCGTGCCGGTGAGGATGATGCCCAGCTCCCGGTTGTTGCCGAGGGAGTTGCTGCTGATGTTCATGGAGCCGGCCTCGACCTCCTGGGTGGCGAGGCCGTAGTCGGCGACCATCGCCTTGGCGTGGATGTAGAAGCCGTTGGGGTCGGAGTAGCCGACCACCGTGCCGCCGGCGGCCTTGATCTCGGCGACCTGGCTGGCGTAGCTGGACGGGTTCTCCAGGACGACGCGGACCCTGACGCCGGCCCGGGCGCGGGCGGCGATGGCGTCGACCACGGTGCTGTCGCTGAACTCCAGTTCCTCCACGTCCAGGGTCGTGGTGGCGGAGTTGATGAAGGACACCAGGCGGTTGCGGGAGTCGGTGGGGGACCACAGGAGGTGGTCGCCGTCGGTGGGGGTGATGGAGGTGGCCGTGTAGTCGGCGTTGAAGACCTTCTCGATCGATGCCACGTCGCGGGTGTCGTCGGTGAAGACGCCGTAGTCGCGGCTGGTCGCGTAGTACTGGGAGGTGAGGTTGCCGGTCAGGACCAGGGACTTGGTGCCGTCCACCGTGATGGTCTTCTGGTGGGTGTAGACGAAGGCGGACGGGGACCAGACGACGCCGACGCCCGCGCTCTTCAGGGCGTTGTACGCGGAGCTGTTGGCGCTCTGGTGCTGGCGGTCGAGGATGACCCGGACCGTCACGCCCTTGTTCTTCAGGGCGATGAGGTCGTTGACGGCCGTGGTGTCCTCCAGCTCGTACATCGTCATGTCGAGCGTGCTGGTGGCCGAGTCGATGAAGTCGTAGATCGTGGGCTGACCGGTGCCGCTCCGGGAGAAGGCGAACGCCGAGTAGCTCGCGGCGTTCGCGGGGACGGCGGTGGCGACGACGGTCGCGCCGGCCGCCAGGGCGATGCCCGCGCGGGTGAGGGCCTTCCACAGCATGCGTGACTCCTGGTGGTGGGGAGAACTCGCCGGGAGGGGGTGGCGCGTGCATGACACCACGCGCGTAGAACGCGGGGGAGTCCTCCGGGCCCAAGGAGTGCCAGGACTGCGCAAAGACTTCGTATGGAGGGCAGGGGAAGGCTGGTTATGCCCGTGAATGCCGGGGGTGGGGAAGCGCCTGGCGGGCCGCCTCCGCGCCGACAGGGTGTTGGCAAAGGGGCGGGGCGGGCGGGCGTAGCGTAGAGGACATGACGAAGTACGGATCCTTCCCCGGTACGCGTCCCCGGCGACTGCGGACCTCGCCTGTCATGCGCCGGATGGTGGCCGAGACGCGGCTGCATCCCGCCGACTTCATCCTCCCGGCGTTCGTCCGCGAGGGCGTGAGCGAGCCGGTGCCGATCGCTGCCATGCCCGGTGTCGTGCAGCACACCCGGGACAGCCTGAAGAAGGCCGCGCTGGAGGCCGTGGAGGCCGGCGTCTCCGGGATCATGCTGTTCGGCGTGCCGGAGGAGGGGAAGAAGGACGCGCTCGGGACGCCGGGCACGGACCCCGACGGGATCCTCCAGGTCGCGATCCGGGACGTGCGGGCCGAGGTCGGCGACGACCTCCTCGTCATGTCCGACCTGTGCCTCGACGAGACCACCGACCACGGGCACTGCGGGGTGCTGGACGCCGAGGGCCGGGTCGACAACGACGCCACCCTGGAGCGCTACGCCGAGATGGCCCAGGTGCAGGCCGACGCCGGCGCCCATGTCGTCGGGCCCAGCGGGATGATGGACGGCCAGATCGGCGTCATCCGCGACGCGCTCGACCAGATCGGCCGCGAGGACGTCGCCATCCTCGCCTACACCGCCAAGTACTCCTCCGCCTTCTACGGCCCCTTCCGCGAGGCCGTCGCCTCCTCGCTCCAGGGCGACCGCAAGACCTACCAGCAGGACCCGGCCAACTGGCGCGAGTCCCTGCGGGAGCTGGAGCTGGACCTCGGCGAGGGCGCGGACATGGTCATGGTCAAGCCGGCCGGGCCGTACCTCGACATCCTGGCGCGGGTCGCCGACGCCGTGGACGTCCCGGTCGCCGCCTACCAGATCTCCGGCGAGTACTCGATGATCGAGGCCGCCGCCGAGAAGGGCTGGCTGGACCGGGACCGGGCCATCCTCGAGACCCTGACCGGCATCAAGCGGGCCGGCGCCCGCAACATCCTCACCTACTGGGCCACCGAGGCGGCCCGCATGGTGCGCCAGGAGGGCTGAGCCGGCCGGGCGCTCAGTCCCACCAGAAGGTCCAGACGGTGGCGCCGAGCAGACCCTCGGCGTACTTCCGCACGCTGCCCGGGCCGCTCTGCACGACCGAGTTCGGGCACAGGGCGAAGTGTTCGGCGGCCACCGCCTCGGCGGCCGCCGGATCCGTGGGCGGCGCGGCGACCGACATGAGCAGGGTCTCCGGGCCGAGGGCCACCACCCGGGCCCCGAACCGGTCCTCCCAGGAGCGCAGCACCGCGGAGATCCGGGCCACGTCACCCTCGTAGTTCAGCGGGCCGGTCCAGCCGATCGCCGCCGGTATGTCGGCGGAGCGGCGGGCCGGGACCAGGGCGAGATGCGGCTCCTCCAGCCACTCGGCCCAGGTGTCGCGGTCGCCGGTGAGCAGGTCGGCGACCTGGGCGGCGCGGGTGCCGGGGTCGGCTGTGGGGGCGGCGGCCGGTGCGAGACCGGGCCAGGCGTGCCCGTACGGCGCCACCTCCTCGATGTCGTCGCCGTCCGTCTCCTCCGCCCAGTACTCCGCCAGCACCTCCGCCGCGTCGTGGTCCCCCGGATACGACGCCTCCTGGGGCAGCAGCACCCAGCCGCCGAGACCGCCCGCGAAGCCGCCCAGGTCCACCAGGACCGGCAGCAGCCCCGCGCGGGCCGCCGGTGCGCCCAGCGCCTTCCACATGCCCGGCGCGGCCGACTTCTCCGCGTACCACAGCAGGGGTTCGTGCCAGGGGCCGTCGTCGGTCTCGTCCGTCAGCCGGCCGGGCGGCAGTTGCAGGCCCAGGGAGCGACCGCTGGGGTCGGTGGCCAGCCGGGGCAGCGGGTTCGGAAGAGTCGCCATACCGGTGACTCTAAAGGCCGCCACTGACAACGCCGTTGGCGTCCGCCGGCGTCCGTCGACGGAGTGATCCGTTCCGCCCGGAGCAACCCGCAGCCGCTCCCGTCCCTCTCTACAGACGTGCGGCGACGGCCACCGACCACGGCCGTGCCGCGACGGGAAGGACGAGGGGACGTGCGGATCGGGCGCTATCCGGTGCGGTGGCACATCGTGCTGCTCACCCTGTGGACGGCCTTCTGGTTCCTGGTGGCGGAACGTCACGCCGCCATCTCCTGGCACTATCTGCGCACCGGCGAGGAACTGCTCTTCGGCCGGCTGCGCGGCGGGGGGCTGGCCCTCTACGCCAACCATCCGAACCTCCAGATCGGCCCCGTCAGCTTCCTGGTCGCCGGCCTGTTCGAACCCTTCTCGCCGGAGCTGGGCGAGAAGCTCGCGGACGCCTTCATGTCCGCCCTCGGCCTCTACATGCTGGTCCTGATCGGCCGGGCCGCGGCCGACCACTACCGGGGTACGGGGCTGAACCACCGGCGCCTCCAGCAGCGGGTCCTCGTCGCCGGTGCCGCCTTCATCCCCATGTGGGTCGAGGTCTCCGTCCGCTTCGCCCACCTCGACGACGTGCTGGCCCTGTTCTTCACCACGCTCGCCGTCCGCGCGCTGGTCCGGGGCAACCACACGGCGGTGGGCGTGCTGCTGGCCCTCGCCATCGACTCCAAACCCTGGGCGGTGGGGTTTCTGCCGCTCCTGCTGGCGCTGCCCCGCCCGCACCGGCTGCGCGCCGCCGGCTGGGCCGTCGCGCTGGTGGCGGTGGCGTGGCTGCCCTTCTACCTCACCCACCTGGACACCTTCGCCGCGGCCCGGTTCACCATCCCCAACCAGCCTGCGTCGGCGCTGCGCTGGTTCGGCGTGGACGATCCCGCGACACCGCCGTGGGACCGGCCCGCGCAGATGACCCTCGGCATCGCGCTGGGCACGCTCGCGGTACGGCGGCGGCGGTGGCCGGCGGTGGTGCTGCTGGCCGCCGACGCGCGGATCGTGCTGGACCCGAGCGTGTACACGTACTACAACGCGTCGGTCCTGCTCGGCACCCTGATCTGGGACTCCGTCGGCCAGCGGAGGCTGGTGCCCTGGGTCAGCTGGATCGCGCTCATCTCCCTGTACGGCAGCGCCCTGCTGATCCCGTCCGACTCGGTCTGCGGCCTGATCCGCCTGGCCTTCGCGGCGGGGTCGGCGGGGTACGTCCTCTTCAGCCCCCAACGCCGGCCTCGCGGCCGCCGCCCCCCGAACACGCCTCGGCCGCGACGGCTCCCCCTCCGCGCCGCCGCGGCCGATTCCCCGTCGGGTTGAAAGTCAGGCGGGCTCGGACGTGATGTGGATGTTGTCCGTGCTGACCGTGCCGCTGTCGGCGGCCGGGGCGTCCGTGATGTGGATGTTGTCCGCGGACACGGTGCCGGTGGCCTTGGTGTCCGTGATGTGGATGTTGTCCGCGGAGACGGTGCCGGTGGCCTTGGCGTCCGTGATGTGGATGTTGTCGGGCTGGACGAGCTGCTGGTCCTTCTTGGCGTTGCTCATGGTGCTTCCTCCCCAGTGGCGCGCGGAACGTGATGTCTGGTGCCCGTCCGGCCATTCCCCCGTTGGACGGCCGGACGGGCGGCGGATCGCCCCACCTTAGATCGTGTGTACGGGCGACCTCACCGACGGTCCGCCTGCCCCCCGACGCGACGGATCGACATCAAGAGAGTGCCTGGCGGCGATAAACGAACGATGAACGCTCCGCCGGGCTCACACGGTGGCGTTCGACGCCATCAGTGCCCGGACCGCGTCGGCCTCGGGCGAACGGAGCGCCTCGTAGATGGACAGGGCCTCCTGCCAGCACACCTGCGCTCGACCGGACTGCCCGATCCCGTCGAGTGCCCGGCCGAGAACGGTGAGCACGTTGCCCCGCCGCCACTCGCCGCCGATCCCGCGCAGCACGGTCAGCGCGGCTTCGGCGTTCGCCGAGGCCTGGGCGTGCCGCCCTGACGCGAGGTCGATCTCGGCGAGCCGGAACAGTGTCATGCCCTCCCACAGCCGCTGACGGCTCTCCCGGAAGACGCCGAGCGCCTCTTCGAGCCGCTGGGTGGCCTCGAGATGCAGCCCGTTCTGCATCAGGGCCATGCCCAGGGCGTAGCGCCCGTTGGCGCTCTTCACGGCGTGCCCCAGGGTCTCGTACATGTCGACGCCCTGCTGGGCGAGTTCCACGGCGCTGCGGGGGCGTCCGGTGACCACGTGGATGCGGGACAGGTTGCACAGGACGCTGGCCTCGCCGGCCAGGTCCCCGCAGTCCCGGAAGTCCGCGAGTGCCTGCTTGAAGTGCCTCTCGGCGTCCTCGTACCGGCGCTGGTAGAAGGCCATGGCGCCGCGGCAGTTCTCGGCCCAGCAGCGGGCCAGCGGATGATCCAGCGCCCCACCCTGCTCCAGCGCAGCGCGGGCGGCGTCGTCCGCCTCCGCGAACCGCCCCGAGAGCTGGTGGGCGTTGGCCAAGACGACCGAGGCCCGCACCTCTGCGCGTCGGTCCCCGCAGGTCCGCGCCGCGTCGAGCAGAGCGAGGGCGGCCGCGTCGTACTCCCGGGCGTTGGCGCCCGACTCGGTGAGGTCGACGGCGGTCCACAGCAGGTCGATGGCGCGCAACAGTGTCCCCGGCTGCGCGAACTGCCGTACGCAGGCGAGCAGGGACACAGCCTCCGCGTACAGCCAGTCCTGGGCGTGGTGCCGGTCGTCGAAGGCCAGCCCCGGGTACCGGGTCGGCTGAAGGTGGTCCACCACCCGGTCTCCGGGCCGCTCCATGGCGTACACCTGGGCCGCCGTCGCCAGATAGAAGTCCAGCAGCCGTGACAGCGCCGACTCCCGTTCGCTCGGGAGTTCGTCGCGTTCGGCGCAGGCGCGGGCGTAGAGGCGGACCAGGTCGTGGAAGCGGTAGCGGCCGGGGGCGGCGGATTCCAGGAGGGAGGTGTCGACCAGGGACTCCAGGAGGTCCTCCGTGTCCTCCGCGGGGAGGTCGAGGACCGCGGCCGCCGCGGCCAGCGAGAGGTCGGGGCCGTCGGCCAGGCCGAGCAGGCGGAAGGCGCGGGCCTGGGCCGGTTCCAGCTGGCCGTAGCCGAGTTCGAAGGTGGCCTTGACCGCGAGGTCGCCGGCCTGGAGCTCGTCCAGGCGGCGGCGTTCGTCGGCGAGCTTGGCCGCGAGGACGGAGACGGTCCAGGTGCGGCGGGCCGCCAGGCGGGAGGCGGCGATGCGGATGGCGAGGGGCAGGAAGCCGCAGGCCGCCACCACGTCGAGGGCGGCTTCGCGTTCCGCCGCCACCCGCTCGGTGCCGACGATCTTCGTGAAGAGGGCCAGCGCCTCCTCGGGGGACATCACGTCCAGGTCGACCAGATGCGCCCCGGCCAGGTCCAGCATGCGCACCCGGGAGGTGATCAGGGCCGCGCAGCCCTCCGTGCCGGGCAGCAGCGGCCGTACCTGGGCGGCGTCCTTCGCGTTGTCCAGCAGGACCAGC
This sequence comes from Streptomyces sp. NPDC031418, assembly GCF_055581605.1. Taxonomy (NCBI): domain Bacteria; kingdom Bacillati; phylum Actinomycetota; class Actinomycetes; order Kitasatosporales; family Streptomycetaceae; genus Streptomyces; species Streptomyces sp. NPDC031418. The sequence continues at coordinate 24,720 of NZ_JBVIJC010000035.1, forward strand.
ACGCGGCGGCCGTCCAGGACCGAGCGGTAGAGGGCGGCCCGCTCCTCCAGGGAGTCCGGGATCGCCGAGTCCGCGGTGCCGAGGGCGCGCAGGAAGGAGCCGAGGACGGTCTCCGGTTCGGCGGGGCGGTGGCCCGCGCCCTGAAGGTCGACGTAGAGCTGGCCGTCCGGGAAGGCGGCCCGCGCACGGTGGGCGACATGGACCGCCAGGGTCGTCTTGCCGACGCCGCCGATGCCGGCCAGGGCCGAGACCGCCATCACCCGGCCCAGGGTGCTGCCGGTGTCGGGGGCCGACGCCGAGGCCAGCACCTCGCTCAGCTCGGTGACGAACGCCTTGCGGCCGGTGAAGTCGGGGACCGAGGCGGGCAGCTGGGCGGGGCGGACCGGGGCGTGCGCGGGCTCCGGGGCCGGGCCGGAGGGCTCGGCCAGGGCCGGGTCCGCCTGGAGGATGCGCTGCTGGAGTTCGCGCAGGCCGGGGCGGGGGTCCACGCCCAGTTCCTCGGAGAGCAGGCGGTGGGTGTCGGCGTAGACCGCGAGGGCCTCGGCCTGCCGGCCGCTGCGGTACAGGGCCAGCATCAGCAGTTCGCGCAGGCGTTCGCGCAGCGGGTGGGCCGCGGTCAGGGCGGTCAGCTCGGAGACCGCCTCCGCGTGGCAGCCCTGCTCCAGGTCCATGTCGAGGCGGGACTCCAGCAGGCCGAGGCGCCACTCCTCCAGGCGGACCCGCTGGGTCTCGGCGTACGGGCCGGGCACGCCGGCCAGCGGCTCGCCGTCCCACAGGGCGAGGGCCCGGTTCAGCAGCTCCCGGGCGCGGCACAGGTCGCCGGCGCCCCGCGCCTTCTCCGCGGCCGCCGCCAGGTCCTGGGCGGCCGCGAGGTCCAGGGCGCCCTCGCCGAGGCCGCGCACCGCGTAGCCGCCGGACTCGCTCACGAGGATCCGGGGGGTGAGCATCTTGCGCAGCCGGGAGGCGTAGGTGCGGACCGTCGCCAGCGCCTGGGAGGGCGGCTCGGGGCCCCACAGCGCGTCGATCAGCTCCGCCGCGGTCGCCGTACGGCCCTCCCGCAGCAGCAGGGCGGCCAGCAGCGCGCGCTGCTGGGGCGAGCCCGTGCTGAGCTGTTCGGCGCCCCGCCAGGCCCGCACCGGACCGAGCACGCCGAAGCGCAACGCCTCCTGCTCCGCGGCCGGTTCGGCCGGGTCCGTGGAGCCGGGACGCCGCTGCTCAGGTACTCGCGGCCCACCAGCCATGCATTCGCCCCCCTCGGCGTCAGGAACAACTTTGTCAGTTTGCCTTGTTCGGGGCGGTTGCGTCAGCCGTGGGAGACGCCGATCACAGACCGGCACGCCCCGGTACACAAAGCCCTCACACCGTCTTCGCGGGCCGCACGGAAAACCCGGCCGACTCCCGAGTAGCTGACGGATCGTCAGATCAGCGCTACGGTGCGGGGCATGGAGGCCAAAGAGTTCCCGTGGATCATCTCCGTCGACGATCACACCGTCGAGCCGGCGGCCGTGTGGCAGGACCGGCTGCCGCGGAAGTACCGGGACGTGGGGCCCCGGATCGTCCGGGCACCGGTGCGGGAGATGACGTTCCTCGGCGGGAGGTTCCGGCCCGTGATGGGGGAGCCGGGCGCCACCGGCGAGGGGCCCGTGGGCGACTGGTGGGCGTACGAGGATCTGCGGCGCCCGCTCACCCGGCTGGACACCGCCGTCGGCTGCGCCCGGGACGAGGTCCGGCTGGAGGTCATCACCTACGAGCAGATGCGGGCCGGGTCGTACGACGTGCCCGAGCGGATCGCCGACATGGACCTCAACCATGTGCAGTCGGCGGTCTGCTTCCCGACCTTCCCCCGCTTCTGCGGCCAGACCTTCGCCGAGGCCCGGGACAAGGACCTCGCCCTGCTCTGCGTCCGCGCCTACAACGACTGGATGGTGGAGGAGTGGTGCGGGCCCGCGGCGCGGGGGCGGCTGGTGCCGCTCGCGCTGATACCCCTGTGGGACCCCGCGCTGGCCGCCGCGGAGGTGCGGCGGAACGCGGCCCGCGGGGTCCGGGCGGTCGCCTTCTCGGAGATACCGCCGCACCTCGGGCTGCCGTCCGTGCACACCGACGACTGGGACCCCTTCCTCGCGGCCTGCGACGAGACCGGCACGGTCGTCGCCATGCACATCGGCTCCAGCAGCCGGATGCCCTCCACCTCCGCCGACGCACCGCCCGCCGTCGGCTCCACCATCACCTTCGCCAACTGCTGCTTCTCGATGGTCGACTGGCTGATGAGCGGCAAGTTCGAACGCTTCCCCAACCTCCGGGTCATGTACGCGGAGGGGCAGATCGGCTGGATCCCGTACATCCTCGAACGCGCGGACGTGGTCTGGGAGGAGAACCGCGGGTGGGGCGGGGTCGCCGGCAAGGTGCGCCGGCCGCCGTCCGAGCTGTTCGCCGGGCATGTGTACGGCTGCTTCTTCGACGACGCCTTCGGGCTGCGCAACCTGGACGCCATCGGCGTCGGCAACGTCCTCTACGAGACCGACTACCCGCACTCCGACTCCACCTGGCCGAAGTCCCGCGAGGTCGGCGAGGCCCAGATGGGGCACCTGGCGCCCGAGGTGGTCGAGCGGATCGTCCGCGGCAACGCGATCGAGCTGCTGGGGCTGACCCCCGAGGGGCTGTGGCGGTGACCGCCCTGGCGTACGGCATCCAGCTGCCCGTGCAGTCCCAGAGCACCCTGTACGCGGAGCCGTGGGAGGCCGCCGCGGGCGCGGCGGACCTGGTCGCCGTCGCCCGGGCCGCGGACACCGCCGGCTTCGCCTACCTCGCCGTGTGCGAGCACGTGGCCGTGCCCCGGCGGCTGGCAGCGGCCATGGGCACGGTCTGGTACGACCCCGTCGCCACCCTCGCCCATCTCGCCGCCGTCACCGGGCGCATCCGGCTGCTCAGCCATGTCGCGGTGGTCGGGCTGCGCCATCCGCTGCTCACCGCCAAGCAGTACGCCACCCTGGACCACCTCTCCGGCGGCCGGCTGATCCTCGGGGTCGGGGCCGGGCACGTCCGGGAGGAGTTCGAGGCCGTGGGCGCCGACTTCGAGCGGCGCGGGGCCGTCCTGGACGAGACCGTCGACGCGCTGCGGGCCGCCCTCGGGCCCGAGGAGTACCCCGAGCACCACGGCAAGCGCTACGACTTCGCCGGGCTCGGACAGCGGCCCCGGCCCGCGCAGCCCCGGGTGCCGCTGTGGGTCGGCGGCTCCTCGCCCGCCGCCGTACGCCGGGCCGCGCTCAAGGGCGACGGCTGGCTGCCGCAGGGCGATCCACGGGAGCGGCTGGCCGGGCAGATCGAGCGGATCCGGCGGCTGCGGGCGGAGCAGGGCGCCGAGGGGCCGTTCACCGTCGGCGCCATCGCCGAGCCGCTCTACGTCGGACCGGCCGGCTGGGACGTCGGGCGGCGCACCCTCAGCGGGGCGCCGGAGCGGATCGCCGAGTCGCTCAGGGCGTACCGGGCGATGGGCGTGGACCAGATCCAGGTGCGGTTCCGCAGCCGGAGCCGGGCCGAACTCGTCGACCAGATCGCACTGTTCGGGGCGGAGGTCGCGCCCCGGCTCAACTAGGAGGGCTTCATGGGCAAGCTGGACGGGCGGGTCGTCCTGGTCACCGGTGCGGCGCGCGGGCAGGGCGAGCAGGAGGCGCGGCTCTTCCGGGCGGAGGGCGCGCGGGTGGCCGTCGCCGATGTGCTGGACGAGCAGGGCCAGACCCTGGCCAAGGAGATCGGGGCGCTCTACGTCCATCTCGACGTGGGCACCGAGGAGGGCTGGCGGGAGGCCGTGGCCGAGGTCCGGCGGGCGTACGGCCGGATCGACGGACTGGTCAACAACGCGGGCATCCTGCGCTTCAACGCCCTCGTGGACACCCCGCTGGACGAGTTCATGCAGGTCGTCCAGGTCAACCAGGTCGGCTGCTTCCTGGGCATGAAGACGGTGGTGCCGGAGATGGCCGACGGCGGGACGATCGTCAACACCGCCTCCTACACCGCGCTGACCGGGATGGCCGCCGTGGGCACGTACGCCGCGACCAAGCACGCGGTGCTCGGGCTGACCCGGGTGGCCGCGCTGGAGCTGGCGGGGCGGCGGATCCGGGTCAACGCCATCTGCCCCGGCGCCATCGACACCCCCATGTCCAACCCGGCCCGGCTGGACCCCGACGCGGACCCGGAGGAGACGAGCCGGGCCCTGGACGAGCTGTACCGCAGGCTGGTGCCGCTCGGCCGGGTCGGGCGGCCGGAGGAGGTGGCACGGCTCGCCCTCTTCCTGACCTCGGACGACTCGTCGTACATCACCGGGCAGCCGTTCGTCATCGACGGGGGCTGGCTGGCGGGGGTCAGCGTCATCTGACCGGCGCTGCCCGAGGGGCGGTCGTCTCTCCTGAGACCCCTCTCTCTTGAGATCTGACGGGCCGTCAGATATGAAGCCACAGGCAAGGATCCATAGGCACTCGTAGGGACGGTGAACCGCCGTGGAATTCGGGCTCTTCGTACAGGGATACGTGGGCAAGCGTGCCGAGACCGACCCGCTCGCCGAGCACAAGGCACTGATGGAGGAGACCGAGTACGTCATCCAGGCGGACCGGTCCGGCTTCAAGTACGCCTGGGTCTCCGAGCACCACTTCCTGGAGGAGTACTCCCACCTCTCCGCCAACGACGTGTTCCTCGGCTACCTCGCGCACGCGACCGAGCGGATCCATCTCGGCTCCGGGATCTTCAACCCGCTGGCCCCCGTCAACCACCCGGTCAAGGTCGCCGAGAAGGTCGCCATGCTCGACCACCTCAGCGAGGGCCGCTTCGAGTTCGGCAGCGGGCGGGGCGCCGGCTCGCACGAGATCCTCGGGTTCCTGCCGGGGGTGACCGACATGAACCACACCAAGGAGATCTGGGAGGAGACCATCGCCGAGTTCCCGAAGATGTGGCTCCAGGACGAGTACCAGGGCTTCCAGGGCAAGCACTGGCAGCTGCCGCCGCGGAAGATCCTGCCCAAGCCGTACGGCAGGTCCCACCCGGCGATGTGGTACGCGGCCGGGTCCCCGCCGTCGTACGCCATGGCCGCGAAGAAGGGGCTCGGCGTGCTCGGCTTCAGCATCCAGAAGGTGTCCGACATGGAGTGGGTGCTGGAGCAGTACAAGACGGCGATCGTGGACGCGGAGCCGGTGGGGGACTTCGTCAACGACAACGTGATGGTCACGACCACCGCGATCTGCGCGCCCACGCACGCGGAGGCGATCGACATCGCGGTCCGCGGGGGGCTGCACTATCTGCCCTCGCTGGTCTTCCGGTACCACGACACGTTCCCGCGGCCGGAGGGGTTCCCGGAGTGGCCGGAGACGCTGCCCGCGTACACACCGGAGTTCGTGGAGCTGCTCATCGAGGAGGAGCTGCTGATCTGCGGGGACCCGGACGAGGTGCTGCGGCAGTGCAAGAGGTGGGAGCAGGCGGGGGCGGACCAGTTGAGCTTCGGGCTGCCGGTGGGGGTGCCGAAGGAGGAGACGTTGCAGACGATCCGGTTGATCGGGGAGTGCGTGATTCCGAAGATCGACACGGATCCGGTTCATCGGACGACGCGGTTCCGGGGCGCCGCGTGATGCTTGATCACCTCATCAAGGGTGCCGCCGTCGTGGACGGGACCGGTCTGCCCGCCTTCACCGCCGACGTCGGTATACGGGACGGCCGTATCGCTGTCATCGGTGCTGCCACCGAAGACGCCCGTACCACCGAGGACGCCACCGGGCTCGTCCTCGCTCCCGGGTTCGTCGATCCGCACACCCACTACGACGCCCAGCTCTTCTGGGACCCGTACGCGACGCCGTCCCTCAACCACGGGGTGACCACGGTCGTCGGGGGGAACTGCGGGTTCACGCTCGCGCCGCTCAGCCCCGCCCGTCCGGACGACGCCGACTACACGCGCCGCATGATGTCCAAGGTGGAGGGCATGTCGCTGGTCGCCCTCGAAGAGGGGGCGCCCTGGAGCTGGCACTCCTTCGGTGACTATCTGGACGCCCTCGAGGGGCGGATCGCGGTCAACGCCGGGTTCATGGTGGGGCACTGTGCGCTGCGGCGGTATGTGATGGGGGCCGACGCGATCGGCGGGCAGCCGGGGGACGAGCAGCTGGCCGCCATGGTGCGGGCGTTGCACGAGGCCATGGACGCCGGGGCGTGGGGGCTGTCCACCACCCAGTCGGGCACCCACTCCGACGGGGACGGCCGGCCGGTCGCCTCCCGGCACGCCCGGCCACCGGAGCTGCTGGCCCTCGCGCGGGCGGTCGGGGAGCACGAGGGGACGCAGATCGAGGCGATCGTCGCCGGCTGCCTGGACCGGTTCAGCGACGCCGAGATCGAGCTGCTGGCGGAGCTGAGCGCCGCCGCCGGGCGGCCGCTGAACTGGAACGTGCTGACCGTCGACGCGGCCGTGCCGGACCGGGTGCCGCGGCAGCTGAGCGCGAGCGAACGGGCGCGCAAGGCGGGCGGCCGGGTGGTGGCCCTGACCATGCCGATCCTCACCCCGATGAACATGTCGCTGGGCACCTTCTGCGCGCTCAACCTGATCCCCGGCTGGGGGCCGGTGCTCGGGCTGCCGGTGCCCGAGCGGATCGCGAGGCTGCGGGACCCGCACACCAGGGACGAGCTGCTGCGGCGGGCCCGGTCGAAGGAGGCGGGCGTCTTCCGGCGGCTCGCGGACTTCGGGCGGTATGTCATCGGCGACACCTACAGCCCCGCCAACGAGGGGCTCACCGGGCGGGTCGTCCGGGACATCGCCGAGGAGCGGGGGCAGGACCCCTTCGCGTGCCTGGTGGACATCTGCGCCGAGGACGGGCTGCGTACGGTGCTGTGGCCGATGCCGTCCGACAACGACCCGGCGTCCTGGGCGCTGCGCGCGGAGACCTGGCAGCACGAGGACGTGCTGCTCGGCGGCTCCGACGCGGGGGCGCATCTGGACCGGATGTGCGGGGCGCCGTACACCACGCGGTTCCTCGGGGACTGTCTGCGCGGCCGGAAGCTGGTCGGGCTGGAACAGGCGGTGCGGATGCTGACCGACGAACCTGCGCGGCTGTTCGGGCTACGCGAGCGGGGCCGGGTGCGCGAGGGCTTCCACGCCGACCTGGTGCTCTTCGACCCGGAGCGGATCGACGCCGGCCGCGCCCGGCTGGTGCACGACCTGCCCGGCGACAGCCCGCGGCTGGACTCGCGGGCGCTCGGGGTGCGGGCCGTGTGGGTCAACGGGGTCGAGGCGATCCGGGACGACGTGGTGAGCGGGGCCGTACCGGGCAGGGTGCTGCGGTCCGGCCGGGACACGCGGACGGTGAGCACCCGGTGAGCGAGGGGCAGCGGCTGTTCGTCGGCGGGGAGTGGGTCGCACCCGAGCACGGCCACTATCCGGTGATCGACCCGGCCACCGAGGAGGTCGTCGGCCGGGCGCCGGAGGCCTCGCCGGAGCAGGCGCGGGCGGCCTGCGCGGCGGCCCGGGAGGCGTTCGGGGCGTGGTCGCGGACCCGCCCGGAGGAGCGGGCGGCGCTGCTGGGCCGGGCGGCGGAGATCATCCGGGGGCAGGCGGAGCCGTACGCCCGGCTGGCGATTGCCGAGACCGGGGCGACCCCGGCGACCGCGCGGGGCATGCAGGTCGGGGTGGCCGTGGCCCGGTTCCGCCGGTACGCGACCGTGGAGGCGGCCGAGTGGGCCGTGCCGCCGCAGCTCATCGAGGCCGGGCCGATGGGGCGGGCCGGGGTGCTGGGCGCGCTGGCGGTACGCCAGCCGGTGGGCGTCGTCACCTGCGTGACCTCGTACAACAACCCCTGGGCCAACGCGGCCGGCAAGGTCGCCCCGGCGCTGGCCATGGGCAACACGGTGGTGGTGAAGCCGGCCCCGCAGGACCCGCTGTCCGTCTACCGCATGGCGGAGGCGCTCCAGGAGGCCGGGGTGCCGCGCGGGGTGGTGAACGTGGTCTCCGGGCGGGAGGTGGCCGTCGGGGAGGCGGTGGTGGCCTCGGGCGACGTCGACATGGTCAGCTTCACCGGGTCCACGGCCGTCGGACGGCGGATCGCCGAGGTGTGCGGCCGGGACATGAAACGCCAGCTGATGGAGCTGGGCGGGAAGGGCGCGGCACTCGTCTTCGACGACGCGGACCTCGGCTCGGCGGTGGCCGGGATCGGGACCACCTTCTCCTTCTACAGCGGACAGATCTGCACGGCACCGACCCGGGTGCTGGCCCAGCGCGGGGTGTACGAGCGGCTGGTCGACCAACTGGCCGACTATGCGCGGCGGTTGACGGTCGGGGACCCACGGGAGCCGGGCACGGTGGTGGGGCCGGTGATCTCCGGACAGCACCGGGAGCGGGTCGAGTCGTACGTCGAACTCGGGCGCAAGGAGGGCGCGACCGTGGTCACCGGAGGCCGACGGCCGCCACTGGACCGGGGGTTCTACGTCGCGCCCACCCTCCTCGCCGACTGCGCGAACGGGATGCGGGTGGCCCGGGAGGAGATCTTCGGGCCGGTGGTCGTGGTGATCCCGTTCGACGACGAGGAGGAGGGCATCGCCCTCGCCAACGACTCCGACTACGGCCTCATCGACTACGTCTGGTCCGGCGATGTGGCCCGCGCCTTCCGGGTGGCGCGGCGGCTGCGGGCCGGCGGGGTGGGCGTCAACACCGTCGGCCGCAACATGGAGGCCCCGTTCGGCGGCTTCAAACGCAGCGGGGTCGGCCGGGACGTGGGCTCCTACGCGCTGCACGCCTACAGCGAGGTGCAGTCGATCGTGTGGCCGGGGTGAGGGGCGCCACGGTCATTGGTGTCACTGGGAGAAGTACGACGCCGGGTGCCGGGGGTCGGCCGCGCAGACGAACAGACCGGCGTGGCTGCCGCGGCCGACGGTCATGCCGACCGGTTCCAGGGCCGCCTGCCACTCCGGGCCGCGCGGCTCCAGATGGCGTTCCTCCAGGGGCTGGAAGCGGTGGGGCGCGCCGTCGGGGCCCCAGGTGCCGATGGCGTACTCGCAGGTGTCGAACTGGAGGAACAGCTCCAGCGGGGCCTGGCACTCACCGCACTCCAGGGCGGCCGGCAGGTCCGTCGTGCACCAGTTCATGTAGCCGCCGAGCTTGTAGCCGGGGACGGTGGTGAGGTCGTCGCGCAGGTTCCGTTCCCTCAGCCAGGCCTCGAAGCGCTCCCCGAGACCGTCCGGCAGCTCCTCGCTGTCCGGGTAGTCCGGGAGCCGCTCCGGGTGCAGCACACAGGCGCGCGGGATCATGTCCCAGTCGTAGTCCCAGTGTTCCTCAGGGTCCGGCTGCTCGGTGAGCGGGTCGGTGACCCGGTCGGCGCGGCGCCAGAACAGCCGGCAGGCCTGGCCCCAGCCCGCCGGATGCGGCTGGTCGTGCCACTCCGGGCACCACAGCAGCTGGACCAGGTCCGTGCCGTCCGGGAAGCGGATCTCCGGGAAGTCCGCCGCCGTCAGCTGGGCCACCGCGACCATCGGCATGCTGTAGGCGCGGCCGTTGACGTCCTTGTGGTCGGCGCACTCCGGCCAGGGCTCGGCGGCCGGCCAGAGCAGCGGGCCGCCGATGTGGCTGTCGCGCGGTCCGGGTGTGCCGCGGCGCGGATGCAGTCGTACGGCCGGGCGGGCGTGCGCCAGCAACTCCGGGAAGTCCCGGGCGGGTTCCAGGGCGGACGGGGCGGTGGTGAGCTTCACGGCCGCAGTCTTTCCCGGCTCAGTCGGCCAGGTCCACCCGGATGGTCAGCAGCCCGGTGCCGAAGGCCCGGACCGCCGCGCTGTTGAAGCGGGGCAGGGTGCGCAGACGGGCGACCGGGTCGTCGTCGGGCAGGAGGTGGGCGGTGCCGTGGTGCCAGCGGCCGGCGAGCCGGACGCGGACCCGGGGGTCGGCCTGGATGTTCCGGACGTACTGGGAGCGGTGCCCGAACTCCGAGACCAGCCAGAAGGACCGGCCCACCCGGCGCCCGCCGACCGGGGTCCGGCGGGGCAGCCCGGAGCTGCGGCCGGTGGTCTCCAGCAGGGTCTGGAAGGGCATGCGCCGGGCCAGGGGGTTGGCCAGGTGCCGCTGGAAGCGGGTCACGAGGCGGTGTTTGAGGTCGCTGCGGGGTGCCATGTCTCTCGCTTCCGTCGCTCTCGGGGATCAGCCGGCCCCGAGGAAGACCGGGTTGGTGAACGCCGCCATCATCCCCGGCACCGGGCCGAGCGCCGACTCGTGCCGTACCTCGGCGCGCACATGGGCCGCGTTCGCGGGCGTGGTACGCCACTCGACGGTGCCCGACCCCGCCACCGGCAGCGGCCCGCCGGTGCACAGCACGCCCTGGTCGGTGACGAACCGGACGGTGCAGCGCGGCGCCCCGGTGACCGCCAGCCGGACGGTCACCGGCTCGTCGGCCCCGGCCGCCAGCCGTTCGCCGACCCCGGCCCGCGCACCGCTCGCGGCGGTCGCGGTGAGGGACAGCGCCACCCGCCGGGACTCGGCGACGTACGACCGCCCGGCCCGCAGCCCCTGCTGGATCGCCTCCCGGGTGAGGTCGTCGGCGAGGACCACCGTCTGCGGGTGCCCGACCGTGTCCGGGGGCCGGTGCGCGTCACTGCCGCCCATCGCCGGAAGCCAGGGCCGCCCCTCGGACGCGGCGGCCCCCAGCAGCCCGTCCCAGGCGGCCAGCGCCACCTCGTCGTCGGGCGTCCACGGCCCGTTCCACACCTCGAGCACGTCCGCGTCCGCGAACCCGAACTTCCAGGCGCAGCCGACGCAGGGGGCGTACGGATGGGCCGGTACGACCAGTCCGCCCGCGCCGTGGATCCGGTCGGCGAAGCGGGCCCTGCGGTGGTCCCGGGCCCGGTAGCGCCAGTCGACGAAGGTGCCCGGGTCGGTGCCGAGGGCGAGGACGTGGCCGTTCCTGGTGGTGACCTCCTCGCCCAGCAGTACCAGCAGGTCCTCGCCCGCCGCGTCGGCCCAGTGGGCGTGCGAGGCATGGGTGTTGTGGTCGGAGCTGTTGACGAAGTCCAGCCCGGCCGCGCGGGCGAGCGAGGCGATCTGTGCCGGGGTGCGGGTGCCGTCGGAGTGCCGGGAGTGCAGATGGCAGTCGCCCCGGTACCAGTCCCGGCCCCGGCCCCGGGCGCGGGACGGCGGATACCGGGGCGGCGGGGTGGGCGCCGGTTCCCCCTCCGTGAGGGTCACCGTCACGTCGTACGACAGTCCCTGCGGCGCGATCGTGTAGGGGCCGAGCGCGATGTGCCAGACGCCGGGGTTCAGCGGGCCGGGGAGATAGCCGGGGGTCGCGGTGTCGCCGCGCACGGAGAACTCGCTCCGCGCCCCGCCCGACCAGCCCCGGAACCCCTCCTCGACCCCCCGCTCGTCGAAGAGCCCGATGTCGAGCGCGTTGCCCGGGACTCCGCCGGGGGTGGCAGGCCGGTCGTAGCGGTAGGAGACATGCAGCCCGGCGGTGCGGGGCGGCACCTCGAAGGGGAGGTAGACGTAGTCCGGTGAACCTGGTGCGAGTCTGCCGCGCAAGCTGGTCACAAGGCCCACGCTAGGCGCCGGGAGGCCGCATGAGGAACCACACGTCCACGACAGGTGACCAACCAGTCGGTACGATGGCTCATGCGTATCGCCGTCACGATCTTCCTCACCGACGAGACCGTCACCCCCGTGCGCCTCGCCCCCGAGCTGGAAGCGCGCGGTTTCTCCGGGCTGTATCTGCCCGAGCACACCCATATCCCCGTCGAGCGCACCACTCCGTATCCGGGCGGGGGCGAGCTGCCGCCCGAGTACGGCCGTACCCTCGATCCCTTCGTCGCCCTCGGCCAGGCCGCGGCCGTCACCTCGCGGCTCGGGCTGGGGACCGGGATCACTCTGCTGGCCCAGCACGACCCGATCGTCCTCGCCAAGCAGATCGCCACCCTGGACCACCTCTCCGGCGGCCGCTTCACCCTCGGCCTCGGCTACGGGTGGAACGTGGAGGAGGCCGCCGACCACGGCGTGGACTGGCGTACCCGCCGGGACCTGGTGCGGGACCGGGTGCGGATCATGCAGGCGCTGTGGTCCGCGGAACCGACCGCGTACCAGGGCGCGTTCGGGGGCGTGCGGGCCAGCTTCGCGCACCCCAAGCCGGTGCGGCGGCCGCGCGGCCCGGTGGTCGGCCCGCGCACCCTGGTGGGCGGGGCCGCCGGACCCCGGCTGTTCGCGCACATCGCCGAGTACGCCGACGGCTGGCTGCCGATCGGCGGGCGCGGCCTCACCGAGTCCCTGCCGCGGCTGCGCGCCGCCTGGGCCGACGCGGGCCGCGATCCGGCCGATCTCCAGGTCGTCCCGTACGCGGTCCACCCCAGCCCCGGCAAGCTCGCCCACTACGCCGAGCTGGGCATCGAGGAGGTGGTGGTGCAGCTGCCGCCGGCCGGGGAGGCGGAGGTGCTGCGGGCGCTCGACTCATACGCGACCTTCCTGCCGGGCAACCAGTCTCAGGCGTGATCGCCGCTTCCGTATCCTCGAGAGATGACCACTTCCGCGACCTCCGGAACCGGCCCCACCGAGAACTCCATGCGTCGCGCCCTCAAACGCGCCCGGGACGGCGTCGCCCTCGACGTCACCGAGGCGGCGGTGCTGCTCCAGGCCCGCGGCGAGGCCCTGACCGACCTCGCCGCGTCCGCCGCCCGGGTGCGGGACGCGGGCCTCGCCCAGGCGGGCCGCCCCGGGGTCATCACGTATTCGAAGAGCGTCTTCATCCCGCTCACCCGGCTGTGCCGGGACAAGTGCCACTACTGCACCTTCGTCACCGTCCCCGGCAAGCTGCGCCGCGCCGGGCACGGCATGTTCATGTCCCCCGACGAGGTGCTGGACATCGCCCGCCGCGGCGCCGAACTCGGCTGCAAGGAAGCCCTGATCACCCTCGGCGACAAGCCGGAGGACCGCTGGCCGGAGGCGCGCGAGTGGCTCGACGCGCACGGCTACGACGACACCATCGCCTATGTCCGCGCGATCTCCATCCGCATCCTGGAGGAGACGGGCCTGCTGCCCCACCTCAACCCGGGCGTGCTGACCTGGACGGACTTCCAGCGGCTCAAGCCGGTCGCGCCGTCCATGGGGATGATGCTGGAGACCACCGCGACCCGCCTGTGGTCCGAGCCCGGCGGCCCGCACCACGGCTCCCCGGACAAGGAACCCGCCGTACGGCTGCGGGTGCTGGAGGACGCGGGCCGGTCCTCGGTGCCCTTCACCTCCGGCCTGCTGATCGGCATCGGGGAGACCTACGAGGAGCGTGCGGAGTCCCTGTTCGCGCTGCGCAAGGTCGCCCGCGCCTACCACGGCATCCAGGAACTGATCATCCAGAACTTCCGCGCCAAGCCCGACACGGCGATGCGCGGCATGCCGGACGCCGAGCTGGACGACCTCGTCGCCACCGTCGCCGTCGCCCGGCACCTCATGGGCCCCTCCGCCTGCCTCCAGGCCCCGCCGAACCTCGTCGCCGGCGAGTACGAGCGGCTGATCGGCGCGGGCATCGACGACTGGGGCGGGGTCTCCCCGCTCACCATCGACCACGTCAACCCCGAGCGCCCCTGGCCGCAGATCGAGGAGCTGGCCGAGCGCTCGGCGACGGCCGGTTTCGAGCTGCGGGAACGGCTGTGCGTGTACCCGGAGTTCGTGCGCCGCGGCGAACCCTGGCTGGACCCCCGGCTGCGCCCGCACGTCGCCGCGCTCGCCGACCCGGAGACCGGCCTGGCCCGGCCCGACGCCCGCCCCCGGGGCCTGCCCTGGCAGGAACCGGAGGAGGTGTTCGTCCCCTCCGGCCGCACCGAGCTGCACCGTACGATCGACACCGAGGGCCGTACCGCCGACCGGCGCGACGACTTCGACGAGGTGTACGGCGACTGGGCGGCCCTGCGCGAGGCGGCCGCCCCCGGCATGGCGCCGGAACGGATCGACACCGACGTACGGCAGGCCCTGCGCACGGCGGCCGACGACCCGACGAAGCTGACCGACGCGGAGGCCCTCGCCCTGCTGCACGCGGACGGCCCGGCGCTGGACGCGCTGTGCCGGGTGGCCGACGACGTGCGCCGCTCGGCGGTCGGCGACGACGTGACGTACATCGTCACCCGGAACATCAACTTCACCAACGTCTGCTACACCGGCTGCCGCTTCTGCGCCTTCGCCCAGCGCCGCACCGACGCGGACGCCTACACCCTCTCCCTGGAGCAGGTCGCCGACCGGGCCCGGCAGGCGTGGGACGTCGGTGCGGTCGAGGTGTGCATGCAGGGCGGTATCCACCCCGACCTGCCCGGCACCGCCTACTTCGACATCGCGCGGGCGGTGAAGGCCGCCGTCCCCGGCATGCATGTGCACGCCTTCTCCCCGATGGAGGTGGTGAACGGCGCCACCCGTACCGGCATGCCGGTCCGCGAGTGGCTGACGGCGGCGAAGGAGGCCGGCCTGGACACCATCCCGGGCACGGCCGCGGAGATCCTGGACGACGAGGTCCGCTGGGTGCTGACCAAGGGCAAGCTGCCCACGGCCACCTGGATCGAGGTGATCCGGACCGCCCACGAGGTGGGCATCCGCTCCTCCTCGACGATGATGTACGGCCATGTCGACCAGCCCCGCCACTGGCTCGGCCATCTGCGCACCCTCGCCGGGATCCAGCAGGAGACGGGCGGTTTCACCGAGTTCGTCACCCTCCCGTTCATCCACACCAACGCGCCGGTGTATCTGGCGGGCATCGCCCGTCCGGGCCCGACGACCCGGGACAACCGCGCGGTGACGGCCATGGCCCGGCTGCTGCTGCACCCCTGGATCCCGAACATCCAGACCAGCTGGGTCAAGCTGGGCACCGAGGGCGCGGCGGAGATGCTCCGCTCCGGCGCCAACGACCTGGGCGGAACCCTGATGGAGGAGACGATCTCCCGGATGGCGGGCTCGTCGTACGGCTCGTACAAGTCGGTCCGCGACCTGGTGGCCGTGGCCGAGGCGGCCGGCCGCCCGGCGAAGCCGCGCACCACGCTCTACGGCGAGGTCCCGCAGGAGCGGCAGCGGGCGGCCGAGGCCTCCGACGGCCACCTGCCCGAGCTGCTGCCCGTACTGGACTGAGTACGATGATCCGACCCCCGAACCGAGCGGGGGCCCCGTAGCGGAGGAGATGCGTACCCGTGGCTGCCCGACTGCCCTCCTGGGCCTGGGTCACCGGTCTGACGGCTGGGGCGACCGCGGCCGTCATCGCCCTCGCCGTCCAGGCGAACCACGGGCCGCATCCCACGGCCGCCGTGGCGAAGCCCAACCCGTCGGCGTCCGCGGGCAGCCACGCGCCCGCCGACCCGAAGCCCTCGGGCCCGCCCGCCCTGCCCGAGGCATCGGGACAGGGCCGCCGGATCGTCTACTCGCTCGCCGGGAAGCGGGTGTGGCTGGTCGACGCGACCGGCCGGGCCTCCCGCAGCTTCACGGTGTGGCCGGGCACGGTCGCCCCGCAGCCCGGCCGCTACTCGGTCACCCTGCGCATCCAGTCCCTGAAGGGCTCGGACGGGGTGGAGATCGAGCACGTCATGTACTTCACCAAGGCGGAGGGCGTGAACATAGCGTTCTCCAACGCCCTGGACGGCTCCTCGCCGCCCCCGGCCGACGGCAGCAAGAAGCTGGGCGGCATCCGGATGCACAAGGAGGACGGCGCCGCCCTGTGGGCCTTCGGCGACGCCGGTACCAAGGTGATGGTCGTCCCGTAAGGGGCTGCCGGTCGTCCGGCAGGGGTCAGTCCCGGGTGCGGGACGGCAGCTGGTTGACGATCAGCGCGACCCCGCTGAGCAGGAAGATCCGGGTGGCGGCGTCCAGTCCGTTCCAGCTCTTCGACTGCCACATCGAGAACCACTCGCCGCCGATCGCGATGAACCCGGCACCGAACAGCACCAGCAGCATCAGCAGCCCGTAGGTGGACCAGCGCCGGGCGGCCGCCTCGTCCCGGCCCCGCGCCCACAGCCAGGTGCCCCACACCAGCACCAGGGCGGCCGCGGTCTCCCACGCGATGATGAGGACGTACGCGGTGTCCTCCAGCCCCTTGCTGGTCACGGCCCGCCACATCAGGCGGTCGTCCCCGAACGTGGTGTCCATCGCCAGGACATGCCGTACGAACTGCTGGTTGGTGCCGAAGTCGGTGATGTTGCCGAGCGCTACCAGGGCGATGTAGAGCGCGAGTATGCCGGTGAGCACACCGGCGGCAAGCCTGAGGCCCGAGTTACTGGTGGGGGTGGTGGTCATGGCTGGATTCTGCCTGACGAACGCCCCGTCCCGGCACGCGCATTGAGCCACAATGAACCCTGGCCGGGGGAGGTCGGGGCATGGCGCAGGGGCAGGCACGGCGGCCGTCGATGCACGAACTGATCGGGAGGCGCAGACGCGCGGGGTTCATCGGCCGCAGCGACGAACGGGCCGCCTTCCGGGAGAACCTGGACCTGGCCCCGGAGGACGAGCGGCACCGCTTCCTCTTCCACATCCACGGCCAGGCCGGCGTCGGAAAGACCTTCCTGGTCCGGGAACTGGAGCAGATCGCCCGGGAGCGCGGCGCGGTCACCGCGTACGTGGACGAGAGCGCCGGCAGCGTGCCCGAGGCGCTCACCGCGATCAGCCGCCGACTCGCCGAACAGGGCCACCGGTTGAAGAAACTGGAGGAACGTCTCGCCGCCCACCGGGAGCGCCGGCACGAGGCCGAGGCCGAGGTCGCCACCCTGGAACCCGCCCCGGACCTGCCCGGCGGCCCGTCCCCGCTCACCACCACGGCGGTACGGCTGGGCATGGCGGGCCTGGGCGCCCTGGTCCCCGGCGCCGGCGCCTTCGTGGGCGCGGTGGACGCGGCCCAGCTCGCGGAGGGCGCGACCCGGCTGAAGGCCCGGCTCAGCGCGCGCTTCCGCGACCAGGAGGACGTCCAGCTGGTGCTGTCCCCGGAGCGGGTCCTGACCCCCCGGCTGCTGGAGGAGCTGCCGGCGGTCACCTCCGCCGTCCCCTGGCTCGTCCTGTTCTTCGACACCTACGAACGCACCGGCCCGTTCCTCGACGCCTGGCTGCACACCCTGATGACCACCGACCGGTACGGCGCCCTGCCCGCCAACGTCATCGTCGTCACCGCCGGTCAGCGGCCCTTCGACACCGCCCGCTGGGGCGGCTTCGCCGACTTCATGACGGACCTGCCGATCGGGCCGTTCACGGAGGCGGAGGCGCGCGGGCTGCTCGCGGACCGGGGGGTGCTGGACGAGCCGGTGGTCGCGGAGGTGCTCCGGCTGACCGGCGGCCTGCCCGTCCTCGTCTCCACCCTCGCCGCGACCCGCCCGGCCGACCCCGACGACGTGGGCGACCCGAGCGCCACCGCCGTGGACCGCTTCCTGAAGTGGGAACCCGACCCGGTACGGCGGTCCGTCGCCCTCGCCTGCGCGCTGCCCCGGCGCCTGGACGCCGACGTGTTCCGGGCCGTCACCGACTGCCCCGAGACGGAGGCCGACGCCCTGTACGACTGGCTGCGCGGGATGCCGTTCGTCAGCGAGCGCGCCGACCGGGTCCAGTACCACGACGTCGTACGGGCACCGATGCTGCGGTTGCAGCGCAGCCGGTCGCCGCGCGGCTGGGCGCGGCGCCAGCAACGGCTGGCGGAGGTGCACGCGGCCTGGCGGGAGGAGCGCGCGGCCGGGCTGGACGACCAGTGGGCCGACGACAGATGGCGCGAACTGCGGCTGGCGGAGGCCTACCACCGGCTGTGCGCGGGCGAGCCGACGGCACTGCCGTCGGCCCTTCGGGCCGTGGTGCGGGCCTGCCGCCGGGGGGACGAGGAGGCCCGCCGCTGGGCCCGGATGCTCGCGGAGGCGGGGGAGGACGCCCAGGACGCGGCACCGGCCCGCTGGGGCCGCGACCTGCTGACCGCGCTCCAGGCACCGAACACCGCCGGAGCGCTCGCCCTGCTCCTGGACCGGGCCCCGCTCGACACCACCTCCCGGATCCGCGCGCACCTCTTCCGCGGCGAGATCTTCCACGCCGGTGAGGACTACGACCACGCGCTGGCCGAGTTCGACAGGGCCGTCGCGCTCGACCCCGGGCAGGCCCGCACCTACACCGTCCGGGCCCTCACCCGGGCGAACGTGGGCGATGTCGAGGCGGCCCTGGCCGACCTGGACCGGGCGGTCGAGCTGGACCCCGACGATGCCGCCACCCTGGGCTTCCGCGGCGAGCACCGCAGGCGGGCCGGCCGGTACCTGGAGGCGCTCGCGGACCTCGACCGGGCGCTCCGACTCGACCCGACCCTGACCCTCGCCCGTGCCGCGCGGGGCGCCCTGCGGCACGCACTCGGCCAGGACGACCTGGCCCTCACCGACCTGGACCGGGCGCTGGCGGCCGACCCCGGCTATGTGTGGGCCCTGGTCATCCGGGCCCGGGTCCGGCGCTCCCGCGGCGAACGCGCCCAGCAGCTGGCCGACCTCGACCGCGCGGCGGAACTCGACCCCGAGGCGCCGTGGGTGCTGTGCGAGCGGGGCGACGCGCTCGCCGCCGCGGGCCGCCAGACGGAAGCACTCGCCGACTACGCGAAAGCCATCGGCCTCGACCCCCGGTACGCCTCCGCCTACGCCAGCCGGGGCGCCCTGCACAGCCGGCACGGCCGGGACGCGGAGGCGCTCGCGGACCTCGACCACGCGCTCGGCCTCGCCCCGGACTACCCCTGGGCCCTGGTGCACCGCTCCCAGGTCCACCGCCGCCGGCGCGCCTACGACCGGGCACTCGCCGACGCCCACCGCGCGGTGGAACTCGACCCGCGGGGCGCCTGGGCCCTCACCAACGCGATCCGGACGAACATCGCGGTGGGCCGCCTGGAGCAGGCCCGCACGGACCTGGAGCGGCTCCCCTCCCTGGGCGACGACCCCGCGTGGGCCCGCTACCAGCTGGCCCGTGTGCATGTGCTGGAGAGCCGGTTCGCGGAGGCGCTCGCCGCGTCCGACCTGGCCTCCACCCGGTGCGCCGTCCATCTGCGGCTGCTCGACTGGGGCCTGGCCCGGCAGGCCGCCGAGGAGTGGCGGACCGAGGACGAGCCGATGGGCCTGCTGCACCTCGCCCTGGCCGTCGGCGGCAGCCGGGGCATCGCCGCCGCCCGCCCGCTGTGGGCCCGCCTGGCCCACGAGATCCGGCACCGCACCGACCAGCCCGCGCAGGACAGGGCGGTCATCGAGGCCACGACGAGCGCGGCCCTCGGGGACGGGCCCCGCCTGGACACCGTCCTCCACCACGGCCCCACCGAGTACGACGCCCTCTGCCTCCTGGCCGACTCCCTCACCCTCCTGCTCCACACCCCCGGCACCGACCGCCCGAGACTCACCCCCCGGCTGACGAGGGTCGCCGGAGCCAGGGACGGGCTGCGGGCGCGCTTCGCCGAGTGGCCGGTGTCGGACCTTGTGTGATGAAGCGACGGAGATTGACGCCGTGCAGCGGCGTGTTTGACCGTACGGGGCCGGTTTGCCCCACTGAACGGGGTGTTCACGGTCGATTACAGTGCCTACGGTCGTACGGGCGCACGGTGCCGTAAGGAGGTTCGGGTGGGTGGGACGTCCGGTGCCGTCTGGGGCCGTGCCGAGCAGCAGGACTACCGCAGCCGGGTGCGCGGCGCGCTGCTCGGGGTCGCCCTGGGGGACGCGCTCGGCGGGCCGGCCGACGCCCTGTCCCTGGAGGAGATCCGGGCCGCGTACGGCCCCGAGGGGCTGCTCGACCTCGCCTTCGGGCACGGGCGGCGCGGCAGCATCACCCACCACACCCAGCTGACCCTGTTCACCGTGGACGGGCTGATCCGGGCCCAGGTGCGCCGGGACACCGGTGCCTGGCACCCGCCGACCGATCTGCACCGGGCCTATCTGCGCTGGGCGGCCACCCAGCGGGACTGGGGCCCGGACGAGCGCCGCAAGGACGACGGCTGGCTGGCGCGGGAGGAGTGGCTGTACGCCCGCCGGGAGCCCAGCCGCGCGCTGCTCATCGGGTTCGGCGACGAGGTCATGGGGACGCTGGAGCGGCCGAAGAACCCGGGCGAGATGGGACCGGAGGCGGTCGCCCGGTCGGCGCCGTTCGGGCTGCTGGTCGGCTGGGAGCCGCAGCTGGTGGTGCAGTTGGCGGTGGAGTGCGCCGCGCAGAGCCACGGCCATCCGCTGGCCTGTCTGTCGGCCGGCGCCTACGCGGTGATCGTGCACACGCTGGCGCGCGGGGAGAGCCTGGACGCCGCCGTGCAGCGGGCGCTGGCGCTGCTCGCCGCCCGCCCCGGCCACCAGCCCGTCGCGGACGCGTTGCAGCACGCGCTGGGTGCGGTGCGGCAGGGGATCCCGAGCGCCACGCGAGTGGAGGAGCTGGCCGGGGACGGCACGGCGGACGGGCTGCTGGCCGCGTCGGTGTACTGCGCGCTGGTGGGCGAGGACGTACGGCACGGGCTGTGCCTCGCGGTGAACCAGGGCGGCCCCTCCGCCGCGGCCGGTGCGCTGACCGGCGGCCTCCTCGGGGCCCTGCACGGCGAGACGGCCCTCCCGCCGGCCTGGCTGGCCGAGCTGGAGGGCCGGCAGACGATGCTGGAACTCGCCGACGACTTCGCCATGGAGATGACGCAGGGCCCCGCCCTGCACGGCCCGGCGGGTTCGTCACCGGGCTGGCTGGCGCGGTATCCGCGGGCCTGACGGCCGACCGGCCCGGTCGGTCGTCAGGCGCGGACGGCGTGGTGGACCGTCATGCTGCCACTGGCGTCGAAGTGCCGGATGCGCAGCCCGGACTGCCGGGTGTACTGCACGTCCAGGCGCTGGCCGGAGGCCGTGCCGGACTCGCCGGGCGGCTGCCAGGGCAGGCTGAGGGAGACGGAGTCCGCGACCCGGGCGGGCACGTTCTCGGCGGCGGCGGTCGGTCCCGCGGTGCCGCCCATGTCCTTGGGGACGCTGATCCGGAGCCGGCCGCCCTGGAGCGTCCAGGTGCCCTTCTCGGAGCCGCCGTGGCCGTTCAGCGCCCAGGTGCCGTCGGCGATGGTCATGGTGTAGCCGAAGGGCGACTCGTGGGGCGCCTGTGTGGTGACCTTCCAGGTGCCGCGCACGAAGGACGCGAAGGCCCTGCCGGTGACGCCGGAGGCGGGGGAGGGCGACGAGGTGTGCGTGCGGTGCGATCCCCACCTGGTCTTGGAGGTCTTGTTCCCCTTCCCGCCGCTGTGGGAGGTGCTGCTCTTGCATGCCGCGAGCACCGACCCCCCGACGCCGACGGCGAGAAGACGCAGGGCGGTCCGGCGGCCCACCAGCCGGGTGGCCGCGCGCCATGCTTGGATGCTCATCAATTCCCCGTTCGTGCCGATCCGTTGGGCAACCGGCACCCTACAGTGGCTGGTGGGGCGCTCCGATCGTGTCCTCCCCGGTGCCGGCCGGTACGGCCGCACCGGCCTGGCCGGCGTCCACATCTGTGTTGATCCGCTCGATGAGGGCGAGGCGCTCCGGGGTGTCCTCCGGCTTGAGGTAGCCGATCGCGATGTAGAGGACCAGGGAGACGGCGAGCGGCACGGAGACCTGGTACTGGAGCGGCACTCCGCCCGATATCTGCCAGCTGATGGGGTAGTTGACCAGCCAGAAGGCGAGCAGGCCGAGGGCCCAGCTGGTCAGCGCCGCGGTCGGGCCGGAGCGGCGGAACGGGCGGAGCAGGCCCAGCATCATCGGGATCGCGATCGGTCCCATGAGTCCCGCCACCCACTTGATCACGACCGTGATGATGTCGTGGAAGGTGGGGGAGTTGACCTGGGTCGCCACCGCCATGGACAGGCCGAGGAAGACCACCGTCGTGACCCGGGCCGCGACCAGACCGGAGCGTTCGCCCCAGGTGCGGGCCCGCGCGGAGACCACCGGCGCCACGTCCCGGGTGAACACGGCGGCGATGGCGTTCGCGTCGGAGGAGCACATGGCCATGGTGTGGGAGAAGAAGCCGACGACGACCAGGCCCAGCAGACCGTGCGGGAGCAGCTGTTCGGTCATCAGGCCGTAGGAGTCGGAGCCGTCCGGCTTGTGGGCGTGGACCAGGAGCGGGGACATCCACATCGGGAAGAACAGCACCACCGGCCAGACCAGCCAGAGCGCGGCCGACAGCCGTGCCGAGCGCTCGGCCGCGTGGGCGCTGCCCGTGGCCATGTAGCGCTGGGCCTGGTTGAGCATGCCGCCGTTGTACTCGAAGAGCTTGATGAAGAGGAAGGCCAGCAGGAAGACGGTGCCGTAGGGGCCGACCAGGGGCTTGCCGTGGCCGTGCAGCTCCGGCCGGTTCCAGGCGTCGAGGAAGCCGATGTGCCGGTCGGCGAGCTTGGCCACCACGGCGACGAACATCGACAGGCCGGCCAGTAACTGGATGACGAACTGGCCGAGTTCGGTGAGCGCGTCCGCCCACAGGCCGCCGATGGTGCAGTAGACGGCGGTGATCGCGCCGGTGATGAGGATGCCCTGGTTCAGGGAGATCCCGGTGAACACGGACAGCAGGGTGGCGATCGCCGCCCACTTGGCGCCCACGTCCACGATCTTCAGCAGCATGCCGGACCAGGCGAGGGCCTGCTGGGTGGGCAGGTCGTAGCGGTTCTTCAGGTATTCGAGGGGGGAGGCCACATGGAGGCGGGAGCGCAGCCGGTTGATGCGCGGGGCGAACAGCTTCGAGCCGATGGCGATGCCGAGCGCGATGGGGAAGGACCAGGTGACGAAGGAGGTGACGCCGTAGGTGTAGGCGATGCCCGCGTACCCGGTGAACATCACCGCGCTGTAGCCCGACATGTGGTGCGAGATGCCGGACAGCCACCAGGGCATCTTGCCGCCGGCCGTGAAGAAGTCGGAGACGTTGTCGACGCGCTTGTGCGACCAGACGCCGATCGCGACCATCACACCGAAGTAGCCGATGAGCACGGCCCAGTCGAGACTGTTCATATGCCCGATCGTGAGTGCGGTCACATGAACACGACAAGCAACGGTAAGGTCAAGTCGCGGTAAAAATGTTCGGTGTGGTGACTCGCGTTCAGCCACATGAACGGCTCATATGAGGCCCGGTTGGTCGCTCACCGCATCAACTCCCCCGCGTTGACCAGCAGCGACTGCCCCGTGATGGCCCGCGCCCGGTCCGAGGCGAGGAACACCGCCGCGTCCGCCACATCGGCGTCCGTGGCCAGCTCCGGCAGCGCCGTCCGCTCGGTCAGCCGCCCCAGCACCTCCGCCTCCGGCACGCCCTCCGCGTGGGCGGTGAACCGGACGTACGCCTCCACCGGCGGCCCCCACATCCAGCCCGGCAGCACCGAGTTGACCCGGATGCGGTACGGGCCCAGCTCGCGGGCGAGGGAGTACATCGCGCTCGTCAGCGCCCCCTTCGACGCGGCGTACGCGGCCTGCCGCACCTGCGAGGGCGCGGCGACGGCCGACTGGGTGCCGATGAACACCACCGCACCGCCCCCGCCCGCCTTCAGCGCCGGCAGGCAGGCCCGGGTCATCCGCAGGGTGCCGAGCAGATTGACGTCCATGACCGACTGCCAGGTCGCGAAGTCCGCGTCCTCCAGTCCGCCGAAGCAGGAGTCCCAGGCGGCCACGTGCACCACGGCGTCGATCCCGCCGAACCGCTCGCGCGCCAGCTCCGCCAGCGCCGCGCACCGGCCCTCGTCCGTGATGTCGGTCGCCCGGTACGCCGTGTGCCCGCCCTCCGGATCGATCCCGGCCGCGCTCTTCACCAGGTTCGCCTCGGTGCGCGCCCCGAGGACCGCGTTCCCGCCGTCCCGTACGACGGCCGCGGCCACCTGGTGGCCGAGACCGGCCCCGACTCCGGAGACGACGACGGTCTTGCCGCTCAGCAGGGACATGGGGTCCTCCTCCGATATGCACTCCGGTACGCACTCCGGTATGGCGCTTTATCTGACGGGGCGTCAGAGTATGGGCGACCGCAGCAGGACGGAAGCAGCAGGACGGAAGCAGCAGGACGGAAGGGGAGCCGCATGAGCGAGGAGACCCGCAGCGAGGTGTACGGCGAACTGGCCGCCGTCGGGCCGTACGGGGTGCGGCCCGGCCACGCCCTGATCACCATGGTCGAGCCGCACCCCGGCCACGAGTACGCCTACAACCGCTGGTACGAGGACGACCACTACTACGCCGGCGCGATGGCCATGCCCTGGATGTACGCGGGCCGCCGCTGGGTCGCCACCCGGGAGCTACAGCTCCTGCGCTACCCCGAGAAGTCCGCGGTCGCCCAGCCGGTCACCACCGGCTGCTACCTCTCCACCTACTGGATCACCGAGGGCCGCTACGACGACCACATGCAGTGGACCGTCGCCATCAACCGGCGCCTCAACCGCGACGCCCGCGTCCACCACGACCGCACCCACGTCTTCACCGCCTTCCAGGACCACATGGCGACGGTCTACCGGGACGGCGCCGCCGGACCCCGGGACGTCCACGCCCTCGACCACCCCTACGCCGGGCTGGTGCTGGAGGTGGTGGAGAGCGGCACGCCGGAGCAGCGCGCCGAGCTGCTGGAGTGGCTGGCCGGCCGCGGCCTGCCGCGCCGTATCGCCGGCTCCCCGGCCGCCCTGGTGACCGTCTTCCGGCCCACCCCGCTCCCCGGCGACCGCATGACCTACGTCAAGCAGGTCGAGGGCGTCGACACCCGCCTCACCCTGCTGTGGTTCCTGGAGCGGGACCCGAGGGAGTGCTGGGCGGAGCACTTCACCGGGCTGGACGAGGAGGTCGCCGGGACCGGACTGGGCCGGGTGGAGCTGGTGGCACCGTTCATCCCCACGGTGCCGGGCACGGACCGCTATGTGTCCGAGCTGCGCGACGCTCCCTGAGGGCGCGGCGCTACTTCAGCTCGTCCGGGCACGGCGTACCGCGCGGCAGCTGGTACGGCGCGGCCAGCCGGTACGTCCCCGCCCGCGGCGCCAGCAGCATGGTCCACTTGTCCCCGTTGGCGTCCTCCGGGGTCTCCATCAGACACCCGTTGATGTTGTCGTACGTCTTCGGCGTGCCCGGCGCCCGGTGCTTGGACGCCTCCGTCTCCTGCGGCGGCTTCAGGCTCTTGCCGTGCGCGTCCACGACGCTCAGCCACGGCGAGTACGGGATCCGGATCAGGATCCGCCCCGGCTTGCGCACCTCCAGCGTCATCTCGCCCTGGTCGACGACGTCCACCACCGCGTGCGGCTCGGCGAGCGGCGTCGGATCCGTCACCGCGAACAGCTGCCAGTTGGCGTCGCCCCACACCTGCCGCAGATACGGCATCCCGCGCTGGAGCAGCTGCCGCTCGCGCTGACCGCCGTCCCCGTCCGGGTCGTCCTTCGGCAGCACCACGAAGTGCACGGCCCACCGCTGGAGCCACTCGTGGTAGTTCGCCGAGTTCAGCGTGTCGTCGTAGAAGAGCGGGTTGCGCTCCATGTCGGCCTGCCGGTTCCAGCCGCGCGCCAGGTTCACGTACGGCGCGAGCGCGGAGGCCTCCCGGTGCGAGCGGGCCGGGACCACCTCGACGCGGCCCTTCTCCGCGCCGGCCTTCTGGAGCTGGTGGACCAGCGGAGCCAGCTCACGGGCCCAGGACGCGGCCGGGGTGGTGTGGATGATGTCGTCCACCGTCTTGAAGCCGACCCAGCCGGTGAAGCCCAGGAAGGCCAGCACGGTCACGTACCACTTGCGCGACTTCGGCACGGTGTACGGCAGCGCGGCGATCAGCGTCGCACCGGCGAACAGCATGGGCAGCCGGGAGATGTTCGAGCCGATCTGCGAGTTGATCAGCCAGACCCCCACGACCCCGACGCTGTACACGGCCGCCGTGAGCCGCACGGTCACCCACTGCCTCGGCACCAGGAACAGGCAGAGCAGGCCGTACAGCAGCGGCAGCACCACCGAGCCGAAGATCATCGGCTGGGTGCCGGAGAACGGGAAGAGGAAGTACGACGCGGCCACCACCAGGGACGGCGCGAGCCCCAGCGCCCAGGCGCCCGGCCGCCGCTTCTGGAGGAACAGCGCGACCGCGACCAGGCCCACGAACAGCCCGGAGACCGGCGAGGCCATGGTGGACAGCCCGGCCAGCGGAGCGGCCACCGCCGCCTTCGCCCAGCGCTTGTACCGCCACCGGTGCGGCCAGCAGAACACGGCCGCGACCGCGCCGAGCGCGAACATGGTGCCGAGCCCGAAGGTCACCCGGCCCGAGATCGCGTTGCACAGCAGCGCGAAGACCCCGGCCAGGGAGACCCACAGCGGGTTGCGCACCGCCCGGCTGCGGATCAGCAGCAGCGTCAGCAGACCCGCCGAGGCCGTCCCGGCGATCATCATCGTCGTACGGACGCCTAGGACGGCCATCAGGTACGGCGACACCACGCTGTACGACACCGGGTGCATACCGCCGTACCACGCGAGGTTGTACGCCGAGTCCGGGTGCCGGCCGACGAACTCCGCCCAGGCGTCCTGCGCGGCGAGGTCGCCACCGCTGTTCGCGAAGGTGAAGAACCAGACGATGTGCAGGACGCCCGCGAGCGCGGTGACGGACAGCACGGGGTGCGCCAGCATGCGCCGGCGCAGCGGCTCGGCGGCGGCCAGCAGCCGTCCGAGCACACCGCCGCGTGCGGGCGCGTCGGTCCCGCCGGTCCCGCCGGTTCTGTTGTTCCCGTCGGGCCGGTCGGGCCCGTCGGTCCCGTTCCCGCCGGTGTCCCGGCTGATGGTGTCAGTCGTGGACAGGCGTATTCGCGGGCCGTTTCCCGGGCCCGGATCGGCGTCGTCGGCGCGTGTCGGCTCCGCTGTGGCCACCTGAAGGCACTCCCCGTGATCCCGTCTTCTGTTCTTCTCGTCCAGTTCGCGGCCGCGTCCCTCGACCGACGACTGCCCGATTCGTGACGCTAGCACGCACCCCGCCGACGGGCCCCCCGGGTGGGGCTCCGCAGCGGGGTGCGGGGAGTGGCGGGCTCAGCCCAGACGGGTCAGCTTGGCGCCGAAGCCGGGCTCGGCCAGATCCTTCTGGAGGGTCACGGGCACCTTCACCGCGGCGGCCGTACCGTCACCCACGGTGAGCGTGCCGACCGTGGTGCCGGCCTTCGCGGTGTGCGGGACGGTACCGGCGACGAAGGACAGCTTCACCTTCAGCCCGGACCAGCCGACCGCCGTGACGTCCTTGGTGAGCACGACCGGGGTGTGGCCGCCGAGACCGTCGTCCACATACCCGACGACATCGCCCTTCTTCAGGATCGTCGCGGAGGTCAGCGCGCCCTGGGCGGCGAGCAGCGCGGTCTTGCTGACCGCGTT
Source organism: Streptomyces sp. NPDC031418 (assembly GCF_055581605.1). Taxonomy (NCBI): domain Bacteria; kingdom Bacillati; phylum Actinomycetota; class Actinomycetes; order Kitasatosporales; family Streptomycetaceae; genus Streptomyces; species Streptomyces sp. NPDC031418. Next base: position 51,966 of record NZ_JBVIJC010000035.1, read on the forward strand.
GGCCGTGCCGATGATCGGCGTCTTGTGCTGGCCGAGGATCGCGCCGACGATCGTGACCGTCTGGCCGCCGACCGTCTTGCGGGACGCGAAGAGCAGGTTGCCGCCCGCCGCGGTGGTGCTGCCGGTCTTGATGCCGATCGCCCCGATGCGGTACGGCAGCTCGTTGACGTTGGGCCAGTTGTAGCCGGAGGGGTCCGTCCAGCTGGCGGCGCTGGTGATGGCGACCAGGGCCGGGTTCTTGACCACCGCGCGACCGAGCTTCACCTGGTCCCGGGCGGTGGAGATGGTGCTCTCCTTCAGCCCCGAGGGGTCGGTGTACGTCGTGTGGGTCATCCCCAGCTGCCTGGCGGTGGCGTTCATCTTCTTGACGAACGCCGCCTCCGAGCCCGCGTCCCAGCGCGCGAGGAGCCGCGCGATGTTGTTGGCGGAGGGGATCATGACGGCCGACAGGGCCTGCTTCTCGGTGAGGTACTGGCCGGCCTTGACGGTGTTGAGCGTGGACTCGCCGCCGCTCTTGTCGTAGCCGCCCTCCTTCTCCGCCGTCGCGTCGACCTTGATCCTCGGGCCCTCCTGGCCGGGCTTCAGCGGGTGGTCCCGGAGGATGATGTACGAGGTCATGGTCTTGGCGACGGAGCCGATCGCCGCGGGGGTCTGCTTGCCGAAGGAACCCATCGTGCCGATGCCGTCGACGTCGATCACTCCCTGGCCCTGGTTCGGCCAGGGCAGGTTCGTCGAGGCGCCGGCGAAGGTGTAGCTGTCCTTGCCGGTGAGCGCGAGGGTGGGGGACGGCAGCGGGCGTACCGCCTGGACGACCGCGAAGATGATCGCCAGGAGCAGGACCACCGGGGTCCAGATCTTGATCCGGCGAACGACCGTGCGGACCGGGGTCTCCGGGGGCGGCGGCGTGTTCGTCAGCTCCGCCAGCAGGTCCAGCGGGGGCTTCGGGGGCAGCGGCTGCTGGGTGGTGCGCTCCGGGCCGACCTGGGGGAGGGCGGTGGTCGGGGCGGTGAGGTCCGCCTTGGCGGCGGGCTTGGCGGCGGGCTTGGCGGCGGGCTTGGCGGCGGGCTTGGGGGCCGGCTTGGGGGCGGGCTTGCGGTCCGGCCTTATGTCGTCCTTGAGCTTGAGCATCGTCGTCGGCTGGTCGACGGGGGCGTCGGCCTTGGGACGTACGGCCTTGAAGACGGCGGTGGGCTGGTCCACGGGCTTGGCCTGCGGCGCCTTGGCCTGCGGCGGCTCGGCAGGCTTCGCCTCGGCTTCGCCTTCGGCGTCCTCGTTCCCACCCGCACGGGGTGCCTGCGGCGCTTCGGCGGGGGTCGCCTCGGCTTCGCCTTCGGCGTCCTCGTTCCCACCCGCACCACCCGTGCGGGATTCGTCGTCGGCTGCGGGTGGCCCCTGCGGGGTGTCCTCGCCGTCGGCGGCTTCCTCGTCGTCCTCGGCCTTCTCGTCGGCCGGGGTCTTGTCGTCCTCGGCCTTGTCGTCGGCCTCGGCCTTGTCGGCAGCCTTGGTTTCGGGGGCAGCCTCCGTCTCCTCCTCTGCCTCTGCCTCTGCCTCTTCCTCGGCCTTCGTTTCCTCTGCTTCCGCCTCGCCCTTGGTCTCTGACGGGGTCTCAGCGGGGGCAGGCTTCGCGGGTGCAACCGGGTTGGTGTCGCGGACCCAGGAGGAGACGGCCTTGCGGAGGGCGGTGTCGTCGGAGTCCTCGGTGCTCTCGGCGTCGTCGGCGTCCTTGGCGTCCTTGGCGTCCTTGGCGTCCTCGGTCTTCTTCGGCGTGACCTCGCGGATGGAGAGGACCTTCGTCGCGGTGTCCGTCGTACCGTTCGAGGAATCCTTTTCGCGGGACACCGCGAGTCGCGGATCGCGCGCCTCGGGAACCGAGTCCGCGCTCCCTGGCGTCGGTTCCTCCGACGACCCGCGCTGCTTCGACCTGTCGGGGGACTCGCCCGCCACCGATGCCTCCTCATGCGCCGCACGCCCACTCGCGCGCCCTGTCCGAACCATGTACCAGTGTCCTGTGTGAGGGCCTGGCCGCTGCCGAAGACGAGAACGACATACCTACCGGTTCCCTCACGAACCGGTCACGCACCCTCGACAGACCAATGTGAGAGGGGTCACCCTGTCATTCATCCACGCGGGGAGGCATGGATGGGCAGGAGCCGCAGAACACTTCCGGAGGAGCTTCTGTTGCTCGCACTGGACCCGGCCACGGGTACCACTGCGCAGCCGCAGTCGCTCGACCTCGGTCTGGCCGGAGCACAGCTAGTGGAGCTGGCGCTGGCCGGACGGATAGCCCCAGACGGGGATCGTATCGCCGTGGTGGTGCCACGGCCGACAGGAGATCCAACCCTGGACTGCGCGTTGGAGCTGCTGCGAAGGCGCGGCGCTCCGGTGCGGGCGGTCCACTGGATCGGCGGGCCCCGGCTGGGGCTCCGTCAGACGTACCTCTCGCATCTGGAGCGGTGCGGCATGGTGCATGCCGTGGCCGGTCAGATGTGCGGGGTGCTGCCGACGACGCGCTACCAGGCGACGGACAACGAGATCAGCCGGGAGATCCGAGCCCGGCTGGATTCCGCGATCCGCACCGGCGTACCGCCGGACCCGCGGACCGCGGCGCTCGCCGCCCTGGCGCACGCCGTCGGGCTCGGCAAGCACCTGTACCCGGGGAACGAGGGACGCTCGTCCCGCTCCCGGCTGCGGGATCTCATCCGGCACGACCCCATGGGCGGGCTCGTCGCGCACGCCGTGATGGACGTGCAGAACGGCGCCGCCGCGGCGCCGCGGCGAGGCGCGGCCGCAGCCCGGCCCGAACCCGCGCGCGGTGTTCCGATGCAGCCGCGCCACGGATCCATGGCACGCGCCGTGGCTCACTGAGCCGCAGCCGTCACCACGGTCCCCCAGACCCGGTTCGGGAGCCGCTGGTCCGAGCGGGGCGGTGAGATCCTTCGCGGATCTCGCCGTCCCGCTCGACTGCGTCCCGGAGCGCCGCCCGGCACACCATCGGGTGGCGTACCGTGGCGAACTGACGCGTACGCGCCGCATATCCACCATTTCCCAGCGGTAGAAAGCACCTTGGTGGCAGTCTGCTCAACAGCAGATACGGAAAGTGTTAAGTCACAGGCAGACAGCCGGAGGTGCACGTCCCGTGGCGTCCAATGTCAATCCCACCGTCAGGCGACGCCGGCTGGGCCAGGAGCTGCGCAGGCTTCGCGAGCTCAAAGGCATGACGGCCGAGGAAGTGGCCGAGCGGCTGCTGGTGTCGCAGTCGAAGATCAGCCGGTTGGAGAACGGCCGGCGCAGCATCAGCCAGCGCGATGTGCGCGATCTGTGCGGGGTCTACGAGGTCGAGGACCAGCGGATCGTCGACTCGCTGATGGAGATGGCCCGCGACTCCCGGCAGCAGGGCTGGTGGCACACGTTCGGGGACATCCCGTACAGCGTGTACATCGGGCTGGAGACGGATGCCGAGTCGCTGCGCGTGTACGAACCCCAGCTGGTGACCGGGCTCTTGCAGACCCGTGCCTACGCCGAGGCGCTGGTGCAGGGTGCGCTGCCGGAGACGTCGACCGCCGAGATCGAGAAGCGGGTCTCGGTGCGGATGCGGCGACAGGAACGTATCACCGCCGAGAAGAACCCGCTCCGGCTGTGGGTGGTGCTGGACGAGGCGGCGCTGCGCCGGGTCGTCGGCAGCAGGCTGGTGATGCGGGAACAGCTGGAGCACCTGATCGAGATGTCCCAGCTGCCGCATGTCACCGTGCAGGTGCTGCCCTTCGACGTGGGCGCCCATCCGGGGCTCAACGGGCAGTACGCGATCCTGGAGTTCAGTGACGCGGCCGACTCCAGTGTGGTGTACCTGGAGGGCGTCACCAGCGACCTGTACCTGGAGAAGGCGCAGGACGTGCAGCGGTACGCCGTGATGTACGAGCATCTGCGGGCACAGTCCCTCAATGTGGAACAGTCCCGGCAATTCATCGACACGGTGGCGAAAGGGTACGCGGAATGAGCCGCTGACGGCGGGGGTGCCGGATCGTACACCGTCCCTCCGCTTCGGTGGAAGGCTCACCTGGAATATGCCATCCGGTCGAGTGAACGAGTACTCCGCCAGGGGCAGTTGCCCGGTAGCGTCGATCACGCCAATCGGTCGGACAGGTTGGCGTGAACCGCACCACCGCAACTCGCAACAGGAGTGGACATGGCACTGATTCAGGGCGCTTCGGAGACGTGGATGAAGTCCTCCTACTCGGCGGGCAACGGCGCCTGCGTCGAGGTCAAGTCGCCCACCGCCGCCGAGCTGGCCGTTCGTGACTCCAAGGACCTCCAGGGACCGGTCCTGGCCTTCCCCGCCGAGGCGTGGAACGCCTTCGTGGCCTCGGTCAAGGCCTGACCCAGGGGGCCTTTCTGACCCTCGACAACCGCACAGGCACCACCAGAAGAGCCCTCTCGACGAGTCGCCGTCCTTGCCGAGAGGGCTCGGCCATGTCCTCAGCCGAGCTGGGCCTCGATCGCCGAGACGATCTCGTCCGACTCCGGCTCGGTCTGCGGCGAGAAGCGGGCGACGACCGTGCCGTCCCGGCCGATCAGGAACTTCTCGAAGTTCCAGCGGATGTCGCCGCTGTACCCCTCGGCGTCGGCGAAGCCGGTCAGCCGCTCGTACAGCGGGTGCCGGCCCGCGCCGTTCACCTCGACCTTCTCGGTCAGCGGGAACGTCACGCCGTACGTCGCCGAGCAGAACTCCGCGATCTCCTCGGCGGTGCCGGGCTCCTGGCCGAGGAACTGGTTGCAGGGCACGCCGAGCACGGTGAAGCCCCGGTCCGCGTACCGCTCCTGGAGCTTCTCCAGGCCCGTGTACTGCGGGGTCAGGCCGCACTTGGAGGCGACGTTCACGATGAGGACCGCCTGGCCGGCGTACTGGGAGAGGTCGGCGGGGCCGCCGGTGAGGGCGTCGATGTCTACGGTGAGGACGTTGGTCATGCCCGGATGCTATGCGCTCCGCGGGTTCGGCTGGTGAACTGCGGGGGCTGGGGGTGCGTTTTTGGGTGCGGGTTCGTTGTGGCTGGTCGCGCAGTTCCCCGCGCCCCTTAGGGGGCGCGTTTCCCACCGCCGTTCGCGCGGTTCCCCGGGCCCCTTACGGGGCCGCTTTCGCCAGTGCGTCGCCCACCGGCGTTCGCGTGTACAGCACTGACCGGCCCGAGCGGCGTCCCTCCACCAGGCCCGCTTCCCGCAGTACCCGCAGATGCCGGCCCACCGAGCCGAGCCCCTGGCCGGTGAGCGCCGTCAGGTGGGTCGTGCTCAGTGGGGTGGCCAGGAGGACCAGCACCTCCGCGCGGGCCGGTCCCAGCAGCGCGCCCAGGCCCGGTGGCACCGGCCGGGACCCGGCGTCGGCCAGGACACCGCCGCACGGGTAGATCACCGCGTACCGCTCGCCGTCCTCCCACGCCACCCAGCCCTGGCGCTGCGGGGTGACCGGCACGAAGAGCAGTTCGGCGCCGGAGATGTCCCGGGGCGGGTACTCCTGGAGGTTGATGCGGAGCCGGTTGCCGCCGAGCCAGCGGGTGCGCCCGGGCCGCAGCGAGTCCAGCACGCTCACCCATCCGCCTCGGCTCACCTGCGCGGTCCGCGCGACGACATCGGCCTCCAGGACCCGCCGCTGCCGCCCCCAGTACGGCCGTACGGTCTCCTCCCACACCCACTCCAGCAGCGCGGCCGCTCGCTCGGGCAGGTCGTCGCGGTCCAGCTCGGCGGGGAGCGGGCCGGCGAGGGCGGTGCGCAGATGGGCGCGGGCGGCGGCCGGGGCGGTCCCGCGCACCTGGGCGACCGCGTCCGCGAGCCGCTCGCCGTCCCGGGGCGTGGGGGTGAGGAAGTCGGCGATCCAGTGCCGGCCGAGCCCGGCCCGTACCAGCAGGGCCGTCACCGGGTCGGCCGCCAGCCGGGCCCGGTAGCCGGGCAGATGGCGGTCGAGCCACTCCCGCTCACCGGGGTGCGCCGCGCGCCCGGCGTGCAGCAGCTTCAGCCGGGCGAAGGTCTCCGCCGACGGGGACACCACGAACCGGCTGCGGGCGAGGGTGTCCGCGTCGAGCTGCCACGACCCCACCCCGGCGCCCCCTCACGGCCGTACGACCTTTCGCACCACGGCGAAACATTAACGAGCCGGGTGCGGGGCGCCCCAGACTCCCCGGCATGCCCAGTTACCGGTCCCTTTTCCGCACCCCTGAGTTCACCCCGCTCTTCCTCGGCTCGGCGGCGCAGACCGCCGCGCAGACCGTCGGCGGACTCGCCCTCGGCACGCTCGTCTACCGGGCCACCGGCTCCCCGCTGCTGTCGGCGCTGAGCATGTTCGGCCCGTCCCTCGCCCAGGTGCTGGGCGCCACCGTCCTGCTGTCCGGCGCCGACCGGCTGCCCCCGCGGACGGCCCTCACGGCGATCGCACTGGCCTTCGCGGCCGGTACGGCGGTGCAGGCGCTGCCCGGCCTGCCGGTGGGCGCGGTCCTCGGCGTCGTCCTCCTGCTGGGGCTCGTCGCCTCGCTCGGCGGCGGGGTCCGCTGGGGGCTGCTGAACGAGATCCTCGCCGAGGGCGGCTATCTGCCGGGGCGTTCGCTGTTCAACATGGCGAACGGGCTGATGCAGATCACCGGGTTCGCCACCGGCGGCGCACTGCTCGCCGCGCTGTCCCCGCGGGTCTGCCTGCTGCTGTCGGCGGGGCTGTATCTGGCGGCCGCGCTGGTGCTCCGGCTGGGGCTGGGCGAACGCCCGCCCCGCGCCCAGGGCCGCCCCTCCCCGGCGGCGACCTGGCGGACCAACGCGCTGCTGTGGTCGTCCCGTCCGCGCCGGCTGACCTATCTGGGCCTGTGGCTGCCCAACGGCCTGGTCGTCGGCTGCGAGTCCCTCTTCGTGCCGTACGCCCCGCACGCGGCCGGGACCCTCTTCGCCTGCGCGGCGCTCGGGATGCTCGCCGGGGATGTGACGGTGGGCCGGCTGCTGCCGGGCGCGGTCCGGCGGCGGCTCGCCACGCCGCTGTTGCTGCTGCTGGCGACGCCGTACCTGGTGTTCTGCGCGCATCCGCCGCTGCCCGTGGCGGTGGTGTGCGTGATGCTGGCCTCGGCCGGGTTCGGCGCGAGTCTCGTCCAGCAGGAGCGGCTGATGGAGCTGACCCCGGGTGAACTGGCCGGGCAGGCGCTGGGGCTGCACTCGGCGGGCATGCTCACCGGGCAGGGCCTGAGCGCGGTCCTCGCCGGCGCGCTGGCCCAGTTCACCTCGCCCGCCGTCGGCATGACCGTGCTGGCGGCGGGCTCGGTGGGGGTGACGCTGGCGCTGGCTACTGCTGGGGCTCGGCGTTCTGCGGGTTCTCCTGGGCCGGAGCCGGAGCCGGAGCCGGAGCCGGAGCCGGAGCCGGAGCCTGCGGAGCCGGAGCCTGCGGCGCCCGAGGCGTGCTGAGGTCGGCGTCGATCTTCTGCACGGCCCGGTCGAAGTAGCGCAGCAGCTCCACCGGGAACGGCATCACGAGCGTGGAGTTCTTCTCCGCGGCGACCTCGACGACGGTCTGGAGCAGGCGCAGCTGCATGGCCTCCGGGGTGTCCGCCATGATCCGGGAGGCGTTGGCGAGCTGCTGCGCGGCCTGGAACTCACCGTCGGCGGTGATGACCCGGGCCCGCCGCTCCCGCTCGGCCTCGGCCTGGCGGGACATGGACCGCTTCAGCGACTCCGGCAGCTGTACGTCCTTGATCTCGACGCGGTCGATGTGGATGCCCCAGCCGGCCGCCGGGCTGTCGATCATCAGGGCCAGCCCCTCGTGCAGCCGCTCCCGGTCGCTCAGCAGGTCGTCCAGGTCGCTCTTGCCGATGATGGAGCGCAGCGAGGACTGGGCGACCTGGCCGACGGCGAACATGTAGTCCTGCACCTCGATGGCGGCCCGGACCGGGTCCGTCACCCGGAAGTAGACGACCGCGTCGACCTTCACCGACACGTTGTCCTTGGTGATGCCCTCCTGGGTGGGCACCGGCATGGTGATGACCTGCACGTTCACCTTGCGCATCCGGTCGGCGAACGGGATGAGGAAGGTGACGCCGGGCTGCCGGAAGTGGGGCAGCGCCTTGCCCCACCGGAACACGACCCCGCGCTCCACCTGGTTGACCACGCGCATCCCGCTCTTCAGCACGAGCAGCACGAACACGGCCACGACCACCACTGCGACGACGGTGCCTTCCATGGCACTCCCATCTCCGACACGCTCTTCCGTCCGGTACAGGACAACCGGGAGGACAGCGCGGAGGGTCGTCCCGGATCCCGTTCCGATGTCAGGGATGCGTAAAGAAAACGCATGGACGTCATTGAGTCCACGGCCGCTGCCGCCCGTAACACGGTCTGACCCGACACGCGGCAGCCGTTCAGGATGCGTTCAGGCGACCTGTGCCACGGTCGAGGGTCACGGCCGTCCGAACACGGGAGTTGATGTGGAGAAACCAGAGGTCCTCACCGACCTCGACGTGCCGCGCGCGTCGAACAGGACCGGGTCGGTGATGAAGAAGCTGCCCGAGGTCACGCTGGCTTTCTGGATCATGAAGATCGCCGCGACGACCCTGGGCGAGACGGCGGGCGACCTCTTCGCGCAGACCCTGAAGCTGGGCTACTTCCTGACCACGGTCGTCCTGTTCCTGGTCTTCGTGGTGACGCTGGTGGTCCAGCTGCGCTCCAGCCACTACAACCCGTTCTTCTACTGGACCGTGATCCTGTCCACCTCCATGGCCGGCACGACCATGTCCGACTTCATGAACCGCGACGCCAGTGCCAAGTACCTCTCGAACGGCGCGACGAAACTGGGCTGGGGACCGCAGGGCCTGGGCCTCGGCTATCCGGAGGGAGCGGCGATCCTGCTCTCGATCCTCCTGGTGATCTTCGTCGCCTGGAAGCTGAGCGGGATGACGTTCCAGATCCGCGACATCGTCACCTTCCGGGGCGAGGCACTGTTCTGGTCGGCGATCCTCGTCTCCAACACCCTCGGCACCTCGATGGGCGACTTCCTCTCCGACAGCTCCGGCCTCGGCTACCTGGGCGGCGCGTTGCTCGTCACCGGGGTGCTGGCCGTGCTGGTGGCGCTGATGAAGGTCCCCGTGGTGCCGAACGTGCTGCTGTTCTGGATCGCGTTCGTCCTCACCCGTCCGCTGGGCGCCACCGCCGGCGACTTCCTCACCAAGCCGGTCGCCAAGGGCGGCCTCGACCTGGGGACCATGGGCTCGTCCGCCGTGCTCCTCGCCGTCCTGTTCGGGCTGATGGCCTACGCCCAGGTGCAGGAACGCCGCTCGGGGCGGGAGGGGCGGACGCCGGTCACCCGGCGGGCAGACTGACCGTGAACCGGGCGCCCGGGGTGTGCCGGGGGTCGTAGGACACCTCTCCGCCGACGGCGCGGGCCAGGCGGCGCGCGAGCGGCAGCCCCAGGCCCGCGCCGTCGTGTCCGTCGCCGGGATCGGCACGCCGGCCCGGCTGGAACAGCTCGTCCCGGAAGGTCTCCGGCACACCGGGGCCGTCGTCGACGACGTCGATCCGTACGGCTCCGGGCACCCGCCGGGCGGACACGGTCACGCGGGAGCGGGCGTACCGGGCGGCGTTGGTGAGCAGGGGGCTGAGGATGCGTTCGAGGGGAGCGGGGGCGACACCCGCCTCCAGCACCGGCGCTTCCGCCTCCACCGCGGTCCGCACCCGGTCCGGGGGGCCGAGGTGCCGGAGCAGGCGGTCCAGGACGGGCAGTACGTCGGTCGTCCCGGGGACCGTCGCCGGGCGCACCGCGTTCTCGCGGGCGTCGTTCAGCAGCGTGTCGCAGATGGCCCGCATGGACCGGGCGGCCTCGGCGATCACGTCCTGGGCGGCGCGGGTCTCGGCGTCCGTGCGGGGCCGGGCCCGCCACCAGTCGAGTTCCATGACGATCCGGGTGAGCGGGGTGCGCAGTTCGTGGGACAGCTCTCCGGTCAGCTGCTGCTCGTGGCGCAGGACGGTGCGTATGCGGTCCAGGAGTGCGTCCAGGGAGGCGCCGAGGCGGGCGAGTTCGGCCGGGTGGTCCGCCGTACCGAAGCGCTCGTCGGAACCCACCGCGCTCCACTGGGTGGCCTGGTCGGTCATCGTCCGCACCGGGCGCAGCGCCCGGCCGACGGCCAGCCGGGTGAGGACGTAGGTGCAGCCCAGCATCACGCCGTCCAGGACGAGTGATCCCACGAGCAGGGTGCCGGCCGAACTGCGGTACGGGGTCAGGTCCAGGGCGGTGACGACGGTGGCGGTGGCGCGGCGGCCCGGGATGTGCTGGGCGCACAGCCGTACGGGCCGGTGACCGGGTGCCTGAACCGTCGCGCAGGCGTCCCCCGGCCGGGCGGCCAGTCGGCCGGCGGCACGGGCCGTCGGGTCGCCGGCCGTCGCGGACGGCGGCTTCTCCAGCAGCCGGGTGCCGGCGTAGATCCACACGTTGGTGTCGAGGAGGCGGTCGTCCGCGCCTTCCAGGACCCGCACCCGGGGCCCGGTGGTGTCGACGGTCGCGGCCACCGCCGCCGCCCGGGTGCGCAGTTCGTCGTCCGCCCGGTGCTGGAGGTGCCGGGCCATCACGGCGTTGAACACGACGGTCAGGACCGTCATCAGCAGGGCCGCGGCGGTCAGCGCCACCAGGGAGAGCCGGCCGCGCAGGGTGCGCGGGGCGAGGCGCCGCAGGGCACGCGAGGCACGGTTCACGACAGCCGGTGTCCGATCCCGCGCGCCGTACCGATCGTCAGCCCGCTGCCCGTCTCCCGCAGTTTGCGGCGCAGCCGGCTCAGGTACTGGTCCAGGGTGTTGTCGCTGACCTGCGCGCCCTCGGGCCAGCCGGCCCGCACCAGCTCGCGGCGGCGTACGAGGGTGCCGTGCGCGGCGACCAGGGTGGCCAGCAGCCGGAACTCGGTCGGGGACAGGGCGACCCGGGCGCCGCGCACGCTCGCGCTGTGGTCCACCGGGTCCAGGACCAGGTCACCGGCCGAGACCACCGCCGCGCCGGCCGTCCGCCGCAGGACGGCCCGCAGCCGGGCGGCGAGTTCGGCCAGGTGGAAGGGCTTGGGCAGATAGTCGTCGCCCCCGGCGGAGAAGCCGGACAGGCGGTCGGTGAGCCGGTGCCGGGCGGTCAGGAAGATCACCGGTCCGGGGAAGCCGTTGGCGCGCATCGCCTGGCACACGTCCCGGCCGTCCGCGTCGGGCAGGCCCACGTCCAGGACGGCCGCCGCGACGTCGTCCGTGGCGAGCCGGAGGGCGGTGGCACCGTCGGCGGCCGGCACCGGGGCGAAGTCCTCCTCGTACAGGCCGCGGCGCAGGGCGTCACGCAGGACGTGATCGTCCTCCACCACGAGGATCTTGGGGCGCATGGTCCTCCGTCGGCTCGGCGGCCGGACACTCACCGTCTACAGCCCCGTAGACGGTCTACGGAACTGTAGACGATCGCGGACGGAGGAGCGTTCCCCTGAGCCGGGCAAAGACCCGGCGAGGAGAAGGGTCAGGACGGCGGGTGGAGGACCGTGTCGATGACGTAGATGGTGGCGTTGGCGGCCTTGATGTTGCCGCAGACGATTTTCGCCGTGCCGTTGACCTTGAAGTCGGTACCCGACCCCGACGTGGTCAGTTTGCTGCCCTCCACCGTCGTGAAGGAGCCCTTGGAGAGTTCGTCCGGGGCGATCTGCTTGTCCACGACGTGATAGGTCAGCACCTTCTTCAGCTGCCCCTGGTTGCGGAGCAGCGAGGCGAGCTGCGACACGGTCACCTTCTGGAACGCCTGTTGGTCGGGAGCGAAGACCGTGATGTGCGGCTTCCCGTCGAGCCTGTTACTCAGCCCGGCCCTGACCGCGGCGGAGACCAGCTGGCTGAGCTGCGGATATGCGGCCGCAGCTTCCATCACCTTGTCCTTGGCCGTGTTGGCCTTCTGGCCGATCTTCGAACAGCCGGGACCGAAGGTCCCCGAAGGGCTGGGAGACGCATCCCGTGCGTGGCTCTGCGACGCCAGACCGCCAAGACTCAGCGGGATGGCCATCGCCACTGCCACGGCGGTCTGTGCCGTACGTGTGCGGGAGAACCTCATCGCAACCTTCCTCTCGTGGAGGTGTGAACACAGAGGGTTCCGCTGCGGAAGTCTTCGTTTCCCCGGGCGGTGGGGGCGGCTGACGAGCCACGGCCCGGGCGATCGCCACCGGGCCACTCAGCGAGCGTATCCAGCAGGTGGTGGTGACCGCATCCGCAGGCCCGGACCCCGCGAGTCCCGCGGTGGCGGCGTCCATGAGCGCGCGGCGCGGCCCGCGTTCATCCCCACGGCGTCTCCAGGGAGCTCCGCGGTCAGGCCTCTCCGGCTGCGCCGACCGGCAAGTCGGGGGAGGATGGTCGCTGGGGGAGGGGCTGCGCGGCCGAGTCCGGAGATCTTGCCCGTGATGCGGTGGAGCGAAGGGGTGCCGAAATGCCCGAACCATCACAGAGCCCTGTCTGGCGGCGGATCCCCGAGGAGGTGGCCGGCGCCGCGGCCACGGCGGCGCGGGCCGCCGGACGCGCGGTCCTGCACCCCGTGTCCACGATCGACCGCGCCCGCCGTCTGCCCGAGATCGTGCCCGCCCTGGGCCAAGCCGTGAAGCCGATCCTGACGGGGCGCATGGACGACTGGCGCGGCGAGTACGCCTACACACTCGGTGAGCAGGCGTTCGTCTACGGGTTTCCGTACATGTACAACGCGCGGCTGCGGTACGACTGGGTGACGCAGCCGCGGAACCCGTCGACGGTTCCGTACGCGCCCGTCAACCACTTCTGGCACGCCGAGAGGCTGCTGGACGCGACCTACCAGGACGGCGGGTGTCCCAACAACGACACGATGTACTCGGAGGCGTGGGTACATCTCGGCGACGAGCCGGTCATCCTCTCCCACCCGGACATGGGCGACCGGTACTTCGCCTTCGAGCTGGTGGGGATCACGTCCGACAACTTCGACTACGTCGGTCAGCGCACCACTGGTTCCGGGGCGGGCAGCTTCGCCCTCGTCGGCCCGGGCTGGGACGGAAAGCTGCCCGACGGGGTGCGGCGCCTGAAGCAGGCCCCCAGCCCCTGGGTGCTGGTCCTCGGCCGCACCCTGGTAGACGGCCCGGACGACGTGCCACGCGTCCGTGCGCTTCAGGAACAGTTCCGGCTCGTGCCGCTCAGCCTGTACGGCCGGCCGGACGCGCAGGTCCCCGAGGACCGTGACGTGCTTCCTCCGATCTCGGCGGAGGAGGATCCCCTGGGACCGTGGAAGACCCTGAACGCGATGCTGGCCGAGAACCCCCCACCGCCCCATCACCAGCCCCTCCTCGAGCAGTTCGCCCAGATCGGCATAGGTCCCGGCCTCGATGTCGAGGCACAGCCCGAGGCGGTCAGACGAAGCCTGGTCCGGGCCGCCGCTGTCGGCGCTCCCCTGCTCAAACAGCAGATGCTCAGCGGCGACTGGGCCCAGGTCGTCAACGGCTGGCGTTACCCGCCCCCGCAGATGGGACGCTTCGGCGACGACTTCCTCAAACGCGCCGCCGACCAGTCGCTGCTCGGCGTCGCCGCCAACGACCCGGCCGAAGCGGTCTACTTGCTCAACTTCGACGACGCGGACGGCAACAAGCTGGTTGCCGCGGGCCGGTACGAACTGCACTTCCCCAGCGGCGCCCTGCCGCCGGTCGACGCCTTCTGGTCCCTGTCCGCCTACGGGGAGGACCTGAACCTCATCGCCAACCCGGCCGACCGCTACTCGCTGGGTGACCGCAGCCCCGGTCTGCGTGCGGACCCGGACGGCGGACTGACCATCTACCTGCAGACGGAACCGCCCGAGGAGGGCAGGCAAGCGAACTGGCTGCCCTCGGCGAAGGACGGCACCTGGTTCGTGGCCCTTCGCATGTACCGGCCCCGCCCCGAAGTGATCGACGCCACCTGGGAATGCCCGCCACTGGTCCGCGTCGCCTGACGAGGCGGCATGCCCGCACGGGTAAGGGAACTTGCCGAGCAGGAAGGCCAGGACATAGGGCCGGCCGTGGGTGACCGGGGTCAGGATGGCCAGAAGGGCCCAGACCGAGGGCAGCGCCAGAGCCAGCCAAGCCGCCCAGGGGACCCCCCGCCTGCGCACCATCGCCCCAAGAAGTACGGCGGTGGCCACGGCCCAGAGACCGAGTACGGCATCGAAGAAGACGGCGTTGTATGCGCCCAGGGTGAAAGCGGGCCACCACACGACGAGGGTTCCGCCCGTTGACGCGGCCGCCACAGCGCGCAGGGTCGGGCCCAGCTCGGGCAGGCTGCGCTTCGGCTTCGCGCTGGAATCGCGCGGTGGGTCATCGGCCATGTTTCGGCTTACCGTCCGACGAGAGAGTGACGGAGAACCGCTGCCGGGTGCGGCGAACGGCGGCAGGAAGTCAGAGCAGGACCAGTGCGGCGAGCATGGCCAGACCAGTGACGGCGGCGATCGCCATGACCGCGCGCGACCGTGTCGGGGCGAAGACTCCGCAGTCCAGTTGTCTGCCGACGGACCGGTAGCGCGTCGTGCCGTAAAGGGCGACCAGCAGGCCGCTGAAGACGAGGATTGCGGCTGAGGCCACGGCGTGAGCGCCTCTCTGCGGGGCGAACTTGGCGATGGCCACGCCGAGGCCCGCCACAGCGATGCCCGTACGCAGCCACGCCAGGTACGTGCGCTCATTGGCGAGGTGGTCCCGAGCGCGGCTTCCGGTGTTCGGTGTGGCGTCACGCGGAATGTCCCGGTCCATTCAGCCTCCCTCTGCGCGTCCCTGTGTCTGTCGACCGTTCTCAGCCTGCCGGGTCCACGCCCTGCGGGCGTGTCCTGTCGCCTGGACGGGTGGGTCTCCGATGGCCGGTGTGCTGCTCACTGGCTAGCATGACGAAAGAGTGGTAAAGCGCCGGCCGGGCGGAAGAGCCCCGTCGAGGAACGCGACGGTGCCCGCTCCCTTTTACGTGCTCCGAATCGCTGAATGCCGACTCAATCTGCGTATACGGCGCCCTCGGCGCGCGGCTCCCTGAATTCAAGCCCCTTTGGGAATGGTCACCGCGACCGGGAGGAACAGGCAGATGACGGCGAAAGAGTACAAGCCGGGGGCCGCCTTTCCCGGCGTGATCGGCCGCACGGCCGACGAATCGACGCCCGCATGGCCACAGCCGGTCAGGGCCGTTCCGGGAACACCGAACGTCCTGTTCATCACCCTCGACGACACCGGATACGGCCAACTCGGGTGCTACGGCGGCCCCATCGCGACACCGAACATCGACTCCCTGGCCGCGAACGGGCTGTTGTACAACAACATGCACACCACCGCTCTGTGCTCTCCCTCGCGTTCCTGCATCATCACCGGGCGGAACCACCACGCCAACGCCATGGCCCTGGTCACGGAGTTCTCCACCGGATATCCCGGCTACAACGGCCGTATCCCGTTCGAGAACGGATTCATCTCCGAGATGCTGGTGGAGCAGGGATACAACACCTACGCGATCGGCAAATGGCACCTGGTGCCCTCGGAGTTCGAATCCGCGGCCGGCCCCTACGACCGGTGGCCACTGGGCCGTGGCTTCGACCGGTTCTACGGTTTCCTCGGCGGTGACAGCAGCCAGTGGTACCCGGACCTCGTCTACGACAACCACCAGACAGAGCCGCCCGCCACGCCGGAGGAGGGGTACCACCTGACCCCCGACCTGGTGGACAGGGCGATCGCCTTCGTCGCCGACGCCAAGCAGGTCGCCCCGGACAAGCCGTTCTTCCTCTACTTCTGCCCCGGTGCGACGCACGCGCCGCACCACGTCCCCAAGGAGTGGGCGGACCGCTACCGCGGCCAGTTCGACGACGGCTGGGACGCCTACCGCGAGGCTGCCTTCGCGCGGCAGAAGCGGCTGGGGGTCGCGCCGCCCGACGCCCGGCTGTCCCGGCACGACCCGGACGTGCCGGAGTGGGACTCGCTGTCGCCCGACGCCCGCCGTCTCGCCGCCCGCATGATGGAGGTCTACGCCGGATTCCTGAGCCACACCGACCACCACATCGGACGGCTGCTGGACTTCCTCAAGGAGACCGGCGAGCTCGACAACACCCTGATCATGCTGGTCTCCGACAACGGCGCCAGCGCCGAGGGCGGCGTCACCGGGACGACGAACGAGTCGCAGTTCTTCAACAACGCCCCCGAGCCGATCGAGGACAGCCTCCGGTCCCTCGACGAGATCGGCGGACCGAACACGTTCAACCACTACCCCTGGGGCTGGACCTGGGCCGGCAACACCCCCTTCCGCAGGTGGAAGCGCGAGACCTACCGGGGCGGCGCCAGCGACCCGTTCCTCGTGCACTGGCCCCAGGGCATCAAGGCCCGCGGCGAGGTGCGTACCCAGTACGCACACATCATCGACATGGTCCCCACCGTGCTCGACGTGCTCGGCATCGAGCCCCCGGCCGCCATCAAGGGCGTCCCCCAGTCACCGCTCCACGGCGTGAGCTTCGCCCACACCTTCGACAGCGCCTCCGCACCGACGCTCCATCACACGCAGTACTTCGAGATGATGGGTCACCGCGCCATCGACCACGACGGCTGGCGGGCGGTCTGCCCCTGGCCGGGCCCCTCCTTCACCGAGGCGGGCAAGCCCTTCGGCACCCCCATCGACTCGGAGACCCTCGCCAAGCTGGACCACGAGGGCTGGGAGCTCTACCACATCGACCAGGACTTCGCCGAGACCAGCGACGTGGCAGCCGAGAACCCGGCCAGGCGTGTGGAGATGGTGTCCCTCTGGTACGTGGAGGCCGGAAAGTACGGCGTCCTGCCCATCGACGCCAGCGGCGTGCAGCGACTGATGACCGAGCGGCCGCAGATCTTCGCCGAACGGACCAGCTACACGTTCCGGCCGGGCACCGAGACACTGCCCGCCGCGGTCGCACCCCGCGTCCTCAACAGGCCTTTCGCCATCACCGCCGACGCGGAGATCCCCGCAGCCGGCGCCGAGGGTGTCTTCCTCTGCCAGGGAACCAACGTGGGCGGCTTCACCTTCTACCTGAAGGACCGCAAGCTGCACTACGCGCACAACTACCTCCGACGCGCGATGTACGGCGTCACCTCCACCGAGGAGGTACCCGAAGGGCGGCACGAGCTGCGCTTCGAATTCGAACCGACCGGAAAGCCCGACATACCCGCGGGCAAGGGCGTCCCGGGCCGCGCCCAGCTCTACATCGACCGTCGCCTGGTCGGCGAGACCGAGATCCCGGTCACCACACCGATCATGTTCAACCCGGGCGGCATGACGTGTGGCGCCAACCCGGGCTCACCGGTGACATCCGACTACAAGCCGCCCTTCCGGTTCACCGGAACGCTGCACACGGTGACCGTCGACCTGTCCGGCGAACTGATCACCGACGCCGACAGCGAGCTGCGCATGCATCTGGCCCGCCAGTAGGCCGACCGCACGCGAGGGCTTCAGCGGCCGTTGCGGCTCAGGAGCCCTCCGCGCCCCAGTGCAACTGAATCTCCAGCCACTGGCTCTCCTGCCGCCAGGCATCCAGCACGGACACCAGGTGCCGGCTCAGTCCGGCCGCAGTCAGGGACTGCCACCGGACACCAGCCAGGAACCGGTTCAGCACGGCGATCCGCTCATCCTGACGGGCAACCCGTGCCACCCCCTCGATCACATGGGGCTCGACCGCGCCGAGAACACGGCGGCTGACCGCCTCGGGCGTGAAGCCCTGCCACGCATACGGGGCCAGGGCCGCGGTCACGGCGCCGACCCGCGGGTCGTCCGGGGCGACGAGTCGCACCATCTGAGGATGCCCTTCGCAGAGATTTCGGACAGATGGTACGACATTCACATATGCATGGCTACCCTCTGAAAGGGTCCGGACGCCATGACCCGCCAGCTGCGCCCCGAAGATCCGGGCTTCATCGATCACGCCCCCTTCCGCCAGACCTGCACCCGGGACCTGCGCGCTTCCGCCGGCGTGATCTTCGAGCAGCTCGCCGCACGGCCGGAGAACTGGCCCCGCTGGTTCGCCCCGGCGGACGACGTCCACTTCGAAGGCTCACCCCCCTACGGCGTGGGCTCCCTTCGCTTCTTCCGCCTGTACCGCGTGATCCGGGCGCGCGAACGGATCACCGTGTGGGATCCCGGCAAACGCTTCGCCTACTGTGCTGTGGAAACGAACGCGCCCGGCGTCTCGGCGCTGGTGGAACTGTGGACACTGACGCCCTCCGCGGACACCCGAACGACCGTGACCTGGACGCTCGCCATCGACTCCAGCCCCCTGGTCGGTCTGCTCCTGCGGGCGAGTCGACGCCCCATCGAAGGCGTCTTCCGTGAGGCGATCCAACGGCTGGAAGCCCTGTGCCGTGACCGGTGAAAGGCCCCTCGGAGACGACTTCGGGAGGTCTTTGCGGCGCGGAGGCCGGCTCAGGAGCAGGTGGCGTCGTTCACGGTCTCTCGTATCTCCAGCACGGCGTCGGTTCCGGTGATCGCAAACAGGCGCTGAAGCTGCCTCGGCGGCGCTGCCACGCGCACGGTGCCCGTCTGGTGGGCACGGATCAACAGGTTGAGGAACGACGAGTCCGCGAAGTCGATGCCGGAGGCGTCCAGGACCACCTTCGCGTGCTTCCTGACAGCGGCGTTCAGTGCCGCCTCCAGAGGCGGGACCGAGTGGATGTCGTAGGAGCCCTGAGCGGCGATCACCCAGGCTCCGTCGCATTCGTACTGCTGCAACGCAGCCGCTGCTCCTGGCCCACCGACCTGGTCCGCCCCCTGCGTGGCACCGGCGCTACTCATGAGCTTTGGCATGACGGCCTCCAGGACACCTTCGATGCCCCTTCTCGCTGCGCGCAGCGCGGAGCACGTCGTCAGTTACCGGAAAAGTATGTCATGTATCTGGCTTCGTCAATGAGGGTCCCCTAAAATGCTGGGCATGGTTGGAGTGCCCGAACCTCACAGCGGATGGACGTTCATCACCAGCCACGCGCGCGTACTGGCGGCCATCGCCGACAACCCGAACGTCCGGATCCGCGACATCGCCGCCCGCTGCCGGCTCACGGAGCGCGCCGTCCAGCGCATCATCGCCGATCTCGAGCAGGACGGTTACCTCTCCCACACTCGGGACGGGCGCACGAACACCTACCGCATCGAGTCCGACAAGGTGCTGCGCCATCCGGCAGAAGCCGGCCTCTCCGTGGCCTCCCTGCTGTCCCTGCTCGTGCAGGATGAAACCGATCGGGGCACAGCGCCGGGGCCGACCATGGCGCACACCCCCTGAACCCACCATTGCCCGGCGGAGTGGAGCGCAGCCGGGGCTTGAGGGCCGGCGCGGCGTCTTGCGGCGCACTGCCGGGCAGCCGCCGTCCCTGCGTTCAGTGCGGGTGCGAAACCTGGGCCAGGAGGTCTCTGATCTCCCTCAGTGTCGACCCGACGCTTCCGTCACCGTCCCTGTCGGCGATCTTCTCGAAGTGTTGCGCGGCCGTCTCGAGGTCGCCCCTGCGGCGGGCGAGGATGCCGGCGTAGCGGTTGCCGTGCAGGTGGCCCGGGTACTCCTCCAGAATCCTCGCCACGACGTCTGCGGCCTCCTCGTCCTGCTCCGACTTCATCAGCAGTTCGGCGAGTTCGGGCCGGGGATCGGGCCTGTTGAACCCGTACCGTTCACGCTCGAACTCCGCATACCGCTCGACGGCGCGCCGCAGCCACTCGACGGCCTCCGCCTCGCGCCCGAGACCGCGCAGCGCACGCCCCAAGTGGTACGACGCCTCGACGATGCCCTCGTCCCAGGCCATCACCAGCCATCGTTCCGCCTCGGCATGGCGGCCGTACCGGACCATGCTCATGCCCGCCAGGTAGGCCGGCCGGGCCAGGCCCGTCTTCGCCGCCCGTACGGCTGCCCAGCTCGGCGCCCCGCGCGTACCACTCCTGAGCCCCGGACCGATCCCCTGCCTCCTTCAGCAGTGAGTGGTCAGATCTGGCCGAGGTCGATCTGCACCGGGAAGGGGGCCGCTACCTTGAGGACGCCGGTGAACACGTCTCCGTCCCGGTAGGCCTTCGTCGCGGGGTCGAGGACGTAGGTGTACACGAGAGGAACACCTGTCGCGGCCTGCTCGATCCGCCAGTAGAAGCCGATGCCTGCCTTGGCGTACTGGTCGACCTTCACGATCCGGTCGGTGGTCTCCGATCCTGGTGACACCACCTCCGCGACCAACAGCACGTGCTCCGGGCGGGTGGGGGTGATGTCGATCGTGTCTGCGCGGTACACGATGACGTCCGGGCGGCGATTGGTGAGCGGGACGTCCTGAAGCCGGACGTCGAAGTCAGTGTCGGCGTTCCACTCCGGGCCCGCGGCGGCATCCAGGGCGTTCGCCAGCATCCGCGCGAGCCGGTTGTGCCGCTTGGACGCACTCGGACTCACGACGACCATCCCGTCCACGATCTCGATACCGGCGCACTGGTCCTCGGACCAGGAGTCGTACTCCTCCGCCGTGATCTGCTCATGCATCCACGCCGGGGCCACCATTTCGGCCGTCATGAAGCACCTCCCGGACACTGGGCCGCGGGCCCGATCCCGCTGGGTTCAGCGTACTGTCTGCCGTCCTTCCGGCACGCTGATCTCGCTCACGCTCACTCCCGTCGGCCGACATCGACGGACATGTCTTCGTCGGCAGCTCACGGGCCGCGGGCACGTAGTGGCACGTCCGTGGCACGACCCTCAACAAGGCGAAGGGCCAGCCTGGGAGGACACCCCTCCTGAGCTGGCCCTTCTGTTGGTGCCCCCGGCAGGATTCGAACCTGCGACACCCGCTTTAGGAGTTTTCCCTGGGCGGGGCTGTGACCTGCGGAGATGTCGGTCGGAGTGCGTCTGGCCTGGGAAAACACCACTCCGTAGTTCTCCAGTGTTCACGGGGCTTCCCGACTTCATGTGTGCTGGATCGGTTTCGTCGGGGGCGGGGCGGGAGGGCGGGCGATCTGCGGACGTCGGTGAGTGTGGCGCCAGGAGTAGCGTGGGAGGTGCGGGGCGGGGTCCCGTCGTCGCACCGGCCCTACCGACGGGTGGTCCTCATGACCAGCTCGGACACACCACCTGTTCCCCGGCGTCTGCCCAGTGGCGTCCACGAGGCCGTGCGACCGGGATCTGCGCTTCTGCGGCCTGGAGGCGACCGCATCACGCAGAGGCGTCCTCGACGGCGCGTGGTGGCCGCGCTCGCGCGACATCGGTGCCGAGCTGCCCGCCCTGTTGGGTGCCCTCGTCGCCCACGTCGGCCCCGTGTCGCGTGTGGGGCTGGATGCCGCCGATTGGGAGGGTCTGCCGACGCGTATCGTCGTGGACGACCGGGTGGTGCACATCGACTCCTTCCCGGTCGGTGACGACACGGTCCTGATCACCCGGGGTGACCGGGACATCTTCTCGTTGCTGGTCGTCCCGCCCGACGCGGCACGGGATGCCGCCCGTGCCGCGATGGCCCGGGCGGTCCGGGTGGACAACGTCAGCGACGCGGAACAGATCCTCATCGACACCGGGAGCGGGCGTGGTCCTGTCGGCTGACAGGGCGGCGCGGGGAAAGACGGGCGTACGGCTTGACCGGCGCACCAACGCCTCCCGTCCGGTGGCCCGTTCCCTGGGGTGCTTCTGTCGACGTCAGGCCCGCTGAGGGCGCGCCCCTTTCGGCTTCATCGGGTAGAGCAGACCGTCGGAGCCCGTGTCCATGAGCAGTCGTTCGGTCTGTGCGGATGGGTGGTGCAGCAGGAGGAACGCCTGGGACTCGGCGGCATGCTCGGACACGTCGAGGAAGACGCGCAGGCCGCTGTCGTCACAGCGGTCGACAGTGGTCAGATCGACGTCGATGAGGGTGATGCCGTCCCGCAGACACTGCTCGAGAGCGGCGCGCACCCGGGGCGCGGTGACGGGGTCGATCACACCGGCCAGGGTGACCAGGGCCCGCGCCCCCCGGTCGTGGCGGTAGATGTTCAGCCGCGGAAGAGTCATGACGCCTCGGTTCAGTCGCTCGGATCCTCGGGTGCTCCGGAGCCTGCGTCCACGCCCCGGGATCGCGTCGCCGCGGGCCGGGTGGGTGCCGGGGCGGGGCTGCCGGGTCGCCTGTCGGACGTCCGGACGCCGGCCCAGGGCGCGGGGTGCGGCTGGGGCGCGACACGACCACGGCGACCGGGCCGGGGGGTGCTGTACCGGTACGCCGCGATCCTGTCGGCGTGCTGGAGCCCGAGCCGGTGGATCACGTACGCCGCCACCGCGACGAGGACCAGGAAGGCGACGATCGTCAGGAAGGCGGTCATGGCGGCCACCTCACATACCGACGATCAGCCGGCTGGCCGCCCCCGGCGGACCGGCCTGCCCGGGAACGGCCGCGGGTACCGCCGAGGCGCCGCCCTCGTACTCCCACATGTCGTCCGGGCGCCCTGGCCGGTCGTTGCCCGGGACGTCGTCGAGGGCATCGTCCGCGGCGATGAGCGCGCTCGCGGTCAGCGGCGGCCCGTCGTGCCCGGACGCGGCCGCCATCAGCCGGGCCGCCGACGCCGCCCCGGTCTCGGGCGGAATGACGAGGAGGTCCCAGCGGCCGGTGCCGTACGAGAGCAGCAGCAGCTTGTGGGGGTCGAGTTCCGGGGTGAACCAGCCGGCCTTGACGATGTGCCCGGCCACGGGGATCTTGCGCGGGATGGCAGGCCAGTGCTCGGGGTTGACGGCGATACGGGTGATGCGGCCCCAGAGGGGATCCAGTACGTCCATGAGCGCCGGGAGTTCGTGCAGCAGGTCTCGGGACCTGGGCCACCACGCTCCGTCCAGGAGTCCCCGGGGGCCGTCGGTCTTCAGGGCGAGGCGCGCGGCCGGGGCTGCGGCGGGCTCGGCGTGCGCCAGGGTGGGAAGCAAGGTCGCCGACATGATGCGGACCCGTCTCCGGGCCGCTTCTGCGGCGGCCCGGGTTTCTTCGTTCGCCGGGAACGACCCGGCGTGGAAGCCGGTGTGCGAAATGCCCTCGGTACGGACCACACTACTCCGCGTTCCGTCGCGGTGCGGAGGGGCCGTGTGGCGAGAAGCGCTCACGAGGGGGCGGCCGTTCCCCGATCACGCGTCGCGCGGCTTCTACGGCGCCGTCGTCGAGCCGGACGGTGGCGGACCGGCGTGACCGCTCGCCGGGCGTGACACCGGCCTGTACTCCTCCCGCCCGTCCGGGTGGCCGCCCTGCTGGGGGGACGGATCCGAGCCCTGTTCCCCGCTCCGGCGACGGCCCGTCGCATCGACGCGTACCGCGCCGCAGGAGGTGGGGCAGGAACGCGTAGAAGCGGTCGGGAAGGAACACCGCGTCGGCGACGATCATCGTGCCCGAGAAGAGCGGCAGTCCGAGCACCACGGCGATGGCGACGTGCATGCCCAGGAGCACGGTCAGGACCGGGTACTTGAGCCGGCCGAAGAGCACGAACGGAAAGGCGACCTGGGTGAGGACGGTCAGGTAGCCGGCGACCGCCATCGCGAGCGGATACCGGTCCATGGCGTGGGAGAGCGCGGGCCACGGCTGGAAGAGCTCCAGGTTCAGCACGTAGTGCAGGGCGGTGCCGTCGTCCCAGAACGAGCCCTGGACCTTGTACAGACCGGCCGATCCGTACAGGAAGCAGACCTGTGCCGCGATCACGAGGACGCCGCAGTTGTGCACCACGGTGACCAGCGTCCGCCGGGCCGCACGCAGGTCCTGGGCGACGACGTGGCGCGTGCGGGCGACGTCCGTACGCGCCGCTTTGATCCGCGCGCGGCGTGCGTCCAGTGACCAGCACCGACCGCACGCGGTGAGCGTGAGGTAGAGGGCCATCAGCAGCAGGAGATTGTCGCCGCCGTCCGTCATGAAGATCGCCCGGGCGTGGAAGGAGACCACCACGCCCGCGAACAGCACGGACGTGGCCCGGGTCCGCCAGCCCAGCAGGAAGAGCACGGACGTCAGGAGAGCCAGCGCATAGCAGAGTTCGAAGTAGGCGCGGCTGTCCGACAGGAGCAGGAAGCTCCACCAGCCCGTCTGGTCGAAGAGCTGCGCCGCCAGTGAGGGTGTCCACGGGGAGCCGGGACCCCAGATCTCGTCCCGGTGGGGGAACTCCCGGAGGAGGAAGGCCAGGTAGAGCAGCCCGTACCCGATCCGCAGGACCGATGTGGCGTACAGGGACACGGGACGGCCGGTGAGGAGGTCCCAGATGCCGTCGGCCCGGGCGAGGAGCAGACGGTGGACGCGGGCCCACGCGCCGTCCTCGGACCCGCCCGGTACGGCCGTGTCGGCCGGGAGGTCGCGGACCTTCTCACTTCCCACGGGGGGTCACCTTCCACCAGGGCAGGAGCCGGTTCTCCACCGGCTCGGGGGGCCGCCGGCCGGCCGCCGTGCCAGGCGCGACGACGGGCGAGGTGACGACCCGGAGCTGGATGAACTCGAACGTGCCCGCGCGCCGACCGGCGACGCGGTCCGCGGCGATGTTGCTCAGGTACGTCTGCATCATCACGGCCCGGGGAGAGCGTGCCCTGTCGTCCGCGCCGTGTGTGTCGACGTAGGAGGTCCAGGCACGGCGCAGGAGGTTCTGCGCCGTGTGGCTGGGAAACGGGTCGTGTGCGACGGCGGCACGGTCCAGGGCGGTCAGGTCGATCCAGGGGCTGACCCGCGCTGAGCCGTCGGGCCCACTGTGCGCGGTCCTGGCCCACACCCTGCGGTTGACGGAGTCGGGGTTGGGGGCGAACAACTGCCAGTTCTGCTCGAAAAGGGGATACACCCACGCGACGACCTGCCGGCTGTACCGCTGTGAGACGGGGTTGGGAGGTGCCACGTGGAGGAAGACGGCACCGAGATGCACCAGGGTCGTCACCAGGCACACGAGGACGGCACCGCGCAGGCCCGCTCTCAGGGCCCTGGCACCCCGGACCCGCTCGCCGGGCGGACCGGCGTCCGTTCTCCGTTCCCCCGGCGGCGAGCCGCCATCGGTCCGTCGGTGTTCCTTCACGCGTGCCGCGTCAGTTCCGCTCGACACCGCCCACCTTGCTTTCTCGTGTTCCGCCGCCCGGCGTCACAGGCTGTTCGTCCACCGGCAGCGGCAGCGGCGGCGTGCGGCGGGTTCGAGAGGTCCCGCCGCACGCCGTCATCCGCGGTACGGACCCGCGATCCGCCGACTAGCTCTCGTGGTCTTCCTGACCGTCGGACTTGGGCGCGTTGCCGTAGCCGTAGTTGCCGTAGCCGTAGTTGCCGTAGTCGTTGCCGTAGTCGTGGCCGTTGTCGTCGCCAGGCCGATCACCCTGGCCGTGGTCCGGCTTGCCCGGCGCGCCCTGGTGGTCCTCGCCTGGTTTGCGGTGGTGTTCGTACCCACCACCGACGTCCGGTCCGCCGTGTTCGCCGGGCCTGCCGTGGTGTTCGCCGGGCCGGCCGCCGCCGTGCTGGCCGGCGGTGTTCCCGGCCGTGTTGCCCGCGGTGTTCCCCGAGGTGTTCCCCTTGGTGACGTTGTTGCCGGCGGTGTTGCCCGCGGTGTTCCCGGAGGTGCCGCCGCCCGTCACGTTGACGATCGGCCCGCCCAGGAGACCACCGCTGACCAGGCCGCCGCTGACCAGGCCCCCGCCGATCGCACCGGCGGTGGTGCCGGTCGTCGATCCGGTCGTGGTGCCCGTCGTCGTGCCGGTCGTGGTACCGGTCGTCGTTCCTGTCGTCGTACCGCTGGTGGTGCCGGTGGTCGTGCCGCCGGTCGTTCCGGTCGAGCAGGAGTTGAGGAAGATCCGGTTGGTGTCGAGCGTCACGGCGCCGTTGCGGGCCAGCGCCCGGCCCTCGATGTTGGTCCCTGTGGTCACGTGGATGTCCGTCAGGGCCATGATGGTGCCCACGAAGGTGGAGTTCGTCCCGAGGGTGGCCGAACTCCCGATCTGCCAGTAGACGTTGCACGCCGAGGCGCCGTTGGTCAGAAGCACGCGGCTGGAGGAGGCCGTCGTCAGGGCCTCCGGAATCTGGAACACCCACACGGAGTTCGGGTTTCCTCCGGCGTCCAGGATCAGATCGCCGGTGATGCCGACACCCGAGGTGGCGGTGTAGACGCCCGGAAGCAGCGTCGTGCCGTTCCCGATGCCCGCTGCGAGTGCGAAGTCCGTGGCCTGACCTGCCGCGTTGTTGTACGCGGTGACCAGGTCGGACTTGGCCTGAGCCGCCACGGCGTCGGCGGCGTGCACGGCGCCGAGCACCTCGCCGGGCGGGAAGCCGGTGATGGCCGGGTTCGGGTACGTCCCGAGGTCGTGACTGATCACCGTGGGGCCGGTGTTGGTGACTCCCGCGCCCGCCAGGACGGAGAAACTCGCCGCCGTGGCCAGCGGTACCGGCGTGGCGATGGCGACTGCCTGGGCGGGCGACAGGACGACCATCGCGGCGGCGACCGTGGCGGCGAGAGCTGAGGCCAGCAAGCCCGGCAGGGAGCGCCGGCGAGCCGTCTCAGGGATTTTCAGCTTCATCAAGAGGCCATTTCCTGTGGGGGCCGTGGCGTGCCGGGCTGCAACCGAACGCCCGGAGAGCCGTGATCTGGTGGTGCATATTACGGAGGAATCTTTCTGAGCCCGCGACAATAGAAGTGCGTTTCTGGTTTTCGAGCGTTCAGCTCTGGCGTGCGGCGCAATATTGCGGAATACGTACTTATTGATTATTTGGTGATAGCGATTGGTTGCGCGGACGAACTCCCGGGACCGCGCGAGGTGATCCCGCACATGCGGACGCACGTGAAAACGGCACATGACGACGTCACGATCCGGTTTGGCCGGTGCCCGGGCGCGATGGTATGGCGGGTGATCAACATCGCTTTCCGCGTGGCAGTCTGCGGAACAGAACGATGACGTGAACCCGGAGGTACCCCGCCCGTGGCGGCGCACATCAATCCCACCGTCAGGAGACGTCGCCTGGGGGCCGAACTGCGTCGGCTTCGCCAGGCCAGTGGACTGAAGAGCACGGAAGTGGCCGAGCGGCTGATGATCTCCCAGCCCAAGATCAGTCACCTGGAGAACGGCCGCCGCGCAATCAGTCCCCGTGACGTGCGCGACCTGTGCGCGCTGTACGGGGTGTCGGACCAGAAGGCCGTCGACGCGTTGATGGAGATGGCGAGGGAATCCGGCACACGGGGGTGGTGGCATGCCTACGGCGACATTCCCCAGAGCGTCTACATCGGCCTGGAGACGGACGCCGCCTCGGTCCACGCCTTCGAGCCCCTGGTGATCCCGGATCTTTTGCAGACCCCCGCTTACGCCCATGCGGTCATCGAGGAATCGATTCCCCGGCTCACGGCCCGGCAGGCAGCCGCACGGCTGAAGGTGCGGCTGCGCCGGCAGCACCGGATCTACGACCCGGCGGGCCCGTTGCGCTTCCGGGCTGTCCTGGACGAATCGGTCCTGCGCCGTGCCGTCGGCTCTCCCGACATCATGCGGGAGCAACTCGAACACCTGAACGCGCTCGGCGCGGAGCCCAACGTCACCGTGCAGGTCCTCCCCTTCACGGGCGGCGCTCATCCGGGCCTGTCGGGGCGGTTCTCCCTTGTGAGGTTCGCCGACGGTCCCGAGGGGGCGGTGGTCTACCTGGAACGGTTCACCAGCGACCTCTACCTGGAGAAGCCGTCCGACGTGCGGCCCTATGACGTGATGTACGCCCATCTCCAGGCCCGGGCCCTGGACCCGGTCAGCAGCCGCCGTTTCATCACCGACGCCGTCAAGTGGCACGTCGGAGCGGCGAACCGTCCCTGACCACCCCTCGGACCAGGACTCGTACGCCTCCGCCGTGACCTGCTGGATCGGTTTCGTCGGGGGCGGGGCGGGAGGGCGGGCGATCTGCGGACGTCGGTGAGTGTGGCGCCAGGAGTAGCGTGGGAGGTGCGGGGCGGGGTCCCGTCGTCGCACCGGCCCTACCGACGGGTGGTCCTCATGACCAGCTCGGACACACCACCTGTTCCCCGGCGTCTGCCCAGTGG
Source organism: Streptomyces sp. NPDC031418 (assembly GCF_055581605.1). NCBI lineage: Bacteria > Bacillati > Actinomycetota > Actinomycetes > Kitasatosporales > Streptomycetaceae > Streptomyces > Streptomyces sp. NPDC031418. Next base: position 79,890 of record NZ_JBVIJC010000035.1, read on the forward strand.
CGTCCACGAGGCCGTGCGACCGGGATCTGCGCTTCTGCGGCCTGGAGGCGACCGCATCACGCAGAGGCGTCCTCGACGGCGCGTGGTGGCCGCGCTCGCGCGACATCGGTGCCGAGCTGCCCGCCCTGTTGGGTGCCCTCGTCGCCCACGTCGGCCCCGTGTCGCGTGTGGGGCTGGATGCCGCCGATTGGGAGGGTCTGCCGACGCGTATCGTCGTGGACGACCGGGTGGTGCACATCGACTCCTTCCCGGTCGGTGACGACACGGTCCTGATCACCCGGGGTGACCGGGACATCTTCTCGTTGCTGGTCGTCCCGCCCGACGCGGCACGGGATGCCGCCCGTGCCGCGATGGCCCGGGCGGTCCGGGTGGACAACGTCAGCGACGCGGAACAGATCCTCATCGACACCGGGAGCGGGCGTGGTCCTGTCGGCTGACAGGGCGGCGGAGCCCGTCCCTCGGGATGCTCCGGTCGACTCACCCCGCTGAGGCGGCCCCCTGCCGGCCTCACCGGGTGGAACGGACCACGAAGCCCGTGTCCTTGAGCAGCCGCTCGGTCCGCGGTCAGCCGCGCCACTCCACCATGAGCAGCGTCGCGTCGTCGCTGGTCCGTCCGCCCCGTGCCCGCTTGAGCGTGTGGGACAGCGAGCGCGTCACCGCCCGGATGCCGCGGCCGGTCCTCTCCAGCCGGTTCACACAGTCGATCAGCTGGTCCTCCCCGAACTCCTCCCCGCCGCTCTTGTGTTCCTCGACCACTCCGTCGGTGAAGCAGAGGACTCGGTCCCCGGGCACCAGCCCCAGTTCCCCGGTACTTCCACTGGTAGAGGGTCTTCACCGGCACCCCGAGATAGGCAGCGACTTCCGCCGGAGTGGCCAACGGGCCGCGCCGGGCAGCGTCGGCGGAGGAAGGGGCGTTCGCGCTGCGGAGAGAGGTATTCGGCACAGGGCTCCTTTTCGGTCTTGGACAACGTGCCTGGACAACACAGCCACACCATCCGGAGAAAAGTCCAGAGTTGTTTCTGAAACTCTGTACTGCTTCTCTCGGTGTGGCCGGTGAGACGAGAACAGTAAGGCTGGATCCCCGGTTGCCGAAATCGCTCCCGCAGAACATAAAATGTTTTGCGGCGAAGCGGTCGGTAGAGGTGCCGGAATCCGATACCCTCGCAGCTCAGAGGTAGCTCGGAGCGGCCAGATGCCACTCGCAGGGCTCGCTGGATAGTTCGGCTGATACCTGCTTAAATCACCCATCTTTGCGACGCGATGGGAAGGTAGCACGGCGTCCTCGATGAAACGGCTCGTGATGTGCCGGAATTCGATGAGAGGAACGCCACTCGGTCCCGGGATGACTTTTGTAGAGTTTAAGAACCAACTCTTGCCATAGCATCCGGTCGCAAGTTACAGCTAACTGTCATGGCAACCCGACCTGTAGAAATAGGCCCCGCCGGCCTTCACACCGTCCGCGCCATCGAGCGCCTACGCCTCGTACGCGGGCTGACTCAGCACCAACTCGCAGCCCGTTGCACCGCACTGGGCCGCCCGATGACCAATACCGCGCTCAGCCGCACCGAACGCGGCCGTCGCCGGTGCGACATCGACGACCTCGTCGCCATAGCCACCGCGCTCGGTACCCCTCCCACGACCCTGCTCCTGCCGCTCCCCTCGGCGTCCAGCGACGACCGGAGGGGGTGCTAGGCAGTTTCGTTTGGATCAGTTGGTCGTTGGTCCGGGTGTGCCGTTGACTGATGCGCAGTGGGCGCGGATCGAGCCGTTACTCCCGGACCGGACACCGAAGCGGGGTGGCCGCTGGCGT
>NZ_JBVIJC010000036.1:0-80293 GCF_055581605.1 Streptomyces sp. NPDC031418
ACCACCCCCCCCAACCCCCCCCCCCCCCCCTCCCCTCCCCCCCCCCCCCCCCCCCCCTCCCCCCCCCCTCCCCCCTCTCCCCCCCCCCCCCCCCCCCCCTCCCCCCCCCACGGCGGCTGGAGGGATCCTAGGCGGGCCGGGTGAGCCGCTCGAGGACCTCGACGGCCCGCTCGGCGCTCTCGTGCGGGACGAACAGGTGGTCGTGGTGGAAGGCCGCGACCACGTTGCAGCTGATCCCCGCGTCGGCCAGCGCCCGCGCGACGGCTGCCGTGAGCCCCACCGCGGCGAGGGAGGAGTGGATGCGCAGGGTGATCCACCCGGCGACGTAGTCGTAGGGCAGACCGCTGCGGTCCGCCTCCTCCTTGCGGGCGACGATCGTCAGCCCCTCGTCCTCGAGGGCCGTCACCACCGGTACGACTCCCTCGGGCACGACATGGTCGGCGACGGTGCTGAACACGTATGCGCCACTGTGCAGTTCGGGCCGCATGCCAGTCAGCAGGGCGCGCAGGTCGGTCTCTCCGGACATGGGCATTCTCCATCGGTTACAGAAGGTGTGAATGTGCGATTGCGGGGACGGGCGCCCGCACACGCCGTGAACGGATGTCGCCGCAGGCGTGAGGGGACAGGCGGATGGCCGCAGATGGCGGCGATCGGGCTAAAGGTGCGGGCAGGACAGCGCCGTTCCAGCAATAGGACGCGGCGCGGCAGTCATGGGAATCGTGAGGAGGCCGACCATCTACGAGGGACGGCAGCGCGAAGCAGGGACATGCTGTGATGCGCGCCGTCTTTGCTCGGCCGGGTACGGCTGCGCGCTCGTCCGGGGCGGAGACACGATTGATCCGCCGCCGGGATTGTACCCCGCTCCGCCGCCCGAGCTTGGGCGGGCCCTGCGCAATTCTGGGTTGTGGCGTCGGGGGCGGAGCTCAGGTGAACGTCAGGTAGGCGCGGGTGAAGCGTTCCAGTGGGTCGCCGTCGAGGTGTCCGGGCCATCGGGTCGCAAACCCCTTGGTGGCGTGCAGAGCGGCTGCGGCTTCCTCTCCTCGCGCCGCTTTGACGAGGGCGTACGCCAGAACGTTGAGGTCGGCCAGAGCGGCTGCGTGGGCGAGGACGCCTTTTCGGGCCGGGCGGGGCGCGGCAAGCAACTGGACATGGCGCTGCAGCTGGTCGATGCGCTCAGCTCCGACTGGGAACGGTCCCGCTATCACGACACCTACCAGGAGAAGGTCCGTGAGCTGGTCACGGCCAAGGCCGAGGGGCAGGAGATCGCGGCGGCAGTCAGCCCGTCCGGGATCTCGTCATCAGCGACTCGGAAGGCCCCTTGCACGGCTGGCGAGCCAGACGGCGGCACGCTGCTTTTCCTCGCGGTTTGCATAGGGGCTGTCGTAACGCGTGATCCACTCCAGGTGTCGCAGGACGTTCTCCGAGCGGTCCGGGTGATGCACCACGAGGACGTTGATGCCGGTCTCGCCCGTCGAGGCGCAGACGTACACGCTGCCGTCCAGAGCCATCATGCCGAAGCCCGGGTGGCCCGAGTGCACGCCCAGGAACGCCGATGCCGCGCCTCGGCCCATGATGTCCCAGCGATCCAGCAGCCGGACGCGGGTCCAGAGTGCCGGTGCATGGCTGCCGCTGTGCATTTGCTGCAGGGCGGCCAGGTGCGAACGGGTGCCCTGCGGAAGCTGCACGAGGAACTCGCGCCGGTGGTCAAAAAGGCCCGAGGAGACCGCAAGGTCGTACCAGTCCGCATTGAGGCGCTCAACCAGCCGCGAGGTGTCGTATCGGTGCGAGAAGCCTCCGGCCACGTCCTCCGCACCGTATCCGCGGACGAACGGCATCGTGCCCGATGGCACAGCGTTGGGGATCACCTCGAGGCCAGCCCGTCGCAGAGGCCGACAGACCTTGCGGTCACGTTCCTGAATACCCATCGACCCATGTTCTATCAGGGCCAACAACCCCCGGGCCCGCCGTTTTCCTCCACCTCCACGTGACCGGCCGGACAGCTCCTAGGACCGGGTCACTCGCTGCGGCCTCGTGAGCAACCCGGCGGACGGCCTGATGGACCGCGAGCAGGGCCCACAGTTCTTGCCGCACGGCTTCGGGATGGCCCCCCGGAGGCCGAGATGGTTCTTGATCTCGTCGAAGGCCAGCTCGATCTCCCAGCGGTGTCGGTAGAGGGGAATCAGCTCCTCCGCCGGGTACTGCTCGGTGTCGAGCAGGGACGTGCCCAGGTGCGCGACCTTGTCGTCTTTGGCGAAGGTAATGACGCGGTAGGTCGTCTCTTTCGGCAGGACCCGGCCTTCGCGGGCGGCCCGCAGGGCGATAGGAATTTCCCTGCTGCATAAGCCCCGGCTGCGCTCCGCTCCGCCGGGCGCGCTTCCCGGCTCCGCTGCGGGCGCCGCTCCTGACTTCGGCCCGCTCCGCCCGCGCTGCGTCGACGCGCGCCCACTGGTGGATAGGGCCGGTGCCAGGGAGTTCGTGACACCAAAGACTTGAGCGGAACAACATGCAGTTGCATCACAGGAATGTCGTTGCCGCCGCTGCTCCTGTCCCAGTCCTCGTTCGTCAGCTGCCTTGGGTGGTGGCAGCCTGGAAGGTGTGGAGTCCGGGCATGGAGTGGCCGGTGTGCGGCAGGTGTGGCAGTCGAGTCATGCGCTGCTGGTGATCCCGATCGTGCTCATCGTGGTGATCACAGTGGTGGACCAGTTGGTCCCGGCGGACATCCATCTGGGTCCGCTGCTGGTCATCGCTCCTGCGATCACGGCCTCGTTCGCCGGCCCATGGCTGACCGGGCTGATCGGGTTCCTGACCGTGGCGGCGCAGTCGTACATCGGCTGGCACTTCGGCGTGCTGACCTCGCGTAACGTGCTGGTACAGATACTCGCTCTGGCAGTGCTGTCAGCGGTGATCGTGTTTTTTTGCGTGGTGCGTGAGCGGTCCCGACGGCAGCTGGCCCAGGTGCGGTCGGTCGCAGAGGCCGCGCAGCACGTCCTGTTGTGGCCGCTGCCGGAGCGGATCGGTCCCCTGCGGATCGCCTGTCTGTACCTGGCCGCCGAGGACGAGGCGCAGATCGGCGGTGACCTCTACGCGGCCACCCGCGTCATCGGTGGTGTGCGCATCATGATCGGCGACGTGCGCGGCAAGGGGCTGTCCGCCATCGGCGAGGCCGCCCTCCTGCTCGGAGCCTTCCGCGAAGCCGCACACCAGCACACCTCCCTGCCCGATCTGGCCGCTGCCCTGGGACGGAGCGTCACCCGCTACCTGGCCGACTTCGAGCCAGCCGAGGAGGCCGGCGAACGCTTCGCCACCGCCTTGCTGCTGGAACTCCCCGACGACGACCCCATCACCCGCATCGTCAGCTGCGGGCACCCCCCGCCCCTGGTGCTCAGCCCTAACAGTTCCCTCACCGTGCCCAGCCTGCACCCCGCGCCACCGCTGGGGATCGGCGAGCTGGGGACAGAGGACTACAAGATCGATGTACTCGCCTTCGAGCCCGGTGACACACTCCTGCTCTATACCGATGGCGTCATCGAAGCTCGCGACGCCGACGGAGACTTCTACCCCTTCGAGACACGGGCCGCCCAGTGGACGGAGACCGGCCCGGAATCGCTGTTGCACCACATCCGGCGCGACCTGCTTACCCACACCCGTGGACGCCTTGACGACGACGCGGCTCTCGTCGCGCTCCGCCGCGAGCCCGACACCGCCCGACACCGCCATCACGGACGCGTCACCCACACAAGCAGGTTCGGCGCAAGCTTCTGAACAGCGACCATGCCGTGGACGTGGCGCAACGCGTGGTCTACCCCGAGCAGGGGCCTGGCCCGGTCGGGTACGTGAACAAGGTGAAGGCCCGCTCGTGGTCGAAGGTCCTGGCCGAGGGAGTCCGGCTCCGAACCATCACTTTCCGAGGGACCGGCCCGGGAAAACCTTGCGATGCAGTCGCGGTGCTCGCGGCTGATCCGAGGGTCATCGACCACATGCTTTCCCCACGGCCCATCGGACTGCCCCCCAGTCTTCCTGCGAAGCCACTGACCTCGGCCTCCCGAGCTGGTACTCGCGCTCGCGAGGGCATTCCTTTTCTCGCGGACAGTACGGGGAACGGCTACCAGCGGGCCGTGTCAACGGTTCCTGAATTTTGACCCCCGGGGAGCCCGGAACATTGACCCCCAGTGGGTTGATCAGTCGCGGCGCGCGCGGTTCTCCTTGGCGAGGAGTTCGCCTCGCCGGCAGGTGCGGTAGGAGTCGCCGGTGAGGGTGAGGACCTCGGCGTGGTGAACCAGGCGGCCGATCATCGCGGCGGCCACGAGGTCGTCGGAGAAGGTCTCTCCCCAGCGCCCGAAGGGCAGGTTCGAGGTCACCATGACGGAGCCCTGCTCGTAGCGGGACGCGATGAGCTGGAGGAACAGGTTCGCCGCGTCCTGATCGAACGTGATGTAGCCCACCTCGTCAATGGTGATCAGCTTGTAACGGCGGATCTTCTTCAACTCGGCTTCGAGTCGGCCAGCCTGGTGGGCCAGCGTGGCCCGGCCTCGTCCAGACGGGAGCCAACCACATCGCCTTCACCGAGCCCGGCAACACCCCGCGGCGAGACGGGACAACCACCCTGGCGAGCGACGTCGTACCAACCATCAGGCGACCTGTGGCTGAAGCCGCCAGTGGCAAGCGGCGGCCGCAGACTTCCGTGGTGGGCTGGCCACAGGCCCTGTCGCCAGTCTCTGAAACATGGCCCTCAGCCAGTTCCTGAAAACTGACCCCTCTGATCATCCTGCGCGGCTCTATCGCGGCTCACAGCCGCGCAGGATGGACGCGATCAGGTCGTCCAGGCCGTGCTCGGCCAACTCCGGAGGCAGTACGCCGCTCACCGTCAGGCCGGCGTAGCCGTGCAGCGCCGCGAAGACCGGTAGCGCAACACGCTCCAGCTGCCCCTCGCGCACTTCGCCGCGGCGTTGCCCGTCGCCGATCAGCTCCAGCAGGTGCTCGGACCACCGGTGGGCGGTCGCGCCCACCGCCTCCGACGCCTCCGGGCTGTGCTTGACCGAGAACATCAGGTCGAGCAGTGCGGCGTTGGCCACGGCGAAGCCCACGTAGGCGCGGGCCGCAGCATCCAGCCGGTCGGCGAACGCCTCACCAGCGCCTTCCTGCGAGGCTGCGATGGCCTCGGCGAGTCGCTCGAACCCGGTCAGTGCCAGGGCGTCCAGCAGTGCCTGCTTGGACTTGAAGTGGCGGCTCGGTGCGGCGGGGCTCACCCCGATTTCGCGGGCCAGCTCCCGCAGGGACAGTGCGCCCGATCCCTTCTCGCGCAACGTCTGCTCGGCCCGTGCGAGGAGCGCGGCGGGGAGGTCTCCGTGGTGGTAGGGGCGGTTCGTCATGCCCTCAGCCTAGCCGTGTGTGAGCGACGCCCACATTGTTAATGTTGCATACATTGTGAGCAGTGCATACATTGGGGTCATGGCAAACACCACGCACACCCAGCCCTGGAACATCACCGACATCCCCGACCAGACCGGCCGCACCGCCGTCGTGACCGGCGCCAACAGCGGCCTCGGTCTCGCCACCGCCACGGCCCTGGCCGGCGCGGGCGCGCACGTCGTCCTCGCCGTACGGGACACCAAGCGCGGCGAGGTCGCGGCCCAGGCCGTGAACGGCAGCGTCGAGGTCCGCCGGCTCGACCTGGCCGACCTCTCCTCCGTGCGCGAGTTCGCCGCCGACTGGCACGGTGACCTGGACCTGCTCATCAACAACGCCGGCGTCATGAACGTCCCCGAGGGCCGCACCAAGGACGGCTTCGAGACGCAGTTCGGCACCAACTACCTGGGGCACTTCGCCCTGACCAACCTGCTGCTGCCACACATCACGGACCGCGTGGTGTCCCTTTCGTCCACTGCACACAAGGCCCCGGGCAGTCCCCGCATCCACTTCGACAACCTCGACCTGACCGGCGAGTACAACCCGATGACCGCCTACAGCCAGTCCAAACTGGCGATGCTGCTGTTCACCCTGGAACTCCAGCGACGGCTCACCGCAACCGGCTCGCCCGTCCGCGCGCTGGCCGCCCACCCCGGCTGGGCCGCCACCAACCTCCAGGGCAACGACGCCAGCACCCTGCGGCGCCTCCTCTTCCGCCTCGGCAACAAGTTCATCGCCCAGGACGGCCAGGCGGGCGCACTTAACCCCCTCTACGCGGCCGTCCAGGACCTGCCCGGCGGCAGCTTCGTCGGCCCCGACGGCATGTTCGAGATGCGCGGCACCCCCGCCCTGGCCGGCCGCTCGGCAGCGGCCAGCGACCCGGCCACCGCCCGCCGCCTGTGGACCGCCTCCGAAGAGCTGACCGGCGTCACCTTCCCGGAGCCGACCGCGGCAGTTCAGCCTTGAAGCCGTGGCCGGCCCGTCGGATCGGCGGTCCTGCGGCGGGACGGGTGGCCGCACTCGGTGGGGCACAGGTCCGGCCAACCGGTGCAGCCGGCGAATGGCCGGGCTGTGTGCCCGCCGCGGCCTCCGGGAGCTCGACGTCGCCGCCGCGATGATCGATGCCTGGTCCACCACGCCGAGCTCCTCACCCTCACCGGCGACTCCTACCGCACCCGCCAACGGCGCGAACTCCTCGCCAAGGAGAACCGCGCGAGCCGCGATTGATCAACCCAGTGGGGGTCAATTTCCCGGATTCCCAGGGGGTCAAGATTCAGGAACGGTCGACAGGAGCCGGCTCACACATGAAACCGTCACTGAAAGGCTGTTAGCCGGGCCGTCTCATGGGCCATCATGCCGATGAAGAAAGCATCTGCGCCGCCGCACTGATTGAGCGGGCTTGCGGTCGGCACCTGGGCGAGCAGTCCCTGTGCTGGACCACTTCCGTTCGATGTCAGCCCTTGGGCCTGTGGATGATGCGTGCCGTGGTTGGCACACGAGTTGTTGAATGCCGGGGAGTCGATGACGATGATCCCGCCGGCTGCTGCGGGTGTGGCAGCCGCGATCCCGGCTCCGAGGCCCGCTGCTGTGAGGGCGAGCGCTGTGACTGTCCTACGAGGGGTCATGTCGTGGAAACGGTGATCCGCGCGGTTGGTCACCGCTGAAGGCTTGTACAGCGGTGACCAACCGCTGTCCTTCGTTATGCCGTCCCCATCCACGGCCGGCGCCGCCCATTGGAGGCCGAGGGCGGCGCCGGCCGCGTTCGAAGCCGCCTGAGCCGCCCCTGGGGCCCTGGCGGGGGTCTTCTGCCCCGGGGGCAGGGGGTGACGCCGAGGGCCGTCAGGCGCTCGCGCTGTCCCTCGGCGAGGCCAGCAATCGTCATTTACCAGGACCCGTTCTCCCGAAGCTACGGCGAAGTGACAAGTAGCTCTCTGCAGTCACCTCCGAACGGGGCCGGAGGGGCGGGCGGCCTCGCCGCCGCACTGACCGGGAGCGAATCCCTGATTCCGTCCTCGGCAGGGCAAGCATCATGGCGACCACACCCAAGATCCAAGGCTCTAAACACACTCCAGTGCCATGTCACAGATCAGGACCCCCGGGGCGTCGCACCCCAGTACGTGTAACGCCTGGGAAGGGTCTCGCTGACCCTGCGGTTCACCAGTTGTCGGGCGCGCTTTCCACCTACGCGATCGGCAGGCCCTCGCTGCTGCGGCCCCGTGTACGACCCCGTGTTCACCGGACGTACCCGTGCCCCACGCCTCACGCGGGAGTGAAGTCACCGCGTCTCGGACACAGCGGCCGAAGCCACGTGGCTGTGGGCCCTGGACACCATGACCTGCCGCACAACGCCAAGCAAATCATGCAAGCACCTTGACTTTGTAGAGCGGCGCTGTGAGTTGCGAGGGGGTCAGGTCGGCTCCGCCGCATTGGTTGGTGGGGTTGCTGATGGGGAGCCCTGCGAGGTTGCTGTCGGCGGCTCCGGTGCCGTGAGTGGTTGTTCCGCTGGCGCAGAGGGTGCCGAACGCCGGGGAGACGATCGGCAGGAGGCCGCCGGCCGCGGCGGGGGCGGCGGTGAGCCCGACAGTCAGGACGGCAAAGCAGCAGGTGGCGTATGTCCGTTTCATATCGAGAGCAACGATCTCCACAATCAACGGACACGCTTGCCATGCCACATGCCACATGCCACCTGAACGCTCGTCTTAACGGCTCCGCCGAACGCCGCCGAGGCGGCTTTGACTACCTGGCCAACGCAGCGCAAGGCCACGATGGGCCGCGCAAAACGGCTCACGCCGGCGGAGTCGCCGCCTGCAAAGCTGCGTGGGGCGCCGGACACGGTGACCCGCCCGCTGCTGGGCCTTACGCCCACTGCATGCCCAGCTTCCGCAGTGCGTCTGTCCTGTCTGATCAGCGTGCGGCGTCCGGATCGAGGGATTCGGCGTGTCGGAGAAGTCGGCGTTTGCCAGCATGTCCCTGGCGTGGGCCGCCGATTCCTCCCAGGCTCCGTTGGCGGCCCATTTGAAGGCATCGAGGGCGCCGTCGATGTCACCGGCTTTACCCAGGCTGATGCCAAGGTTGATGGCTGCCATGCCACCCTGGACCGGGTGTCCGGTGGTCATGAGGTGGCGGTACGTGCTTCGGGAGGCCGGCCTCGCTGAGCATGACCGCCAGGAAGAAGGTGGCGGCGGGGGAGAGCTGGGGGTGACCGGCGCGGATTGCCCGCTGGTAGGCGTCGTGGGCGTCGTCGTAGTACGCCATCCAGACGGGTGCGGCTCATCGCGGCCGGCATCCCATGGCGAGAGTGGCGACAGCCAGAGCGAGCAGCGCCAGGGCGACCAGTGACAAGTCGACCGCGCGCCACAGCTGGATGAACTTGGCCACGGCGAGGAAAGACAGAATCGTATCCGCACGGCTCGTGTGTTCGATAGTTTGGCCCTGCCGCTTCGCGGAGGACCAGGCCGAGCGGCGCTCAGGGGGAAGCGACAGGGCTGACCCTTCCATGCGTGAGTGGGGTGCACGCCATGCGGAAAGTCACCATGCGGGTAATCCAGGGCGCTGCGGCTGCCGGGCTCGCTCTCGGCGGCGTCGCTGTAGAGACCGGCACGGCGGCCGCGGCGGTCGGGGTCAACACCGACCACTGGCAGGTCGAACACGACTACTGGATCGGCCCGAACGACAACACCAACCGATGCGTGGACGACTCGATCGACCCGAATAGCAAAGACGGCAACCTCCTTCGCGGCTTCCCCTGCTACCAGAACAGCTACAGCGGGGGCTGGCAGAAGTGGCGCGTGATCTCCGTGGACCCCAACGGCTACGCCCAGCTCAAGAACATGAATACTGGCCTGTGCCTGGACGACTCAAACGCCGGGCCGAACGGGACGGAGCTGCTTCGCGGCTACTCCTGCAATGGGGGTAGTTACGACGGCGGCTGGCAGAAGTGGCGGATCGTCAACCGCAATACGGGCACCAGCCCGTCCTACTACCAGCAGGTGCTCCAGAACGCGAACACCGGCCGCTGCCTGGACGACTCCGACGCCGGTAACGGCGGCTCCGACCTGCTGCGCGGCTACCCCTGCAACGGCGGGTCGCAGGACGGCGGCTGGCAGGGCTGGTACATCTTCGACATGGACGCCTGACCCGCGCCGAGCGTGACACAGCAGCGCGTACGGCTCTCGGCCGGGGCGCCGCCTTCACCACCACAGGAACCACCGCCGCTTCGTCGTTCAGGCAGCCGATGACGATGGGGCGCCTAGGGAGTGTTGTGAAAGTGCGTTGGCGGGCGACTAAATCCTGGTAGGCCAGTACAGTCGCGGGCATGGTGAGACCAGTGCTGCGGGCAATCGAGGATGACGGGCGCGTTGTGGACGATCCGACCGAGGACGCCCTGCACGACCTGTTGGCTGATATGAACCTGCGTCACCGGTTCGTGATCCTCAGCAGGCTCGACCTGGAGCCTGTGGATCAGCACGATATGCAGGTCTACCTGAATGACGACATGAGCTACCAGGTGGAGTACCGCGAAGGCAGCGCAGACAAGCACTTCCAGGCTCACGTCCCACGGCCACATGAGATCATCGGCCCAGAGCCGATTGCCAAAGTGATGATGGACTGGGCGCATGATCGCCAGGATTGGCGTGAGGCGATGGCATGGCTTCCGATGCTCTGTTAGAGCACCGTCACAGCCACTCGTTGATCGCTGCGACCAGAACAGTTGCCTCATAGCGGACGGCGGTTTTGTCGTACCGGGTGGCGATGGCCCGGTGGCGCTTGAGGCGGTTGATCCCGCACTCAACAGCGTGCCGCTGCTTGTAGTCGTCCTTGTCAAACTTCGGCGGCCGCCCACCGCACGATCCGCGCTTGAGGCGGTTGCTGACCCGGTCTGCCGGAACCGGGATGGTGGCCTTGATTCCGCGTCTGCGCAGGTAGGAGCGGTTAGCGCGGAAGTCGTACGCCTTGTCGGCCCGGACCCGGTCCGGGCGCTTGCGCGGCCTGCCTGGCCCCAGCCTCGGGACCCGGATGGCTTCCAGCACCGGCTCGAACTGCGGGGAGTCGCCCCGCTGCCCGGCCGTGATCACGACGGACAAGGGCTTTTGCCCCTGCTCGACGGCGAGGTGGATTTTGCTGGTCAGTCCGCCGCGGGAGCGTCCGAGGCCGTGGTCGGCCGGCTCGACGAAGATCCCGCCGGGTGGCTCCTTCTGGAGGTCCCCCTTTTCGCCGCTCCGGCGGCGTGCTGGTGGGCCCGGCAGACGGTGGAGTCGACGTTGACGTCCCAGGTGATCAGGCCCTTCGCGTCCGCCTCGGCCTGGTGCTGGGTGAGGATCCTCGCCCAGGTACCGTCTCGCTGCCAGCGCCGGAACAGGTCATAGACCCGCTCCCACGGCCCATAACGTTCGGGCACGTCCCGCCACGGGGCCACCGGTCCGGGTCCGCCACCGTATGCCGTCTATCAGCTGCCGCCGCGTCCACACCTGCGGTCGACCCGGCTTGATGCCCGTCGGCAGCAACGACTCCAGCCGGGCCCACTGGCCGTTCGTCAGATCCCCACGTCCCACAGGGCATGATCATCAAGGAACAAGATCCACTTTCGCAACAGACCCTAACCCCGTGGCGCGCAACTGCCTGCGAGTCGCCAGGCCCCGGGATGCCTGCTTCCATCTGAAGTCAGGAAACCACCCGTCGTCGTACGCAACAGCCGCCGTCACGAGGAGGAGCAAGAAGTCGCTGCCGCGACGACGGGATGGGGATGCCGCCGCTGCCGTCAGTGGCGGATCAGGCCCGTGCGTTTGACGGTCGCCAGCAGCGGGGTGGTGTCGATGGCGGTGACCCCGTCGAGGGGGCCGACGGTGTCGGTGAGGAAGGTGTACAGGGCGTCGAGGTTCGCGGCGGCGACAGCGACGACCAGGTTGGCGGGACCGGTGGTGGCGGCGCAGAAGCGGACGTGCGGGTGGGTGCTCAGGGTCCGCGCGGTCTCCTGCAACGCACCTGGCTGTACGGCGATCCACAGCAGCGCCTCGGTCTGCGCGCCGAGCAGCGCGAGATCGAGCTCAGTGGCCAGGCGCAAGACCTGGCCCTCCACGAGGGCCTCAAGCCGTCGGCGGGCGGTCAGCGCCGTGGTGCCGGCGCGGCGGGCCAGATCCGTGTAGGTGGCCCGGCCGTCCTCGGTCAGAGCGGCGATCAGCGCGGTGTCGACGTCGACTTGCGTGTACGACGCTGCCGGCGTCTTGAGTAACGCAGGGGCGAGTTCGGCCAGTTCCGCTGGGGAGAGGAGACCGGCGGTCCAGCGGAACGCTGTCGGGAAGACGCGCAGCAGGGTATGGGCGGTCCAGGAGCCGACGGCGTCGGTGGCGGGCAGGTCGCGCAGCAGCAGGTTGTTGCGGGCCTCCGCGCCTTCGGGGAAGAAGATCGTGGAGATCTCGTCGCCGCCGCCGAGGATGTCCACCCAGACGGTGTCGGGGCGGCGGGCCAGTGCCTGGGCGACCTGGCGGATCTTGTTGGGGCGGCAGCGGATGCGCAGGGCGACGGGGATGAGGTGCGGGAAGCGTGCCGGGTTGCGTACGGCGGTGGCGCGCAGGGTGCCGTCGGCGTAGAGCAGCGCGACCCGGCGTACGACGGTGCGCTCGGACAGCCCCAGACAGCGGGCCACCTCGCGCCAGGAGGCACGCGGCGAGGCGACCAGCGCGGCCGCGATCCGCCGATCGGTTTCATCGAGTACCTGTCGCATGATCCGCATGATAGGCCGAGTCTCTGGCGCACTTTCTGCGCACTCGCCTTCAGGTTGGCGGTGAATCCCCGCATCCCTTCTACAACAGTCTCGTCACCGAACGACACGTTCGGATCGGCACCCGCGAGATGAGGGATAAGACGATGACTGATCACGGAGCCGACCTGCTGATCCGCGCCGGCGCGGTGCACACCCTGGTGCCCGGACAGGCCCCGCAGCGGGCAGTGGCCGTGCGCGGCGACCGTATCGCCGCCGTGTCCGCCGACCCCCACGGCCTCGACCACCTGGTGAGCGCGGACACGCGGGTGCACGACCTGCCGGATGCCACCGTGCTGCCCGCCTTCGACGACACCCACACCCACCTGATCTTCGCCGCGCTCGGTGCCCATGACGTCCCCGTCCACCGGGCCCGGAACGTCCCCGAGTTCCTCGACCTGATCCGGCAGCGGGCCGCCGTCACGCCCGAGGGCGAGTGGATCCGCACCACCACCAACTGGCAGGAACTCAACCTGGCCGAGCGCCGCATGCCCACCGCGGCCGAACTCGACACGGCCACCGACCGGCACCCGGTCCTGGTCAAGCGCGGCGGCCACAACGACGTCGTCAACACCTACGCGCTCCGGCTGGCGGGCATCACCGAGGACACCCCCGTACCGCCGGGTGGCACCATCGGGCGCGGCGCCGACGGCAAGCTGGACGGCCGGCTGATCGACAACGCCCTGCACCTGGTGGAGCACCTGGTCCCGGCCCCGGACCGGGCCGAGCGCATCGACGGACTGCGCCTGGCCAGCCGCGACTACGCCGCCACGGGCATCGGGACCGTGCGCGACTGCGCGGTCACCCCTGAGGACTACGCGGTGCTCCTGGCCGCCCGTGTGGCGGGGGCGCTGGGCACCCGGGTGCGGGCGCTGATCTCGGCGCTCGGTCTGACCAGCGCCGCGCAGGTGGAGGATCTGCTCGACGTCATGGAGGAGTGGCGTCACACCTCCGACCCGTGGCTGTCGGTGTGGGGGGTGAAGTTCGGCCTCGACGGCGGCCTGGAGGCCGGGGCCACCGAGGAGCCGTACGCCTGCGACCACGCCTTCTCCGGGATGCTGATCTGGGAACCGGACGCGCTGGTCGAGGCGGTAGAGGCGGTGGTGCGGCGCGGCTGGCGGGTCGGCACGCATGCCTACGGCGACCGCGCGGTCCGCACCCTCCTGGATGTCTACGAGCGCGTCCTTCAGCGCAACCCCGGACTGCCCGCCGGCACGCTGGTGATGGAGCACGGCGGCCTGGCCGGTCCCGAACAGCAGGCCCGTGCCGTCGAGTTGGGCATCCCGGTCACCATCCAGCAGCCACTGCTGCACGACACGGCCGAGGTGGAGGAGGGCTTCTGGGGCCCGGAACGTGTCGCGCGCCTGTTCCCCGCCCGCGGCTGGATCGACCTGGGAGCTCAGGTCAGTGCCGGATCCGACTTTCCCGTCGGCCAGTTCGGTGCCATGCGCTCGGTGTGGGGCATGACCACCCGGCAGACCGTCATCGGCGTCAAGGGCCCCGAGCACGCCATCTCCTACGACGAGGCTCTCACCCTGCACACCGCGGGCGCCGCCCGGCTGACCGGCGAGGAGCACCTGCGCGGCACCCTGACCCCCGGCCGCCTCGCCGACCTCACCGTCTGGGACCGGGACCCCGCCCACTGCCCGAGTGACGCCCTGCGCGACCTGAAGCCCACGCACACCTTCCTCGGCGGACTCCTGGTCACCTCCACCACCGAGCGGTGAACATGCCCCCTCATGACGGCAGGGCCAGTCAATCCACTTTGTTGGGACTGGCCCTGTCGTGGTGGTGCGGGCGCCCGTTGGGATGGTCCTGCTCCGCCGGTGGGCGGGATGTGCAGAGCCTGCCATATCCGCTGCCGAGAGGTGTCGAGACCATGCCGCGTACCCGTTCGTTCGTGCAGGTCGATGTGTTCGCCACGAGCCCCTACTCCGGCAATCCGGTCGCGGTCGTTCTGAACGGGACGGACCTGAGCGGGGAGGAGATGCAGCGGCTGGCGCGGTGGACGAATCTGTCCGAGACCACGTTCGTGCTGCCGCCCACCGTCGCGGAGGCGGACTACCGGCTGCGGACCTTCACCCCGGGAGGTGAGCTGCCGTTCGCCGGGCACCCCACCCTCGGCTCGGCGCGTGCCTGGCTGGACGGCGGCGGCACGCCGCAGCATGCCGAGTACCTGGTGCAAGAGTGCGCTGCGGGTCTGGTCACGGTGCGCCGTGGTGAGGACCTGTTGTCCTTCGCCGCTCCGCCCCGGGTGCGACCGGATTGCGGCGACCGCCGGAATCCCGCTCGACGGCACATGGCGCCCACAACCGGAAGCCGAATAGCCGCGCCCGAGAAATGCACGCGGTACGGCTGCCGGACACCACATCAACACGCTGACTTGCCAAGGAAGACGAAGCCGACTGGGTATAGGTGGTCGTCGATGGGGTCGTCGATGCCGGTGACGTGCATGCCGCGATGGACGATGAAGCCGTTCTCCACCGCGTCCTCGCCGGGCGTCCAGAGCCGTTCGGCGGGGTGCATGGTGCCGTCGTCGCCCTCGCTGGTCACGGGGTCGTACAGGCCGGGGGTCGTCATGCGCTCGCTCCGGTGCTGGTGTCGGCCGCCTTGAGGACGCGCGGGAGATGGACGTGGAGGTGTTCGACGTCGACCTGGCGACCGCGGGCACGCAGTTCGCGGGCCAGGAGTTCGGTGAGTCCGGATGCCCTGTGCCTGCCGCCTGCACATCCGATGGCGATGCGGCCGGGGGCGGCGGGCAGGTCGGCGTAGTCGGCGAGGTTGGCGAGCAGCTCGAGGGCGCCGGGCGTTGCGAGGACGACGTCCTGGACGCGGGGGTTGAGGCCGTCGAGGTCGAGGATGGCGCGGGCGGCGGCCGGGTCGCGGAGCCGGTCGCGGACGTCTTCGATCCGGTCGGCGGCGGGCGGGACGGGAGAGCTGTCCGGGCCGGTGGGCAGGTGCAGGTAGCCGAACGAGATCAGGCGGATCGGGTGCAAGGGTGCCTCCTGCTCGGGCGTGAAGGGCGGGAACGTGCGGAGCGCCGCGCCCGGCCGGGAAGGGCGGGGCGCGGCGCTCCGGAGTGGTGCTACTCGGTGGTGGTGTCGGTGACCACGAGGAACTGGTCAGTGCGCAGGTCCATCACGACCTGAGCGTTGGGGCCTTGGGCGCGCTGGTTGGCGGCGTACTCTTCGGCCGGCCAGGAGCCGCGGGGGCTTCCGGCGGGGAACCGCTCCAGGACCGTGCGGGCCTGCGGGCTGGTGGTGGCCATCAGGCGTCACCGCCGTTCACGCGCTCGTGGATGTCGATGAGGGTGGCGATGGCGTCGGGGGTGTCCGCCTCGCCGACCCACTGCCCGAGCGCGGTGAAGAGGGGCACCTTCTCGCGGTCGGCGTCGAAGATGACGCAGTAGTCGCCGTAGCGGTCCATCACCATGTCCCGTAGGACCGGGATGAGCCCGGTGTCCAGGACCTCCAGGGCGTCGACGGTGAGCCGGGCGGGCTCGCCGGGCGCCGGCGGCTGGACCAGGGTGCCGGTGACGCGCAGCAGGTCGCCGGGCTGGATGCGGTTCAGCAGCTCGTGGGTGATCCGGGGGTCGCCGCTGGTGCAGGTGACGACCGTGTCGGGGGCGTCGTCGGGGAGCGCGTCGATGTCGGCGGGCCGGACGATCAGGTCGAAGGTGGCGGTCCCGGTGCACGGGCCGGGGGCGGGTATCGCGTCGACCCAGCCGTCGACGGCGCAATGCTTGGTGTCCATCAGGTGGCCTCCGCCAGGGGCTTGGTGGGGCGAGGGGAGCGGGGTCGGGTGGTGCGCTGTGCGATGTCCAGCAGCTCGCGGTTGCGCCGCTGCTGGGCGGGCGTGAGCGGGCGTGCCTTCGCGCCGTGGCGGTGCCAGAGCGGGGAGGCCGGCGGCTCGGGGTAGGCGAAGGCGTGGTCGACGTCGCGGTCGGTGCTGCTCATGGAGGTCCTCCAGGTGGAGGTCAGGCGTGGTCGCCTTGGCCCTTGGACTTGGGCTTCGGCGCGAGGTCGGAGGCGAACCGCCCTCGGCGGGCCTCCACGGGGTTGGCGGTGATCCAGCCCTCCGCGCATGCCTTGTGCACGGGCTCGCCGGAGTGGGAGCGCATGGGCGTGGGCGGGCCGCACAGCGTGCAGGGGAGGTCCTGCCAGCGGTCGAAGTGCTGGCCGTCGCGCCAGACGAGAAACTCGCCGGGAGCCGGGATCAGGCCCGGCTCGAACGGCGGCTTCTCCTCCTTCGTGCGTCCCGGGCGGGTCACGGCCGGAAGGCGGGCAGCTGCTGGAACACGCGATCCAGCAGGTCCTCGGTCGGCTTCCAGGGCCCGAGCTGCCCGGCGGCGGGGACCGGTAGCGGCAGCTCCTGGACGTCCTTCAGGACCAGGTGCCAGGCGCCCGGGTGCGCCCACGGCGTGCAGGGCTCGGAGCCCTCGGGGTCCTGGTGGCAGTCGACCAGGCGCGCGATACCGATCACGGCTCCGGTGGTCAGCTCCCGGCAGCGGATCGTGCGGGCGATCAGCGGGACGCGCAGGGCAAGCCGGTCGATCCGCTGGCTTGCGTGCAGGAGGATCCAGCCGCGCCAGCTCCATGGCCTGGGTCGGTTCTCGATGCCCTTGGCGCCGGTCAGGATGCAGGTGGCGTGCGGCTGCTGGACGCTGATGCCGCGGATCCAGTCGCCCTGCGGGAGGGGCGTGCTCATGCGGCTCGCCCCCATACGGCCGTTCCCGGGCGCCCGGCACGGCGGCCGTTGACGGACGGCACCGTGGTGTGCGCGGGCGAGGCGATGGCCGCGCGGCCCGAGTGCTTGCCGTCGTACAGGGCGGCGTCGGCGGCCCGCTGCAGCACGGTCAGGTCGCGGGAGCCGACCGTGGCCGGGGTCGCGGCGCCGACCGAGGCGGCCACGTCGACGGTGCGGCCGTCCTCGAGGACGACGGGGGTGTGCAGCATGCGGACCAGCTGCGCGAGGCGCTGCTCCAGGCGTGTGGCGGGCAGCTCCAGGACGACGGCGAACTCGTCGCCGCCGAGGCGGCCGACGGTGGCGCGCGGGCCCGCCCACGCGTTGAGCCGGGCGGCGGTCGCGGCCAGGACGGCGTCCCCGGCCGGGTGCCCGAAGTCGTCGTTCACTGCCTTGAAGTGGTCCTGGTCGACGATGACTACGGCCGTGTCGTCGCCGTGGCGGGCCAGGAGCCGGTGGGCGCGGGCGGTGTAGGCGTCGCGGCGCAGCAGGCCGGTCAGCGGGTCCTTCCGCGTGGCGGCGAGCCGCTTGTGCAGTGCGACGGCGTGCACCGCCCAGCCGGTCAACGGCACGGCGGCGGTCGTCAGTAAGAGGGTGCGCTGGCCGATCCGGCCCTGAACGCGCAGGAGGGACGACATACTTGGGTTCTCCGTCTCGTCTCGTGCGGGATGGATGGGCCCGGGGCAGCCGACGAAGCCGCCAAGCAAGTGCGGCTGCCCCGGGGCGGAGCTACAGCGCGAAGTCGCTGCGGGTCGTCCAGCTGACGGGGTTGCTCCAGAGGCCGGCCTTCGCGGCGGGCCACTCCATCTGCCAGCCGGGCCGAAGCCCGCGCGCTCCCCAGCTGTCCGGCTGCTTGCCGGGGATCTCGAGTCCGGCCGGGTGCGCGGCGAGCGCGGCGTCGTACACCTCGTGCGCGCGGCGCAGGGCCGCGGCGGGGGAGTCCGCGACGCCAGTGAAGACGTGCACACCTGTGACTGAGCGCGTTACTCGGCCACTGTGCTCTTCAGCTGGCCGCTCTGAGCACGACGTGGGGCCGGCGGGCGGGGACAGCCTGGTTGTCGGTGTCCGAGGGCAGACTCCCAGCAGCCGCAGGCAAGCCGACTGAGGGGGGCGTATGCCGACCGATTCCAAGATCCACGACTGGTGGATCGACCCCCGGGAGTACGCGCGGCAGGAGTCCAGGCGTGGCAGGAGACACGCCTACGAGAGCCTCGATCCGGAACGCACCGCACTGATCGTGATCGACATGGTGCCCTTTTTCGCCGAGGCCAATCCGTATGTCCGCGGCATCGTGCCCAACGTCGGCCGCATCGCCGGGGCGCTGCGCACTGCTGGCGGACTGGTCGCATGGGTGCTGCCGGCGAACGAGCCACCCCTCGGGAGGGTGAGCAGCGAGTTTTACGGACCGACCGTCAGCAAGGCGTTCGCGGCGACAGGCGGGGAAGGGCCGCTCCGCTCGCGTCTGTGGCACGCCCTCGATGTTCGGCCGGATGATTTGGTGGTGGAGAAGACCGCCTACAGTGCCTTCTTCCCTGACCGCTCACCGCTGCCGGGTCTGCTGGCCGAGTGCGCCACCGATACCGTCCTCATCACGGGCGCACTCACGAACGTCTGCTGCGAGTCCTCCGCCAGGGACGCGGCCACGACGGGCCTGCGCGTGCTGATGGTGGCCGACGCAAACGCGGCTCGGCGCGATCGGGACCACAATGCCGCGCTGTCCACGATCTACCGGTCGTTCGGTGACGTACGGACCACGGACGAGGTGCTGGATTTGATCGGACACTGCCCGGACTGACAACGGGCGGACCGGGGCCAAGCCGCGCCCAGCAATACCGACGTCGGACGGTGTGGCCAACTGCAGTAAGCAGAGTGGCCAAGTAACGCGCTCAGTCACACCAGTGTGACTGAGCGCGTTAGTTGACCTTACGGCGCACTCGACGGAGGCGCGGAGCGCTGCTGGGATCCCCAGATGCAGCCCTGCATCATCGCCGTGGTGACCTTGCCCTTGAAGCCTGCTGCCGGCGTCAGCCGGTCCTGGCACCAGAGATAGACGTCGTCCGCCATGCCGGATCCCGGGTTCTCCCCTTGCTTGGCGAGAGCGGCGGCGAAGTCGTAGCCGCGCTTGTATTGGGCGTCCGCAATCGAGCCGGGCTCGTATGGATTCCCGTAGATGATGGGACGCGACGGGTCGGAGGCGCCACCTCGAGGCATGAACATGGCGATCAGCAGCACAGCGGGCAGGCCAACCACGACCGAGGCGAACAGCCAGCCCATCTTCTGGGACGTCTTCTTGCCGACCGCATAGGACAGCATCGCCAGCGGGATGGCCAGAACGAACGCCAGGAACGGGATGATCACTGCACCACCTGCCACAGGTCAGGCCCCCCTTTCGCGGCTCAGCGGCGCCATGGTACGTCCCGTGATCGGACACGGAGGCGCGGGGTGCGTGGTGCTCGGCGACGCGTGGCTGCCGAACACCACCGGCCGGGCGTTGCGCTCACTGGCCAACTAAAGCGCTCAGTCACAGCACGTGTGACTGAGCGAGGTACTTGGCCAATGAGTGCTTCGCTTGGCCTCTCCTCGTGTCGTAGTTGGCTGGGCCGTGAGACATGGCCGTGCCCCGCTCGCATTGCGTGAGCGGGGCCCGGTGCCTGGCCTGTTGTGAAGGGCAGACTGCCTTCCCGATGGTGCCGGTGCTGGGTCACCCCTTCGGTCCGGCCGTCCAGCCGCCGTACACGGTGATCTCCGCGCCGATGGTGCGGGAGGCCGGCTGTAGCCAGCCGCTGGCGTCCACCAGGGCGACGACGACCGGGCCGCCCGGCAGGACGTCGAAGAAGCAGAGAGCGCCCAGGCCGCGGGCCGACCTGACATTCTCGGACTCCGGACATCGAGGACCAAGAGTGGTCGCCCGCTTCCCTCGCGCTGCCGCGTTCAGTCTTCATGACGTGACCGGGGCGGGCCCCAGACCCGCCCCGTGCGGCAGGCGTCAGCCGTCGACGCGTTCGAACGCCCAGCGCTGAGTGGACGAGCCGTCGGCGGGCTTCAGCTCGACGTGATTGTCGACCTCGGTCCACACCGAGTCCTGACCCCGCTTTTTGATGGTGTAGAGCCCGCCGCCTGCCGGCTCGACCGACCAGACCGAGGTGCCGGGGTCGAATTCCGAGGTGCCGAGCACCTCCCCGCCCCGGTCCGTGGCATAGAAGCCAGTCCCGACGTCCTGAATGGCATACCCGTCCTCGTACCGCGTGACGTTCCACTTCTCGTAGACGGATGCGAAGTCCTGGTCGAGGACGACGCCCGTCGCGAACGGCGGCCGCTGCTCCCCGGGAGGGAAGTTCTTCGCCCAGTCGCCGGTCCCCGCATCGATGAGCCTGAAAGAAAGGCTGGCGGCACGCGCGCTGCTCGCCTGAGCCGGAGCACTGCCTGCCAGTCCCGCAGCCAACACAACCGCAGCCGCCACAAGGGCCTTACGACACTTCGACACATTCACTCCTGTGGGTTGTCGCTCAAGCCGCCCCGGGGACGGCTCACAGCAATCGCCACGGCGTCTGCCTCCCCCGGCGCGCGCCAAGAACTTCCCAGCGAGCCCAGAAAGCGTCCGCCTGATGTCCCTCAGATCATTCGTGCCGCGACATAACGGGCCAAGACCATCCGTACACGTCGTTGACGCCAGCGTGTCCGAAACAGGTCCCGACGCATCACAGATTCCTCATCAACACCGCTCTGTCTGGACAACTGGATGTCTGGATCGCGCTTCCCCCGGCTGAGTGGTTTGCAGCAGCGCGGGCTGATCTCGTGCACTACTGCCTCTGAGCGCCGACATGGCCAACTGAAGTACACAGCGGCCAACCGGCACGCTCAGTCACAACACCCTTGCGGGCCGGGTCGGTGGTGTCGTGTATCGGGACATCGACCTCATAGAACTCGGTGCGCGGCATGACGCCCATCTCCTCTCCGTGCCAGTGCTTGAGGGGCCACCGCGACCGCCCCGGCCTCCGTGGTGCGGAAGCGCCGGGGCGGCACGGAGCGTCCGTCACGCTGTGAGGCGGGGCGGCTCAGAGGCCGAGCTGAATGGTGATGCGGCGCCGGGGGTCGTCACGGCCGTGGTGGACGGTGCTGCGGTGTGCGGCCAGGCCAGCGCGCCCGCCCTGGATGGGCAGATGACAGTCCGGGCAGCCGTACGCCCACTCTGCTCCACACCGTGCTGCGGCGCAGGGCGAACGGAGAGTCGGTCGAGCAGATCCAGCCCGACCTGATCATCCCCACTGGTAAGCGCAAGGGGCAGAGCCCCTCGTTGGCGAGCATCTACCGGGCGCTCGCCGAGCACGCCAAGCGCGAGGCATACCCCGAAGCGATCGAGGCCGCCCACGCCGCCTTCACCGCCCTGAAGGCCGGCGAACTCCCCGCCCCGCGTACGGCGGACCAGCCGGAACCCGCCCGGTGACCACCCGGCTTCCGGAAGACAGCGGCGCAACCAAGATCAGGGCTTAGCGCCAACCGCTGCTCCATTGTTCCTACCGGCGCCAATTGCATCGGATGCGAGCTACTGCGCCACCGTGACGGTGACGCTCCAGGCCGGGACCGAGTCCGGACAAGGGTTCGCCGCATCGGTGGACTCGCACCTGGCAGCAGCAGTGAGAGTTGCGGTGCCTGCGCCGTCGGCGTGGAACGTCGGCAGGTCGGTCGAATCCGTCGACGGCGCGAGGACCTCGGTCTCGCTGCTCTCCGGCGTGCCGTAGGTGATCGTGTAGCCGTTGCTGGAGTCGGGCTGGAGGTCCACTGACCTCCCCGGCCTGCGCGAGCAGCTTCAGGTGCTGCCCGCCTCCGCCGCGCTGATCGGCATCAGCGCGGACGGCCGGGCCATTGCCGTCCACATCGACGCCGCCCCGCACCGTCGTTTCCACTCGGGCCCCACCGGCCAGCGGGCCTTTGTTGCCAGGGAAGGTCAGCTCTGGGCGGTGGGCCGGACGACGATGTCGTTCACGTCGACCGCGGCAGGCTGTTCGATCGCGAAAGCGATGGCACGGGCGATCGCGTCGGGCGGGATCGCGATGTCGTCCCGCATCTTCGTGATCTCTGCTCTGACCTGGCTGTTGGTTGACGCCTCGGCGAAGTCGGTCGCAGTCGCACCAGGTGAGACGGTGGTCACCCGCAAGGAGTCGCCGGCTTCCTGGCGCAGTCCTTCGCAGATGGCCCGGACGGCGAACTTGGTGCCGGCGTAGACGGCCATGGTCGGCACGATGCGAAACGCGGCCGTGGAGGCGGTGGTGATGAAGTGGCCGGTTCCCTGCGCCCGGAAGACCGGCAGCGCGGCGCCGATCCCGTGCAGCACGCCCTTCACGTTGACGTCGACCATGTGGTCCCACTCCTCGACGCGCAGATCGTCGAGAGGCGATATGGTGCCGACTCCGGCGTTGCTGACGAGTACGTCGAGTCGGCCGAAGCACTCACTGGCCAGCGCGACCAGGGCATGCAGGTCGTCCCGCCGGGTCACGTCGGTGCGGATCTGTACGGCCGTGCCACCTGCCTTCTCGATCCGGGCCACCAGTTCCGCCAGGCGTTCGGACCGGCGTGCGCCGAGGACGAGTCGCGCGCCGCGTTCGGCGAGCAGCAACGCGGTCGCCTCGCCGATGCCACTGCTGGCTCCCGTGATCGCCACCACTTTGCCCTTGATTGCGGACATGAGTTGTCCTCTCCGTCTTCGGCACCGGGGCCGGGCGGCAGCGGTTCCTGGAGGAGCGTCCGCCAAGCCGTTGCGCACCAGACAGCCGGGTGCCGGTGTGACCGTGTGAGGCCGTCGGTCATGCTGCGGCCCGTGCTCGCACACCAGTCTCCGATGGCCTTAGCCTGGTATCCAGACCGTACTTATTCTGGAACTGAAGGTGCCATCATGCCCGCGCACCGGGACCCACGCCGGCAGCTGAGTGAATTCCTGCGCAGCCGGAGAGAGCGCCTGACTCCTGATGAGGTGGGCCTGCCCCAGACCGGCCGCCGTCGGACTCCGGGACTTCGCCGAGAGGAACTGGCACTGCTGGCCGGAATCAGCGCCACCTGGTACACCTACCTGGAGCAGGGGCGAAAGATCCGCGTCTCCGAACAGGTACTCAACGCCCTGGCCGCGGCGCTGCGGCTCGACCGGCACGAGCGCGATCATCTTCTCCAGCTTGCCGGTCACGCGCCTGCGGCCGAAGCCGAGGAACGCGAGCCGCTAACCGCCGAGGCGGGTGCCGTCCCCCTGCTGCTCCAGCCGAACCCGGCATACATCATCGGTGGCAACTATGACGTCCTCAGTCACAACCAGGCAGCCCACGAGTTGTTCCCGAGGCTCATCACCGAGGCGGACCGGCCCGCCAACTTCGCCCGCTGGGTGTTCCTCGAACCGGTGGCCCGGGACGTTCTGGTCGACTGGGAACCCGAAGCACGCGGCCTGCTCGGCCGACTTCGGACGCTAGCGGCACGCCATTGCGGCGACCCGCGGTACACCCGACTGATCGAGGACCTGAACGAGGGCAGCCCGGAGGTGCGGGACTGGTGGCCGCAGTACGAGGTGCAGGCCCGGCACAGCGGTCGCAAACGGCTACGACACCCGCAACGGGGAGCGACCGATTATGCGTACACCGCCTTTCACCTGGCCGAACAGCCGGAACAGACGCTGGTCGTCTATGTCGACAGCAGCGAACTGCCTACGGGAGCGTAGCCGTGACCGGCGAATGACGGAGGATGCCGGCGGCAGTACCGGCGCTTACGGTACGGCTGCGGACGACCAGCGGCTGCGCGCCGAGCAACTCCTGGACAAAGGGGCGGACGACCAGCTGGTCCGTCGCGTGACACTGCGGGGTGCGCCGGGTTCCACAGCCCGGTGGCTTGCCCTCTCTCTCCCTGCTGGTCCTTGTCGGGGTGCTGTCGGTGACGAGCTGGACCAGGGGGCGCCGGTGGTGTCCTGGAGATCGAGGATCTGGGAGGCCCCGGTCGGGGGGCCGTCCCACGGTTCCGACAGCTCCGGGAACGCGTCGGCTGTCCACGTCCTCCGCCACATCCGCGAAGGCACCGCCAAAGAGACTTCGTGTCATTTAATCACCTAATTCGGAAATGGGTGGGCCGTGGGTGTCCTTGCTGCGGTCTTGTTGGCATGCACAGGGAGATGGTTGGCTCTTCGAGGTCTACCCGCTGGGGGCGGGTATCAGAGCTTGGGAGTCCATATGCAACTCGTCCGCAAGCTGGTAACAGGAGTGATGGCGGCCGGCATCGCCGCCACCGGCTTCGTCGACGCAACCCCGGCGAATGCCACGGTCGTGAACTCCACGTGCAACCTGTCGAGCGTCGTCAATATCAACGCCGGCCAGGACTGCTACGTCTGGGACGGCAACAAGGCCACCGGCTACGTGGGCGGGATGTACATCGTGGGTGTCTATCAGGTGTGCTCGGATAGCTACACGGGCTGGGTGACGGACGTTAACGGATTCACGTACAACTTCTATCGGAACAGGTGCAATAACCAGATTAACGGGGCGATTCTGACGTCGATCACCTTCACCGGCAACTGAGCCCGAATCCACCGAGTGATCTTTCGGGGGTCCGTTCACGTGCCCGGACGCTCCGGACGGCCAGGTGTTTGCCGTCGAGTGGCGCTGAGCGCGAGAGCGGACTGCGTCAGCGGCAGAGCTTGTCCAGGTCCTCCGAAAAGGACGGGAACTCGGCCTGTGCCTCGGTGATGATGTCCCGGGCGGGTCGGCGCGCCGTGGTGGCGTGGCGCTCGGCGAGCTCGGTCAGTGCCGGGTTCGGTCGCGCTCCGCGCTGCTCGTACTCGACGACCTCCATTGGGCCGAGGCCGTCGGCCAGCAGCCACAGGAAGTCGGACAGGTTTCCGGCCACGACGCCACGCTCGCCCTCCGAGCCCAGGAACACCACGGGCTGTTCGGCGAGGGGCCGGCCCAGGCGCACACGCCACAGGGCGACGAGGCCGCCGGTGCCGTCCTGTCCGAAGACCCGGTAGGCGCCGCCGTCCAGTTCATGGTTGCCGGTCCGGTTGCGGATCCAGTCGGTGGTCTCCTCGGCGGAGTCGAAGGCGTCGTAGGGCTCGAAGTCCACGCCCTCGCCGTCGTCGTAGTCAAACTCCACCTGGGCGACGGCGACCAGGGCGGGCGGGAAGCGGCGGTCGTCGCCGGTCGTCTCGATCATGCCCGCAGGCTAGCCGCCGCCAATGGCAACGGCCCTGGCCGACGGAGATGCCCACAGAGGGGCACGGTTCGCCGCCGCGGCCAGTGCATCGTGCACGGGGCGGGTCCCTGTTAGTCCGGAAAAGCCTGTCCTGTGTGTTCTGCGTCCTGGCCCCCTTCGACGTCCTCGTGCGCGCCGCCCGCCTGTGCTGGGCCCTCGGCTTGCCGCTGCCCGCCCGCTACCGCGACCTGGACGCGAAGATCGGCCACCGCTTCAAAGAGCCACAGCCTCGCGGAGGCCAACAGGGTGGGCATCGCCACCTTCGTGATGCTCAACAAGCAGTACCTGACCGCGCTGCGGGCGGAGGACGACTACGAGGTGTTCGCCGCCGGCGCCGCTGCCCTGACCCGCGCTGGCAGCGTGCTGATGGTCGTCGCCAGCAAAGTCATCGCCAGGAACGCCGCGCGCGCCATGGCCAAGCGGTTGGGTGTCCGGCCCGAGGCAGCGGCCCTCACCGAGTTCCTGGCCGAGACATTCGGCTAGGAGTACGCTCTGGCCGACCGCACCCGCCACGGCGTCGCCTTCCACCGCCTTGTGCAGGGCGGCTTCGATCTGGCCGTGTGCGGCGTGGGCGCGCATACGGGCGCGCAGGGCGAAGCCCTTCCGGCCGGGGGAGGGGAGCTGTTCGACGGATCGCTCGGCGAGCTCTGCCCAGTGTGCGACCGCCTCGGGGTCGCACGCGGCGAGTGACGCCTGAGCCAGGGTGTCGCACCAGCGGGGCTTGCGCCAGGCGGTGAGATGGGGCAACTCGGCGCCGCCGGCGGCATCCAGCAGAAGCCACCGGGCCCGCGCGGGGTCGCCGGTGCGCAGCTCGAGCTCGGCGTGGAAGCAGTGCACGGTGACCGCCCACGCGGTCGGCGTGTCGCCGCAGACGGTCAGGGCGCGGGTGGCCGATGCCTGCGCCTGCTCCAGGTCACCTGGCCTGTCCCGCCAGAAAAGGATCTCGGCGAATCAGCAGTGTGGTTCGGTGGAAGCATCCACGGCGGGTCGTGTTCGGCTTCCTCGCCGTCCTGATCGCTCCAGGTGCCGAACGGGCCGGGCAGGCCGGGCTCGTCGGCGCCGAGCTGGAGTTCTCCGACCGGCTGCCGCAGTGTGCACGCTGCCGGGGCAACCTGGATGGAGTGGACGAAGGAGTGCACGGCCATCCACGGCTGGTACTTGCAGGACGCCCCGTCCGACCAGCCCTGAGCCAGGCGCATAGTGCGCCGCGTCGTACGGGTGGCGCGGCCTCCGGGTTGAACTACTGTTGGGGCCGTGGCGACGGCGTACGCCTTCCCCGACTTCTCTGGGGGGAGGGCTGTAGTAGTGGTGTGCACCTCGAGTTTGTGCAGCTCAGCCACTGGTGCTTGAACACTAACTGGCGCAACGGCTGTGGTGCGATCGCTGGCTGGGGTGTTGCGGACGCCGGTCGGCGGGGGATGGCCCGGATGTCGGTGCGGGCCCCCTGCCATTTCGGCAGGGAGCCCGCACGGCCCGACGGGGTGGGGATCAGCTGGGCTGGTCGCCGGTGTAGCGGTAGATGTCGCCGGCGCTGTTGACGTGCCATGCGTTGCCGTCGGCGCCGGCGGCGATGTCGGTGGCGGTGCCGGGGATCTTGATCCACGGGTTGGTGCCGCTGGCGTCGTTGTTGGTGTACCGGTAGATGCTGCCGGCGGGGTCGACGCCCCATACGTTCGTCCGGGAGCCCACGGCGATGCGCTTGAGGCTGCCGGGGACGCCCACCCAGGGGTTCGAGGCGTCCTGGTCCCCGGTGTACCGGTAGACCTGGTTGCCGCTGTTGACGCCCCAGACGGTGCCGTCCGCGCCGGCGCCGATGTCAGTCAGGGCGCCGGGGACCTTCACCCAGGGGTTGGCGTCGAAGTTGGTGTACCGGTAGATGGCACCGGCGGAGTCGACCCCCCACACGCTGGTGCGGGAGCCCGCGTCGATGCGGACCAGGCTGCCGGGGATGCCCTTCCACGGGTTCACGCCGTCCTGGTCCCCGTGGTACCGGTAGATCTGGTTGCTGCTGTTGACCCCCCACACTGTGCCGTCCGCCGCGGCACCGATGTCGCTCAGGCCCCCGGGGATGTTGATCCAGGGATTGCCGTCAAAGTTGGTGTACCGGTAGACGGCGCTCGCTGCGTTCACCCCCCACATCGTCGTCCTGGACCCTGCCGAGATCGCTGCGAGGCCGCCCGCGACCTTCACCCAATCAGCCATGGGACCCCCTTCGTTGCTGCTGTCGTCACTGCCATCATGGGCGGCAGAAGAAGCAGACAAAGAGATGAATTTCTGTTCTATAAGCAAATGAGGCGTTAAATCGATGTTTGGTGTTCCGTAGCCCTTGCGGGACCGAGAGACGTGGCCGGCACCCTCGGAACAGCTCGGCCCAAACCACCGTCCCTCCCGGCAGGGATCGACACGAACGCCGGTCTGTGCCTGCGACGGTTTGCAAGCACAGACCGGGAGTGAGCTTCCGCGCTCAACGGCTGCCGCGGACGTACCGGCCGACGATCTGCATGGGCGTTGCCGAGATGTTTCGGTGTTGCCGCTCCAGAGCGAGGACGGCTTTGGCGATTGACGTCATTCGATTCGGGCTGACGATGCCGAGGAAGCAGGTCGCTGCGGTCACGGGCAACCCATGGCGGTCGGCCGACGGTCATCGAAAACTACTCGCTGACCCTCGCCGCCCTACGGCCATCTGGGGCTACGCACCGAGGACTTCGTCGAAGTAGCCGGGGCCTGTGGCGGGGACCGTGCGAGGGGCGCCGGTGTAGCGGAGGGTCTTGGTCTGCCAGGTGTGATAGCCGCTCATCCAGGTCCCCATGATATCGACATAGGCGGCCACGGCGGCTCGCTCCGGTCCGGGCAGGTTGAGGTCCCCGCACATGCCCGGGACTTCGAGGGCCAGTTCCTGGAACCGCTGGACGCGCCTGTCGACTTCCCGGCGTGCTGCCGCGATGGCCTCCTCGCGGCTGCACTGCCGGGTGTGCTCGATGACCAGGACGAGGTTGTCCATGTCGCCGCGGGCCTCCTCCTTCTCCAGCGAGTACACGTCGTTGCACATGAACGTGACGTCGATCGCGGCCCGGCGCATGATGCGCAGCTGCGGGCTGTGGAAGGCGGCTGCCGGGAGGATGATGCCGGCGGCCCGCTCGCCCAGGGACAGCGGCAGGTCGGTGCCGGCTATGCCCCGCCGGACCTCCAAGTACGTCTCCATTTCGGCGGGAGTCCCGCGCAGCCGGCCGACCGCCTCGTGGGCCTGGGTGGCGAAGTAGTACTCCCACTCGTGCGCGGTACGGGCCACCCAGCCCGGGTCGGTTCCGTGCGTGGCGCGTCTCCAGAGATCGGCGAACGCCACCGAGCACGCGTCCGCCTCCGGGCCGGGGGCGGTGCCGTGGACGATGTCGATCAGTTGCCGACACACGGCCGCCGCACGGGCAGGGTCAAGGCCGAGGGGGCCGTCGAACTGGTCGTCAAAGACGAAGAAGAACGCCATCGCGTCCGCGCACACGTCCAGAGCTGGACCGTGCGCATAGGGGAAGCCGCAGGCGGCGAGGTGGGGCATGTCCCACGAGGCGTACCACTCCAACGAGCGGCCCTCGCCGACCAGCCCCATGCGTTGCACCCATGCCAGATTGCGCTGCCGCGCGCTTTCCAGATCTGGGCTGACCGAGCTCGGGAAGGGCAGGTGGAATTCGACGTCCTGTGGCATGTGTCCTCCGTGAAGCGAGCTGGTGAGATGGGGAGAGCCCCTGCCAGCTTCCGATATGAGGTTCACGATCCCTCGGTTTCATGGCACGACGAAGCTGCTGACCGGCCAGATTTCGTGGCTGGTGTCCACCTGGTCTTGTGGTGGGGAGTGAGTGCCCCCGTTCGGGCGTTGTGCGCGGCGAGCTCGGCGGTGCGGCTTTCGCCAGCGCCCCGCGCAGGTGGCGGTCGTGGGGTGAGCGGCCTCCCGTTGTGAGCATCGAAGTTGTCCTGCGGCGCCATCTACGGTGCTCAGTCACACCAGGAGCGCGTCCTGCGCTGTATCCCGAAGGCGATCGCTGACCGTGGATCCCAGCGGCTCGCGCCTCGGCCGCGACCGTCCACACCAGAGCACTCTTGCCGATGCCCGGATCCCCGGCCAGTCCTCTGGCAAGGCACTGACAGTTCCAGTGCCGGCACGATCACCGGTTGCCTGGGTACCGACGACGATCCTGCCTGCACTGAGTCGACGACCCGGACCGGTGTTTACAGCTGCAAGGCCGTCTTCCGCATCAATGCAGCGTCCGAGACGACGCCGGCAACACAGACACACGCACCATCGACGGTGACAAACAGACCCTCGTCTGGGACCCCGAGGGGCATCTGACCAAGGTCACCCAGCCCGACGGCAACGGGGGCACCAAGACCACGACCTACCTCTACGACGCCGACGGCAACCGCCTGATCACCCACACCGACACAGACACCACCCTCTACCTCGGCAACACCGAGATCACTCTGCCAAAGGGCAGCACCACACCCAAGGCCACCCGCTACTACGACCTCGGCAGCGGAAACCAAGCCGTCCGCACCGACGACAACAAACTGTCCTTCCTCATCGCCGACACCAACGGCACCTCCCAACTCGCCGTCAGCGCAGCGGACCTGACCATCCAGCAGCGCCGCTCGACACCCTTCGGCGCGGGGAGAGGGACTACGCCGAAGAACTGGCCGGGCGAGATGAGCTTCGTCGGAGGAACCAAGGACGACACGACCGGATTCGTGCACCTTGGGGCCCGCGACTACGACGCATCCACCGGCCGATTCCTGTCAGTGGACCCGATCCTCGACCCGACGGATCCCCAGCAACTTAACGCCTATGCGTACAGCAACTTCACCGTCCGGCTGCTGGATTGGACCGTCTGGCCCGGCCAGGGTGACGTCGTTGCCGGAGTTGACCAGCCCTGGTTCGAGACGAACCGGGCTCGTCGTGCCCCACCGGGGTCGAACCCGCCCCGGAGTCGGGGGAGAGATAACCGCGGGCGGCTCAGCATTGTTGCCGCCGCCGGTGGAGGCGCCCTGCCAGGTGGAGGCGAACGGGTATTCGTCGCACTGCTTGCCCGCGGGCAGGGGGTCGACGATCGACGTGCAGAGGGTCTGGAAGCCGTCCGTAACGGACCTCTGGGCGGGACGACGCCCTCTGTGGTGGACCGTTGGCCCGGCGGGGGAGCTGGCTGTTCTTCTCGTCCATCGGCAGTGCCTACGCCGAAGCCGCTACGTGAAGGGGTGGGTGGGATGGGGCCCGCAGGTCCCATTCGATGCGGTGCTCGTGATTCGCCAGGCTGACGGGTCGCTTCAACGTCGACCGATCAAAGACGTCCCGGTCAGGCCGAGCCACATCGCTCTTCTCCCCGAGGCCCGGCTTCTCATTGCAAGCGGTCGAGCGGGCAAGGAGGAGTCGGGAGCATGGAGCCCGAACGCCGTGGTGTTCTCTCTGGAAAGTGGTGACCCAGAAGCCACCTTCTGCCTCGGCGACGACATCCCTGCTCTGGTGACCGATCGCAAGGGATCGATCTGGACGGCTTACGGAGACGAAGGCATCTATGGAGGGCATCCGGAGTCTGCAGCTGGTCTTGCCGGCTGGAGTGCCGACGGTCGGGCAACCTGGGCTCCGGGAGGTCGCCTTCCTGACGTGCCTTTGGAGGGATGCACCGCTGCCACCGAGGGGGAGCAGGTTTGGCTGGTCTGGTATTCCGGCAGTCGGCGGGGAGGCACGTTCTTGACGCGGATCACCCCGTCGACCGGTGAGGTGACCAGTTGGCCCAGCCCCGTACGTGCCCCGGACGGGTTCGCCGTGCGCGGCCATCGAGCGGTCCTGACCAAGCGCGTTCATAACCAGAGGTCAACCGAAGTGATGCGCGCCGAGTTGGACAGTGATACCTGGAGCGTGACCGAGCGGCGCAAGATTCGAGTGCCCGGAGGGGTGGTCATGCGCTGCGGTCAGGGTCGGGACGGTCTTCTATGGCTTCGCGCTGGCGACACGTGGCTTCGCATAGCCTGATAGCGGCCGAGACGTGCAGCTCACGATCGACGGGCCACTTCGGCTGCGTAGGCCATTCTGACCGCGCCAGCAGACCATCGTTCGGCCGCCGGGCTGATACCGAGCAGCCGTTGCAGCACGGCCGGTGGCATGCGGGTGGCTGGCCATTCGCCAATGCGCGGCCACCCGGCGGTCCCGGCCCCGGCCGGTGTGGCCGGGGCGGGGTCGTTCAGCACGGCGTTCGTCCGGCCAAGCCGGGACGGGCAGGAGTCGGACGCGCAGCTCGCGCCGGTTCAACCAGTAACCGAACCCTCCATCTCGGGGAAGGCGCCGCCGGTCCACCAGCCGCCCTCACCGTGGCAGCGCGGACAGTTCGGCCGGGGCCTGGTTCCGCTGGCGGGGCAGGGTCATGGCTCTTCTCCCTCTCGCAGCTCACCGCCGCCGGCGCGGCGGTGTCGGAGCAACGGGTCGTAGGGGGTCACCGAGGGCAGCGGCCTGGTGTCCGGCGGAAGATGGTTCAGCTTCCACTCGTGTAGGAAGGTCACGCTCGCCTCTCCCGGCCCAGCGGTCGGCCGCGGCGCCGCGACCTCGGCGGCAGCGGGTTCGTCCTCGGCCTGAGCGGCTTTGCGGGCCTCCAGCGCCACCGCGTCCGCGGTCAGGACCCCGGCCCGAAGGGCGGTGGCCAGGCCGGCGACGATGTGCTCGTGCGGGAGGGGGCGGCCCAGCAGCAACACCTCGATCAGAGCCCGGGTGCCCTCGGGGTCGCCGTGAGCCCGGACCGCCACTGCCCACCAGGCGTCGTGGACCGGGGTGAACTTCCCAGCGGAGCGGGCTTGGTCGAGCGCGGTCGCGCCAGGAAAGGCGCCCGGCTTGCGGATCAGGGCCTCCAGGTAGTGGTCCAGCTCCAGCCGACAGCTGCCTTTGGCGATCAGCGGCTCATGCCGGGCCACCTCCACGTTCCTGTCGTAGACCACCCGGTGAGAGAGCTGGGAGATGTGCTGCGGAAGCGTATGAGATGCCTCGTGACCTGTGATGACAGGCTTGTCGAAGATTTCTTCACGCACGATCGGCGAGGCATCTCGTGGGTGAAAGCATCTCGTGCCACTCCGGCGCTCACTTCCCGGTTCGGTGAAGTGAATCTGACCGCTGAGGCGGAACTGTCCCGGAGCCCTGTGGCGTCCCGCTGTCGCCCTGCTGCGTCATGCACGGGACCGGTAGCCTGTGGACGTGATGCTGTCTGACACTACATCAGGGGACCTTGGGGCTGTGGACGGATTCACCTATCGCGTGGCAGAGAGCGAGAGGGACAAGTCCGCCGTCATCAAGGGCGAGTTCGTCTCGGACACCGTCTTCGAAGTGGTCGGCTCCGGGAGCGGGTTCACCTTTCGGCCCGTCAAGCTGGACCCGCCGGTTCACAAGGTCTTCCCCGACGACGAGCCCGAGCGCGATGAGGTGTCGGAGGGCAATCGCCGGTTTGTAGCGCTGGATCGTGATCGCGTGTGCGGCTATGTCGACACGGAGTACGAGCCCTGGAACCGTCGCCTGATCATTGCCGATATCGAGGTGGCGGGGCCGTACCAGGGCCGGGGAATCGGACGCACGCTGATGAGCCACGCCATCGACTGGGCCCGGGAACGCGGTGCCGGGCATGTCTGGCTGGAAGTGACGAACATCAACGCTCCGGCCATCCGCGTCTACCAGCGGATGGGTTTCACCTTCTGCGGCCTCGACACTTCTCTTTACAGCGGTACCAAGTCCGATGGGGAGACGGCCCTGTACATGAGCCTCTTCCTGGACTGATCCGCCGGTCAGCAGCGCGTCCCAGGGCTTGGACGTCAAGACGCGGATGCCCTCTGAACTGGGACGACGGGACTTCCTACGGTTCCACATCCACAGAGCACGAGAACACCCGCGAGATGCAACTCTCCCACACGTCGGCAACGGTCTCCGCTGCGTTCGATGACACGAACCTGATCGCGCATGCCGGGCTGGTCCCGGTGATGCGCCTGGCCGAGCGGTGCGGGCTCGCCCGCCTGACGGCCCAGAAGGTGAAGCTGAGCGGGGCGAAGAACAGCGGCGGTGCCACAGCGGACGCCAAGGTCACCAGCATCGTGGCCGGCATGGCCGCAGGCGCGGACAGCATCGACGACCTGGACGTCCTGCGGCACGGTGCGATGCCGGCCCTGTTCGGTGGGATCCGTGCCCCCTCCGCGC
This sequence comes from Streptomyces sp. NPDC031418, assembly GCF_055581605.1. NCBI lineage: Bacteria > Bacillati > Actinomycetota > Actinomycetes > Kitasatosporales > Streptomycetaceae > Streptomyces > Streptomyces sp. NPDC031418. The sequence continues at coordinate 33,330 of NZ_JBVIJC010000036.1, forward strand.
TCGGCACGTTCCTGCGTGCGTTCACCCATGGAAACGTCCTCCAACTCCACGCCGCGCAGCAGAAGTTCCTGGCTGCACTGGCCGCGCACACCCCGCTGCTGCCCGGCTCGGGCGAGAAAGCGTTCATCGATGTCGACTCCACCCACAAACGCGTCTAAGGCCGTACCAAGCAGGGAGGCGAGTACGGCCGGTTCGCGGGCGTCCGCACCCTGCATCCCCTGCTCGCCACGATCTGCACGCCCCTCTCGCGTCCGGTGATCGCCACCGTGCGGATGCGGCGCGGCAAGGCAGACGACTCCCGTGGGCCCCCGAAGCTTGTCAGCGAGGCCCTGGCCACCGCCCGCGAGGCCGGATGCACCGGCATGCGCATCCTGCGCGCGGACTCGCAGTTCTACAACGCCGGTGTGATCGCCGCCTGTCGCCGGGCTGATGCCCGCTTCTCCGTCTCCTGCGGCATGAACCTGTCCATCAAACGGGCCGTCGCTGCCATCCCCGACACCGTGTGGCGGCAGACCACCTACCCCAGTGCGGTGCCCGACCCCGAGACCGGCGAGCTCATCTCGGATGCCGAAGTCGCCGAGATATCCGCCCATACGGCCTTCGCCGGCCGGAGGAAAGCAGGGCGGGTCACGGCACGGCTGATCGTGCGCCGAGCCGGGCCGGGGCCGCGGCTGGTTCCGTCGGCGGAACTGACCGCGCAAGCCCGCTGTGCGGTCGGCAGCCGCCAGGCCGCACAGGGGGACCGGTCCCGAAGTCACCGCCCCGCCGGGCGGGACGGCGGGCCCATCCGACGTCGACAGCACACCGCAGGCCCTAGACAGGCCGTATGAGACGCAGCCGAGAAGAAATCGCACCCCCGAATCTGCCGGGCGACCTGTGGCACGCCCTGTCCCGGCTCCAGCACACCGATCCCGACCCCGTGGGCCGCGTCGGTCCGCTCGCCCGCCCGGTTGGACTGCTGTCCTTCGCCGCGGCCACCGACACCGTCCTCGCGGCCCGGGTGCAGTTGTCCGGCGCGGAGACGATGCACGAACTCAACGAGACGCTCCGCTCGATCACCGGAGGCGTGCACGCCCACTTCACCGGCCCCGGCGTCGCACTGGAGGTCACGCTCGGCAGACGGCAGGAGCTCCCGATACACGCGGCGCACGTCGCCGGCCTCACCCGACTCTTCCGCCACGCCGTCGGCACCATCGGTGCCCGCAGCACGCCGGGAGGCGGCCGGTGCTTCCACTGCGACGGGACCGGGCTCGCCCGACCCTTGCGGGAGCCGGCTTCCGGGCACGCGTGAGCGGCTCGCAATAGAACGCCCGCGCCCAGGCCAGTCCTTCTGGACGGCGTGGGGGCGCGGGCGGGCGGAAGGACCTCGGAGACTCAGCCAGCACTACGCCCAGTCCATGCCCGGCTCCCGTAGTGCGTCCCTGTCCAGGAGCGGTCTTTCTGATCAGTGGGTGATGGGGTTGGTCTGGGCTGATCAGTTTGGTGCCTGGTGGTGGTAGCGGTTCAGGCCGGGTTGCTACGGCTCGGTGATGGAGGGAACGGGGGCTTCCGCTGCGTGGTGATCAGGCTCGTTGAGTGTTGCTATGTGCTTGCACTTTCTTGCCCGCGTCGTAACCGCGCGAGGACGCGGGGGCCGTGGCGGCGGCCCGCACCGACTGCGAGTCGACGATGGCGGCGGTCGGCTCCGGATCGCGGCCGGCGTCCTCACGCACCAGGCCGCGCTGCCGGTCGTGCAGCTCGGCCAGCAGCCCCTGCGCACCCCAGCGTCGCGCGAACGCGTAGACACGGTCCCGCAGGGGGAACTCGCCCGGCATCGCCCGCCACGTGATGCCGCCCGCGGCCATAGCGCACGGCGTCCAACATCTGGCGGTGGCAGTAGCCCTCCGGCTGGCCGCCTTTGCCGTTCATCCACGCCGGGACCGGCATCGCCTCCCGCACGACCGCCCACTCCGCATCCGACATGTCCGAGGGATACCGCGGCTCGCGGTCCGGATGGGTACCCGCATTCCCGAACCGGTGAGGCGAGGCATTCACACGACCGGGCAAGCGAGTTGGGCGCCACAAGCAGGGCATCGCAAGACTGCGACACGGGGCTTCCCGGCCAGCTCGTTCGGACTTCGACAATCCCGAGCTGGGCAGGAGGCCCCGCCTTCATGCATGCCGGAGCCGAAGATCACGCGACCGAGTCACCACACTCGATGTGACGTTGACCGGTAGTTGACCCTTCCGATCGGTTGTTGGCCCCGCTGCGACTTGGGCCCGCTGTCTCTGCGATCAAGTAGCGGGCTCCAGGCCGGCGTCGTCCTCAATTTCTGCTTGAGGACGACGCGCAGCTGGTTTTCAGATAACCAGGACCCGTCGCCCGCGTGTGTGACCGGCCTGGCTGTCGATGTGCGCCGCCGCGGCCTCGGCAAGCGTGTACGACTTCTCGACCGGGATGTGGAGCTTTCCCCGCGAGATGAGGTCGACGGCTTCGGCGAGCGCTTCTGGCATGTTCCCGGCGACGCCGGAGAATCGGACACCGAGCTCCGGCGCACCGAGATCGGCGATGGAGACCACCTTCTGCGGGTCCCCGGTGAGTTCGACGAGCTCGCGGATCACGCCCGAGCCGGCCAGGTCGAGGGCTGTGTCGACATGGCCGAGCTGCCGCACCCGCTCGACCCAGCCCTCGCCGTATGTCGTGGCGAGGGCGCCCAGGCTGCGCAGATAGTCCTGGTTGGCTGCCCCAGCGGTCCCGATCGTCGTGATGCCGCGGTCGCGGGCGATCTGCAGCACCGCTGATCCGACTCCCCCGGACGCGCCGCTGACCAGCAGCGTCTGCCCGGAGCGCACACCGACCTCGCGGATGATGCGCAGCGCGGTCTCCACCACGGAGGGGTAGCCGGCCGCCTCTTCGAACGTCAGGCCCTCGGGCATACGGGCCCAGGCCGACAGCACGGCGAACTCGGCATACGTGCTTGCGCCTTCGCCGAACACGCGGTCGCCGACCTCGACCCCTTCGACGCCTTCACCGACCTCGTCCACCACCCCGGCGGCGTCCTGCCCGACTCCGGCGGGCAACTCGATCGGATGGGCCCCCAGGACCTGGCCTTCACGGAGCCTCCAGTCGACGGGGTTCACACCTGCCGCCCGTACGGCGATGCGGATCTGGCCGGGGCCCGCATGGGGATCCTCGGCATCTATGAGTTGCAGTACGTCCGGACCGCCGAACTCGGCGAAGCTCACCTTCTTCATGCTGCCACCGTAGCGCTAACTGTTATGGTTTTGAACCTGTTATGGATTTGCACCTGATAGTGTGAGGTCATGACCGTGCCGACCGGACGCCGTGAGCGCAAGAAGGCCGCGACCCGCCAGAAGATCGCCGACGCCGCCCTGCGGCTCTTCCTGGAGCACGGGTACGACGCAGTGGGCATCCGTGACGTGGCCGCCGAGGCCGACGTGGCCGTCACCACGCTCTTCTCCCACTTCGCCTCGAAAGAGGCCCTGGTCTTCGAACAGGACGAAGACTTCGAGCAGCGCCTCACGCGGGCGGTCACCGGCCGGGCGCAGCACGAGCCGCTCATCCCCGCGCTGCGCCGCGAGATCCAGTCCCTGGTGCGACACTGCACAGCGGACAGCGCCGCCCCGATCTGGCGCATGATCGACGCATCACCCGCCCTGCGGAAGTACGAAGAGTCGATGAGGCTGCGCCACGCGGAGTCGCTGGCAACGGCCATCGCCGCCGATCCCGACCTGTCAGTGACCCCAACGGCCTGCCGGGCGATCGCGAGGTTCGTGATCGACGCCTATTCACTGGCCCGTGAGGCGACCGATCCGCAGGCCGCGGTGGGCGAGATCTTTCAGATGATCGAGGCGGCCTGGGCCGTCACCTGTCCCTCCGCAAACTCCACCGGCACAGCCAGACCGTAGTCAGGACTCAACCCTGTTCCGGGCCGCTTCGTCCGAACGCCAGCCACAGAGCAGATCAGTGGGTGCGCCGGCCTTGAGCGTTCTGACCGGTAACCGTGGCCGCATGGCCTTGTCGGCAGTCGGGCTGTGGCCGGCCCCCATAGCAGGACCAGCCGATGCCCTTCGGGGCCACCTGTCGTCCGCCATCGGGGCCAATACCCCTTCTACGCAAGCTGCTGACCACCGGCTACTGAACGTTGCGAGACCATCTACCGGTCTTCGTCACACTCGAACCGGCGTCCGACAAGATCGGTACGACAACAGCTTCTGAGGCGCTTCCCCATCAGTAGTGCTCCGATGTCGGCTTTGCCGATGTGCCCGCTGACGCCCGCGCGTTGAGCCACGTGTTGCAGCGTCTCGTCGTAGTACGGACTGACGATGTCGGTGTAGGCCTGGCGGGCGGAGGCGAGGCGTTGCCATTGCTCGGGTGCGAGGGCGAACGGATTGTCTGTCACGGCTTGCTGCTCCGTCTTGTCTGGAGGCGTGGGTCGGGTGGTCAGCTGCTGCCCGGGGTGTTGCCGCGGCGGACGCGAAGCGCTTGGAGGATGCCTTGCTGGTGTTCTTCACGGGGGTCAGCAGGGGCTGTTGCCGCGGCGTCGAGGAGCGGCCCGAGTCGGCTGTACAGCGCTTCGAGGCCGATGAGTGCGTCGAGGCTTTGCAGGGTGGCCTCGTCGATGACCGGGAGCGGGGGCCCGGTCGGGCGGTAGGAGCGTGGCGAGGAGATCAAGAGGGTTCCACCCCTGGTCGAAACGTTGGTTGATCCAAATCCGGCAGACCTCGGACTCGGTATGGCGCCACGCCCAGATGATGGTGATCTCCAGCTCGGTCAGTTCGTGTACGGGCCGGCTCGCGGCAGGGGTGAGGTGCCGTGCGATCTCGTGGCTGATCAGTGAGCGGGCCTCACCTATCCAGTCGAGGGTGGCTGCTGCCTGTGAGCGGTCCGGGGTGTCGGAGTCGTCACGGCTGGGGACGCGTTGGAGGGTGCGAGCAGCCAGGACGGTTCCGTCAGGGGTCTCGGCCATGATCTTGAGGATCGAGGGCCGGTCGGGCTCGGCAAGGTCGGCCAGGAGGTCTTTCGCGAGGAAGTCCATGGCGCGGTCCGCAGTGAACAGGCCGAGGGCCCCTGAGGAGCGGCGGTGAGGCGGCCGTAGTGCAGGGCTGCGGCTTTGAGGAGTGCGGCCGCCGGTAGGGGAGCGCCGGCGGCGCGTTTGTAGCCGATGCGGCGGGTGATGCGCTGAGTGTCGTCGCGCAGGCGTAGGAGCAGTTCGTCCGCTTCGGTGCCCGCTGTGTCGTCGGCCAGTTGCTGCAGGGCGGTGTCGAAGGTGTGCTCGGGAAGGTCGTCGTCGGGGACGCCGAAGACCATGTACCGGTCGATGCTGCCGATGCCGCGCCGCCGCGCGATGGCCTGAACGTTGATGCCATGGCCGAGAGCCTGCCGGACTGGTGCGAACAGCATGCCCATCAGGCCGATCACGCCGTGTAGTGCCGCATCAAGCAACGTTCGCCCTGTTCACCACTTCGCGAAGGCGTTCATCGGCGGCGTGCTTGTTCCGCCAGATGATGTAGCGGCGGATCATGCTGCCCTGCTCCTTATGGCTGGCGTGGTCGGCGCCGTCGAGAGCGAAGTAGCGTAGGGCGGTGAACTGGGCCTCGATGCGGTTCAGCCACGAGCTGTTGGTCGGGGTGTAGGCGAACTCAACATTGTTGGCCGCCGCCCAGTCGCCGACTCGGGTGTCCTTCTTTGTGGTCAGATGCGGGGAGAAGTTGTCGAGCACGATCGCGATCCGGATCTTCAGCGGGTAGAGGCTGCGCAGGTAGCGGCAGAGCTCCAGAAACCTGGTGCGGTTCTTCTTCGGTTTGATGTGGCCGTAGAGCTTGTCCTTGGTCAAGTCGTAGGCGGCGAGCAGGTGCCGGACCCCGTGCGGGCGCGTGTAGGTCGCCCGCCGGCGGGGCCTGGGCTCCCGATCGGGGTCCTTGTGCCGGCCACCGCGCTCGGCCCACTGCCGCCCCGGGTGGGGCTGCAGGTTGAGCGGGCCGAACTCGTCCATGCGGAAGACGACTTCGGGCTCACCATCCTCAGGTATGACCTCGCCGTCCGCGATCGCGTAGAGGTGCTCGACACGGGCCTTCTTGGCGGCGTAGTCGGGATCGCGGGAGGTCTTCCAGGTCTTTATGCGTTGAAACGACACGCCCTCCTCGCGGAGTAGGACCCGAGGGCCCTCGTGGCTGATGGCGTCGACCACCCCCTCGGCGACCAGGAAGTCGGCCAGCTTGGCCAAGCTCCAGGTCGAGAACGGCAGGCCGTGCTCGGCCGGCTTCGATTTGGCGATCTTCTTGATCTCGCGCCGCTCGGGCAGAGTGAAGGTTCTCGGTCGTCTACCCTTGTACTTCGGGTAGAGCGCCTCGAACCGGGCAGCGTTGAAGTTGTGGATCACATCCCGGACCCGGTCCGCACTGGGGAACGTGACCTCGGCGATCTTCACCACAGACATGCCCTGGCCGACAGCAGCACCATCTGGGCCCGTCGCCAGGTCACCACCGAGCCGGAGCCGCGGCGAACGATCCTCAGCAACCGCTGGCCTTCATCGTCATCGATCTCGCGTAAGCGCACCCGTTCTGCCACGCCCAGACGGTAGCGGCTGTGCACGTCTTCAAGCCCTCACGCCGGGCGGGCGCCCTGCTCTCGAAGGGCCGCCTCCAGCCGGGCGATGTCTTCGGCGTCCTTTGCGCGGCGCGGCCGGCCCGGAACCCAGGCCGGCATCATCTGCTTGATCTCGATCTGAGCGCGAGGACTGATAGTCCGGCACCGCAGTGCCCCGATGCGGCCAACAGGAGCATCGAGCATGCCCTCCGGCCACGCTTCCCCAGCCCAAGGGCCTCCGGCGACCACAACCTGCCCGCACCGGTTCTTACCCAAGAGCGCGAAGCTGCTCTCCACACCTTCCTTGCGGAAATCGAGCTGTTGATCGGCAGGCGGCCCGGACAAAGGCTCATAGCCGGAGCGCAGCAGGCTGTCGGTCAGAGCGGAGGCGTCCTTCGCCCAGACGAACCAGTCGAGGTCCACATGGTCACGCGTGACCTCTCCGATGAAGAAGTCCATGGCCCAACCGCCGCGGAGCCATACCTCCACACCGAGAGCCTGCGCGATCTCCACCGTCTCGCCAATCAGCCGAAGCTGCCGAGCACTGCGTTTCCACAGCGTGCAGGCTATGCGTCAATCCCAGCCTCAGCAGCTCGATTTCCATCTGCAGGGAACGGGCGAACGTTGCTTGATGCGGCACTAGCTCGAACACGGCCGCACCGCCTGAACGAAGATCACAAAGCGTCACGAGACGTTACCGAGAAGAGTTCACTGTACGGCGGCTCTCACTGCGGCTCATGCGTCCGCCTCGCGCAGGGCGCCGCGCACCAGCTCGTCGGCCGCGCCTGTGTAGGCGGCGGGGTCGAGCAGGTCCGCGAGGCGCGCGAGGTCCAGCGGCCCGTGCGTCGCGTCTTGCGCAGCGAGGGCCGACACGAGCGATCCGCCGCTGTCGGCCGCCTCCGCGGCGGCCCGGCCGACGGCGGCCTTGGCGGCTGCCTTGCCGAGGGCCGGTGCCAGCGCCGCGGCCAGGCGCTCGGAGACGATGAGCCCTCCAGTCAGGTCGACGTTGGACCGCATGCGCTCGGGGAACACCTCGAGGCCTGCCACCAGTTCGCGGGCGGTGTGGGCGGCGCCGCCCGTGAGCCGCAGGCACTCGCGCAGCGGCTGCCATTCGGCGTGCCAGGCTCCGGCCGAGCGCTCGTCCTCACTGAGCAGGCACTGGGTCAGAATGCTGGCCTGAGCGGGTACTTGCAGAGCGGCGGAGCGGATCAGGGTGGCCAGGGCCGGATTCCGCTTCTGCGGCATGGCCGAGGACACTCCACGGCCCTCCGCGCCCGGCTCGGCGACCTCGGCGACCTCGGTCCGGGCCAGGGAGAGCACATCCACCGCCATCTTCCCGAGCACGCCCGCCACCAGGGCGAGTTCGCCGGCCAGGGCGGCGACGGGCATACGGTGGCTGTGCCAGGGCAGTTCGGGGGCCACGAGTCCCGTCTCCGCGGCGAACCGCTCGGTCAGCTGTCGCGCATAGCCCTCCGTCGGCGGCTCCCCCCGCTCCTGGCGGTGGAGCTGCTCGTAGGCGACGTATCCGGCCAAGGTGCCAGCGGCGCCGCCGAGCTGGACGACGAGATCTTGGGAGCGCAGCCGGTGCAGGCGGGCCGCGGCGGTGCGCACCGAGACCAGCCAGCCGGCCGCTTTGAGCCCGAACGTCGTCGGTACCGCGTGCATCGCCAGCGTACGGCCCGGCATGAGAGTGCCGGTGTGCTCGGCGGCAAGCCTGTGCAGGGAGTGGACGATGCCGTCCAGGTCGGCCAGTACGAGGTCCAGGGTGCGGGCCGACACCAGCATCAGCGCGGTGTCGAAGATGTCCTGGCTGGTGGAGCCTCGATGTACGTAGTCGGCGGCTTCGGGCGCCTTGGCGGTGAGCAGCTCGGTGAACTGCTGGACCAGGGCCACCACTGGGTTGGCCGCGCCCCTGCTGCGCCGGGCCAGTTCGGGCAGGTCGAAGTGGTCGGCGCGGGCCCATTGCGTGATGGCCCGCGCGGCCTGTTCCGGTACGTTGCCGAGGGCGGCCTGGGCGCGCACCAGCGCCGCCTCGGCGTCGAGCATCGCCTGCAGCCAGGCCTCGTCGGACGTCGCGGCCTCGGCGGGGGTGCCGGACCGTACCGGGCTGAGCAGCCCGGCATCGATGACGTTCATCGCGTCAGTTCTCCGATCATCGGGCGGTGGTGCCGCGTACTTGGGTCGGCGAGGGCGAGCACGGCCCGGGCGATGGCGTCCGAGTCCTGCAGGGTCACCGAGTCGACCCCCGGGCGGATACCGGCCGCCGTCGCCCAGTGCACGGACTCGGTGGGCACGCCGAAGGCGAAGAGGCCCGGGTGCACGTCTCCTGCGGAGTCGATCAGCCGGCAGGGCGTCTGGGTGACGGCGAGGCCTCCGGTCTCGTACGACTCCTCGCCGGGGCCCGGGATCTCGTAGCTGCGGCAGCGTCCGCTGCTCAACAGGTGCCGCAGCAACGGATCCGCGGTCACCCGCACATCCGTCTGCGGGAGTCGCGCCTCGATCAGCGTGGTGACCCGGGTCAGCGAGCCGGGCACCGCTCCCGATTCGAGGATGAACACGCCCTGCGCCCCGTCTGCATCGGCCCGGACGCAGGGACCGAGCACCCGCAACACCCCGGCCTCGATGAGGGCGATGGCCTCCTCGATCCGCCGCGCGGGCGGCCCGATCGATAAGAACGCGTTGAGCGGGGTGTACCAGGCGTCGAGATCGCGCCGGTAGGAGTCGCCGGTGAGGCCGCCGTGATCGACCACGAGACGCACCTCGTTGCGCAGGTCGCGCAACACGTCGAGTGCCGACTTCAGCGGGCCCGCCACGTTGCCCTCCCGCGCGGCGCGCAGGTCCGCGCGCAGGTGGTCCAGGAGCCAGCCCTGGAAGTCCTCGGGCGAGGCGAAGTCCCGGCCCGCGTACGGCCGGGCGATGCGGTCCCAGTCCCAGCGCCGGTCCGCGCCGATGCCGAACTCGCCCGGCAGGAGCCTCTCCTGAGCGCTCCCGGGCGGGGCCGCGAGGTAGCGGGCGCGCAGTTGCCGGGCGTCCGACGGCCGGCCCTCGGCCGTCAGCAGCGCCGTGTAATACACGGTCTCCACTTCCTTGGCCACGAGCGGCCACACGGCGGCGCGGAAGTCGATCCCGCCGTGCCGTCGGGCGCGCCGCCGAAGGTCGCGGATCACCTCGGCGGTCAGCACGGCGGGCTCGTGCCGGCCGTGCGCCCCCTTCTGGTTCTCGCCCCGCGAGTGGAACGGCAGTCCGCGCCGCGAGCCCGCGACCAGCCGCGGTTCGCGCCCGGACGCCAGATAGCGCAGCCGCCCCTCGTGCTCCTCGAACCGCCCGCCGCGGCCGAGCGTCAGCAGTGCCATGTAGTCGAAGAAGTTGAGGCCGAGTCCGAGCAGTCCCACCGTCTCCCCGGGCCGCACCGCCGACAGGTCCACGTCCGCGGGGTTGGCGGGCAGGACGTAGCCCAGGCCGTGGGCCCGTGCGAACCGTGCCCGTTCCTGCTGGCGTGCCGACGGCCGCACCGGAAGGTGGCCCTGCGCGAGGACCACGGCGTGCAGACCGGCGAGCAGCGTGTCGTCGTCGAGCAGGACGCACTGCGTACCGCCGGGCTCGTCGTCGAGCGCCACCGCGCGGGCCCGGTGCTCGACGACGGTCAGCGCGCCCGGCGCGGTCCTGACGACCCGCTGGAAGACCCACTCCAGATAGCGGCCGTAGAAGGAACGCGACGGATAGGAGTCCGGGCCTAGCGCTCTGGCCTCGGCGAGCACCGCCTCGTCGTAGGGACGATCGTCCAGCGGCCCGATCAGGGTGAGGAAGCGCGCCCACTCGTACAGGCTGGGCCCTGGCACCAAGGGCCCGTCGATCGTCACGCTCTCGTCGGTGAACATCGTGACCTGCGAGGCCACCGTGTTCATCAACAGGTGCACGGGCTGGTCGGTGCGCCACACCTGGCCCGCCCCCGGCGGAAACGGGTCGATCACATGTACGGTGATCGCCACGTCGCCGGGGGCCGACACCGCGTTCGCACACAGCCGTTCCAGGACCGAAAGTCCCCGGGGCCCGGCACCGATCAGGCAGACGTCGAGCCGTCGGTTGGTCATAGTCCCTCTCTCCACGAAGTCGGAATGAATCTGAGTAGTCGGAAAGCGTCGGAGTTCGCCCGGGATGTGACACAGGCTCTGAGGTCGTACGTGTCTCGGCGCCCCTGTCCTGCGGCGGCTTCAGCCCCGCGCGGCGGCGACACTCAGGCGCCGGCCGGGCGTGGTGCTGTCAGGGCTGATGCGCGCCTTCACGGCCGAGGAGATCACCGCGGCAACGGCACAGCGACTCGAGTGCACGCACACCTGAAGCACTGGCACGTGTACAGTCATGCCGCCTTCCAATTCTCAGCTTGACTCTGTCGGGGATCCTGAAGTTTCCCAGTGCGCTGGCGTGATCGGCGGGCATGATCGGGATGTTCCGAGAGCCCATGCAGTTGTCGAGGTGCCCGTTGTCGCTCCGTCCTCGTTCCGGTGAGCAGGTTCCGACTCTGACCGCGCAGATCGCGCATGGCGAGCAACCCGGATGATGCGGCGGCGATGTGGGTGAGAGACCGCCTGGACGGACTGTGGAGCGACGCAGGACCGGAGCAACGGCCGTGACGCGCCGGGTCGAAACCGCGCTTCACAGAACGTCGCCTTCCGCGGACAGGTAACTTCCGCTGGAGTTCCTTGAGCAGCGGATGGTCGGTGGCCAGACCGATGCCCGCGATGCCCGCGATGCCCGCGATGGCGCGGACGCCCACGGCGGTGTTGGCGGCGAAGGCAGCCTCCGCCGTGAGGGCCTGCTCCACGGTGACTGGGGCGGTGACGTGGTCGTGGCCGCTCTGGCGCAGGAGGGCCATGGTGACGCCGGGCAGGACTTCCGCGTCGGGCCAGACGAGCTGACCGTCGAGGATAAAGCCCACGTTCCAGGTCGGACCCTCGGAGACGAGCCCGACGGCATCGTGGAAGAGCGCGTCGTCGGCTCCGGCGAGCTGGGCCCGGCGCCGGGCGTGGAGCGCGCCGAAGAGGCCGACGTGTTTGACGCGGGGGAGGTCCCGTTCGTACCGCACCGGCTGCACGCGCAGCGGAGGCGGCGGTGTGGCGCCCACCCCACGGGCCACCGGGCGGCCGACCGGCACGGTGTCGCCGAGCTGCGTCTCCGTCAGGTCCGTCCAGGTGGCGGTGATGGTGCACTCGGAGGGGCCGTACCCGTTGAACAGGCGGACCCGTGAGCCCGCCTCGGTCTGCCAGCGACGCACCCGGTCGGGGGCCGCGGCCTCGCCGCCGATGCAGACCAGACGCAGGTCCGGGCAGACGGCGAGGGCGGCGCTCGTCCCGGCGTCGACGAGTTCGTGCCAGTACGCGGTGGGCAGGTCGAGCACCGTGACGCGGCGCTGCCGGCACGACTCGGTGAAGCGGACGGGCGACAGGTCGAACCTCTCGTCCTGGACGATCAGCGTGGCACCTGTCGAGAAGGCCGCCACGAGTTCCTCGACGGAGGCATCGAAGCTGGGTGAGCTGAACTGGAGCACCCGGTCGTCGGCTGTCATCGCCAGGGGCGCGATGCCGTGCTGGATGAAGGACTCCAGGCATCCGTGCTCGATCATGACGCCCTTGGGGCGTCCGGTGGAACCGCCGGTGTAGACGACGTAGGCCAGGTCGTGCCGCCGGGGGGTCGCCTCCACCGCGTGGACCGGATCGGGCGCCCCGGCGGGCTCGCTCAGGGAAACGCCTCGGCGCGGGTCCAGGAGCAGCGTCGGCAGGCCGCCGCCACGCGAGCGCAGTTCCTGTGTGGTAACCACGATGCGGGCCCCGGAGTCGGCCAGGGCGTGGTCCACCCAGGCGCCAGTGAAGCGGGGATCGACGCCGAGGTATGCGGCGCCGGCCCGCAGGACCCCGACCACGGCCACGCTCACGGCGGGCGAGGGTGGCAGCAACAGGGCCACCACGTCACCGGGTCCCACTCCGCGGCTGCGTAGTTCCGCAGCCAGGCGGCCGGCACGTTCCCACAGATCGGCGTAGCCGAGTGTCTCGTCCCCGTACATGACGGCGGGTGCGTGGGGACGGCGGCGTGCCTGTTCGGCGACGCAGTCGTGCAGGGACCGGCGTGGCACCTCGGCCCGCGGCCCGCCGGCCAGTTCGCCGAGAAGCTCCCGGACCTCGTCCGCGGCGAGGAACCGCGCGTTGCGTACGGGGAGTCCCGGGTGCCTGAGCAGCTCGTCCACGAGGGTGACGAAGTGCCTCACCACCCGCTGGGCGGTGTGCTCGGTGAAGAGGCCGGTGCTGTACGACAGCCAGCCGGTCAAGCCGTCGGCCGTTTCGTTGATGTACATCGATAGGTCGAAGTCGCTGGCCTGGGGCTCGGGCCACACCCGCCGGCATTCCAGGCCCTGCAGCGAGAGTTCCGCGGGGCCCCCGGCGTTGTACTGGAACGTGTGCTGGAAGACGGGATTGTGCGAGAGCTGACGCCCGAGGCCGAGGTGATTCACCACGAGGTCGAACGGCCCGTCCTGCCGGTCGAGCCCTTCGAGCAGTTCGTCCCTGACCTGCCGGACTAGTTCGACAAAGGTCGTCTCCGGGCCGAAATCGGCGCGGATCGCGAGCGTGTTGACGAAGAAGTCGACGAGATCCTGGTACTCGGGGCGGCGACGTCCGGACACCGGTGTGCCGACCGCCAGGGAATCCTCGCCGCTATACCGGTGCAGGAGGACGTGGAAAGCGGCCATCAGTGTGGTGAAGACCGTGCTCTTCTGCTGTGCGCTGAAACGCCGGACGCGTTGGCTAATGTCCTCGGGCAGGGTGATCTCCACCGCGTTACCGCGAAAGGACTGACACGCACTGCGAGGTCTGTCCGTGGGAATATCCAGCGCATGAGGAAGCCCTGAGATCCGGTCCTTCCAATAGGCGATCTGACTTTTCCAGTCCTCGCTCCCCAGCCGCTCCTCTTGCCAGCGAGAGAAATGTGCGTATTGCACGGGAAGCGGAAAGATTGGTGTATCCAACGTTTCTGTCGCGCGCGCGTACATACGCTGGAGGTCACGCAGAAGAACGTCGATCGACTGCCCGTCTGAGGCGATGTGGTGGAGGCTGACGGCGATGACGCTGCGCCGCTCGCCCAGTGCCCACCAGGATAACCGGACCGGCCATTCCCGTTCGAGCGCGAAGGGCCGATTGACGAATGCGGTCAGCTGTCGACGGGCCTCGGACTCCCAGGCCTGGTCGGTCAACCCATCAGGGCGCGGCACAAGGGAGAGGCGGCTGTCGGCGCCGAGGGTGTCCACGTGTTGCAGCGGCACCCCGTCCGCACCCTCCACCAGGCGTGTCCGCAAGATGCCATGGCGGACCAGCAGTCCGTTGACCGCTCTGGCCAAGGCCTCGACGTCGCAGGGGCCCAGCAGCTCGAAACAGGCCGAGCTGTGGTAGAGCGAGCTGTGCAGGCGGAGCTTGTAGAAGAACCACAGCCGGCGTTGGGCGAGGGAGACGGGCACTGGCCCCTTCGCTTCGGGCACAGGCCGAACTGATGTCGCCGACCGCTTTCGCGCGGCTGCGAGCAGGAGTTTCCGCTCCAGCTCACGGCGTTCTTCGATAGTCATCCCTGAAACAGCGGGACCGCCTAACACTACTTCCCCCTAGATCATGCGACGAAATACCGTGCGCGACGCCCGCCGGGGCGTCCGCAAGTCTCCGACCGCGATCATCAGACGTCCTCGCGAAGGGAGGCCGGACGCATGTCGACCCACACTTCGGTGATAGGTGCCAGACACTCCTGCTTGCTCCCGAAGAAGCCGGTCTGCCGCCAGCCGGACGGGACTTCCCGTCCCGACCTCCAGATGGAGAACTGTTCTTCCTCATTCACGACAACCGCGTATTGCGGCATGTCGGACACAGATACACTCAAGGCACTATCTCCCCGTCACATCCTCGCCGGAGTCGGAGGGCGTAATGCGTCATTGATGGTCAGTCAAGGCGTGAGGTAAAAAGGTCCCAAAGGTCTGTCGGTGTGGCTGGCCAGCCCACATCGCCTGTGGTCCTAATCTTACAGTGAGATTATCGCGCCACAAGTGATCCGCGCCACATGGCGTTTCGATGGCCGGATTCCTATGGTCGAACGGTGATTTCGTCACCCACCTACCCTCTTACCGGCGGGCATGTCGTCGTCTGGTGGGCGTCGGTATTGGGAGATCTGAGCGGATTCTTCCGAATTCTTTCATCCGAAGAAAAAAATCGCCTTACACAGTATCGAAGCGATGTGCTAGCTGCCGAATTCGTCACCGCCGCCGCCGTGCTGCGCGTCGCGCTGGGACGGCACGCGGGCACCGCACCCGGCGACGTCCGTGTCGAACGCCGGTGCCCGGACTGTTTCGGCCACCGCGCCCGGCCGCGGCCGCTCGACTCTGCCGAACTGGATGTCTCCGTCGCGCACGCCGGCGGGAGGGTGGCCGTCGCCGTCGCGCACGGCATGCGGATCGGTGTCGATGTCGAGCAACTGGCGCGCGTCGCGGACGCATGCATGCTGTGCGGACACTGCGCCAAAGGCTGCCTGTGCTTTCGGCGATCGCGGCGATCAGAACGGTGGCTTCGAAGCGGACGGCGAGTTTGTCGAACCGGGTGGCGACCGCCCGGTTGCGCTTGAGCCGGTTGATCCCGCATTCGACCGCGTGCCGGGCCTTGTAGTCCTCGCGGTCGAACGCCGGAGGCCGCCCGCCGGCCTTCCCGCGCCGTTTGCGGTTGGCTGCCTGGTCGGCGGGCTCTGGGATCGTGCAGCGGATTCTCCGCTTGCGCAGGTAGGCCCGGTTGGCGCGGGAGGAGTACGCCTTGTCGCCTCGCACTCGCAGTGGGCGGACACGGGGACGGCCGGGTCCGGTGCGGGGAACTCGGATGCCTTCCAGGATGGCGGCGAACTGAGGACTATCACCACGCTGACCTGCGGTGACCAGCAAAGACAGCGGCCGTTGGCCTTGTTCGCAGGCCAGATGGATCTTGGTGGTGAAGCCTCCTCGGGAACGGCCCAGACCGTGGTCGTCGGGCTCCGTGCGGGTGCCGCCCGGCGGTTCTTTCTGGGCCTGCCCGTCGCGGCGGGCGCCTGCGGCATGCTGATGGGCCCGGCAGATCGTGGAGTCGACGTTGACCTCCCACGTGATCAACCCTGCCGCATCCGCCCGGGCCTGCAGTCCGGTCAGCAGCACAGGCCAGGTGCCGTCACGTTGCCAGCGGCGGAAGAGTCCGTAGACCGTCTGCCACGGCCCGTATTCCGACGGCAGATCCCGCCACGGAGCACCAGTCCGCACCCGCCACCGGATCCCGTCTATCAGCTTCCGCCGCCCCAGCGACGGCCGGCCCGACACCGCGACCGGCAGCAACGGCTCCAGCAGCGCCCACTGTTCATCAGAAAGATCCCCTCGCCCCACATCGAGATCATCACGGCACGGGACGAGGAACGGAGCCGACTTTCAAAACACGCGCTAGTAGTGCTTCGTTACGTCGGGTGTTCTCGCCTGGTGGTGGGCAGCTTTCCTGCATGAGGTTGAGGGAAGTGGAACGGCTCCGGGGTGAGTTAGCGGAGTTCGTTGCCGATGTGTTCGCTTCGGTGCCGCGGCGGGATCAGCGCCGGTGGGGTGAGTGCTATCTGCGGGGTCTGATGCTGGACGGGCGCCGGAAGTCGATCCAGCCGATGGCCGAGCGGCTGCCGGACGGGAACATGCAGGCCTTGCAGCAGTTCGTGAATCAGTCGCCGTGGGATCCGCTGCCGGTGCGGCGGCGGATCGCTGAGCGGTTGTGCGAGGCGATCCGTCCTGAGGTGTGGGTGGTCGACGATGTGTCGTTTCCCAAGTGCGGCACGGCGTCGGTGGGGGTGGCCCGGCAGTACTGCGGGGTGTTGGGCAAGCGGGCGAACTGCCAGGTTGCGGTCAGCGTGCACGCGGCCACCGACACAGCCTCGTGCCCGCTGGAGTGGGAGCTGTTCCTGCCCGAGGAATGGGCGGACGACCAGCTGCGGCGGCGTCGGGCCGGGGTGCCCGAGGAGATCGGGCACGTGTCCAAGATGCGTCTGGCGCTGGGGCTGCTGGACCGGCTGGCCGAGCAGGGGCTGGTGGTGCCGGTGATCGTGGCGGACGCCGGCTATGGCCGTAGCGTCTCCTTCCGCCTCGCGCTGGAGGAACGCGGCTGGTCCTACGTCATGGCGGTCGACCCCAAAGAGATCGCACGACCTGCCGGTGCCGAGCCGTATCACCCCGCCTATGGCGGACTCGGACCACCGACGCTGCCCCGCTACCGAGACAGGCCCCGTTCGCTGCTCGGCCTCGTTGACGACACCACCGTGTTCGAGAAGGTCACCTGGCGGCAGGGCAGCAAAGGCGCGATGACCTCGTGCTTCTCCGTGCTCCAGGTGCGGCCCTCGGGCAAGGAGGCCACCCGCACCGCCCAGGAAGCGGCTGGCGGACGCAGCCGCTGGAACGGTGTGCTGCCCCTGCGGACCCTGCTCATCGAGCAGCCCGCAGAAGCGGCCGAACCGACCGGCTACTGGATGACCAACCTGCCCGCCACCACCCCGATCGCCGACCTGGTGCGATGGGCGAAGATGCGCTGGCGGATCGAGCACGACTACCGCGAACTCAAGCACGGCCTGGGCCTGGACCACTTCGAAGGCCGCACCTGGCGCGGCTGGCACCACCACGTCACCCTCGTCACCGCCGCCCAGGCCTTCCTCACCCTGCGGCGGCTCGACCCAAAAGCACACATGCCGGTCTCACCCTCTACCAGGTCCTCGACACACTCCAGGACCTGCTGAGGTGCTGGACCGGCACATGCACCACCTGCGGCCGACCACTAACCACAAGCAGAACCAGAGCCAGAACCTAACGAAGTACTACTAGGCCGCTTCGTTTGGATCAAGAGGCTAATGTGTCCGTGCCATGAAGCCTTTCCGGCAACTGGGACGTCCGCCTTGCCGGGGCTCGATCATGAGGTCTGTGACGAGAGCGACTGAGCCCGATCCGGTAGCCGCTGTGCGGGACTACTACGAGCAGTCAGCAGAACGCGAGGCCGAGCGGCTGAGCAGGCCCGCGGACGGCGCCGTTGAGTGGGCGTTGCACGGGCGGGCGCTTGAGGAGTACTTGCCTCCTGCACCCTCGCGGATTCTGGACAATGGTGGGGGTCCGGGCCCATGGACCCTGTGGCTCGCGCACCGCGGCTACCGGGTGACGCTCACCGATCTGTCGCCCGCGTTGTTGGACGTTGCCCGAGATCGCGTCACGCTGGCACCCCGGCAGTACGCCGCGAACGTGGAGGCCATCACGGAAGCTGACGCACGTGATCTGAGCGCCTTCCCGGACGCTTCTTTTGACGCCCAACTATGTCTGGGGCCCCTCTACCACCTGACCTCCAGCACCGACCGCCATCAGGCCGTACGGGAAGCTCATCGAGTCCTGCGGCCAGGTGGGCTGCTGATTGCAACCGTGATGCCTCGCTACATGCGATTGGTGTCCACCGTACTTGAGCAAGGGTCCGCCGCCTTCACCACAGGTACGGTCGACCTCATCCTGGACGAAGGCCGTTACGACGACCCGCGGCCCGGACGCTTCACCGGTGGATACCTCACCCGCCCTGACGACGTCGCGGCGCTCTTCGAGGACCATGGGTTCCGTGTGCTGCGCCTGCTCGCTTCCCAGGGCATCCTGGCTTGGGCGCAGCCGCAAGTCGCTGCTCTTGCACAACGAGACCCCGACGCCTACCAGCGACTGCTCAACGTCGCCTATAGGACTGCCAGCGATCCGTCCATTCATGGCATGAGCGGCCATCTGCTCGTCGTTGCTGAACGGCTGGCGGTTCAAGTCGAGTAGACGATGGTCAGCGTGCGGACCAGAGAAAGATGCCGGCAATGTGGAGCCGGCAAGGTAGATGGTCGCGGTCTTCTCATAGCGGGTCGCGATGCCACGCCACTGTTTGAGGCGGTTGATGCACCGCTCGACGGTGTTGCGCTGCTTGTAGGTCTGGCGGTCGAAGACCGGTGGCCTGCCGCCCTGACTTCCTCGACGCAGTCGGTGACGTTGTTGGTCTGCCGGAACAGGGATCACCGCGCGGATGCCACGTTTGCGCAGATGGTCTCGGATCGCGCGGGAGGAGTACGCCTTGTCGGGCCTGGTGCGGGGCCGTCCTCGGCGGCGGGGAACGCGCAGACGGGCCATGATTTCAGTGAAGGCGGTGGCGTCGCTGGCCTGGTCGGCGGTGAGAGTGAACGCGAGGGGTCGACAGCGCCCGTCGGATGCGATGTGGATCTTTGCGGTTAACCCGCCGCGGGACCGGACGATGGCATGGTCGGCCGGTTCGCCGGCCAGGGCCCTTTTTGCGGGCCCCGGCCGCGTGCTGATGAGCTCGCACGATCGTGGAGTCCACCGACACAGCCCAGGCCAGGTCCTCCTCGGCGTCGGCTTGAGCCATTAGCGCGATGAACACGCGCTCCGAGGTGTCGTCGGCGGCCCACATTCGCAACCGGTTATAGACGCCCCGCCAGTTGCCGTACTTTTCCGGCAGGTGGACCCACTGCGTTCCGGTCTGGAACTTGAAGGCGATCGCGTCGATCACCTCATGGTGGTCCCGCCATCGGCCACCTGGCTTCGGCGTCCGGTCGGGAAGCAAAGGCTCGACACGCGCCCACTGCACGTCAGTTAGCGGCATATCGGACCAACGATCCGCTGATGGGCGGGCATCGGGGCGGTGCGCCGGTTCCAGCGCAGCGCGGCATCGGGCAGGTTCAGGTCCCGGTGGATCTCGATGGCGTCGGCGGCCGTGCGGGCCGGCGTGTAGGAGCTGATCCACGAGGGTTCGCCGCCGAGGGCGGTGTCAGCGCGTTCCAGGAGCCGTTCGGAAGCGGCGAGCGCGGCGCCGGCGGCGCGGGCGTCGTTGAGCCGGGCGTGGGCGCGGCCTCGTCGAGCTTGGCGAAGGCGAGAACGCGGGGGGCCGCGTGGTGGCGGGTGTGGTCGTGTCGTCCCTGCGCCCGCGGGGGTAGCTCGAGCGGCTGTCGCACCTCGCGGAGCGGCAGGCAGTCGTCCCCGCGCCCGCGGGGGTGGCTCCCGACCTCCTGGGGCAGCTGGCGAGCGGCGTCACCCAGGCCAGCCGATGAGTCCCCGCACACACGCAGGGTCGGACGGCACCCGCCGGCGCGTACCGTCGGGCACGGATGCGAGGTGCCGGGGGAGTGATGGCGGCTTGGGTCAGGGGGCGGGGGAGAGCAGGGGCCATTGGCCGGCACACCCCCTGCTGTATCCCATGTTCCACATCTGCGGTCCCGTTCCCACCGCACCCCTCCCAGCCCCTCCAGAACGTTGGCGAGCGGTTCCAGTAACGCCGCCGCCTGCCCGGGCGCCCCGGCGCACACGCACGCCAGGGCCCGCACCACAGGCGCCACCACCTCGCGGAGCGCCGCGCGCTCATCGCCTTCAGCGGTCGCCGCGAGACGGTGCAGGTCCTCCACCGCGCTCTCGCAGGCTAGGGCGAGGGCCAGGTTGAAGGGGTGCAGGGTGTCGGCTGTCCCTTCCGGTGCGGCCAGCTGTTCCCGCACGTGGTCCGGCTCGGTCAGGCGTCATCGCAGACGATGCCGCAGTTTCTGCAGTTGTTACGTGGCAGGTCCAGCGGGAGCTGCGCCAGCTTTTCCCCGACTGTTCCGGCGGACACTGCCGTCGCACCGCGCGCCTGCGCGGCTCCCCACGTTCGTGTAGCTGTTGCCGAACGTGGCGTTGCCGACGCTTCGTGATCACCGGAAGTTGTGCCTGCCTGCGCGTCAGCCCCCGCTGGCCACCCTCCAGTCGTGCCTCAGTTCCTGAAGCCCCATCAACCGGGATGCACCGCTGGAATGACGCCGTCCTGCCCGCGTATCCCGTCGGTCTCCGTCGTCGTGGCGCCGACGGGGTACGGCCGTCACCCGCGAGTGGAGTGCGACTTCAGCGGATGCGGTGCTTGCGCCAGAAGGGGCCGAGGTCCCTGTGCGTCATCGACTGTGCGGCCTTCTTGAAGTCGGCGGTGGTGGAGACGCCGTACCAGTGGTCGTGGGCGTACTTCTTGATGAGGCGCGCCATGGTGCCGGCCCCGAGGACGTGCTCCAGCTCGGCCAGGACGCAGGGGCCGATCCCGTACACGACCTGGAAGTACTCGCTACGGTGTGTAGACCAGTAGGCCATCGAGTTGGTGAGCGCGGCGGTGGCGCTCGGCCAGGAGTCGTCCGGCGAGCACTCGAACCCGTCCCAGCGGTAGTAGCGCGCGTTGGCGTACTGAGCGAAACTCTCGTCCAGCCAGGGTGAGTTGTACTCGTCGTTGCCCACGACGCCGTACCACCACTGGTGGGCGATCTCATGGACGGTGGCGCCGCCCTCCTCCTTGGTGCCGAGGATGACCAGGCCGGGGTATTCCATGCCGCCGGCGAACCCGGGGGTCATCACGAGGTCTATCTCGCCGTACGGATAGCGGCCGAACTCCCTGCCGAACCGGTCGATGGCGGCGACGGCGTCCTTGCGGTTGAGGCGGACACCGGCGGCGGGCGTGTTCGGCGACCAGTACGACTTCACGCGCACGCCGTCGGGCGAGGTCTGGGTCGCGGTGCGGAACGGGCCCGCCGCCCATGCGAAGTCCCGCACCCGCTTGGCGACGCTGTAGGTGACCGTACGCCCGGTACCGCCGCGGCGGGTCCATGTGCTGCCGGTCGCCGGGACCTTGAGGGCGGACGGGTGGTCGAGGCGCACCCGGAAGTCGCTCGCCAGGGTGTAGAAGCTCTCGCCGTACGACACATACGGATCGAGGTGCCACCCCCTTGCGTCGTGCACGGCGAGGACCGGCAGCGCGTTGCCCAGGAAGCGGAACGCGCCTTCGCGGCCGAAGCGGTTGTTGCGTGCGGGCACCGTGAGAGCCACGTCGAAGGAGACGGCCGTCCGCTCACCGCGGGCGAGCGGCCTCGGCAGAGCGATGCGCAGCGCCGTGCACTTCACGCCGGGGCGGCCCGGAGTGCCGCCGCGCACGTGGGAGACGCGGACGGGGGACGGCCTTCCGGATGTCCCGCAGCCGTCCTCGCCATTGCCCCACAGGCGTATGTACACCTCACGCAGGGGCCGGCTGGAGGCGTTGCGGAAGGACACCGTCTGCCGGCCCGCCCAGTGGGAGCCGTCGGCGTCGGCGCGCAGCTTCACGTCGTAGCTGGGGCGGTCGGGCGTCGCGGGTTCGGCCGCTCTCACCGCGGCGCCGGGCGCCGGGCCGGACGGCGTGCCGGCCTCGGCCACGGTGGAGCCTGCTGTCGCGAGCAGGGCGAGCAGGGCGACCAGCAGACGGCAACCGGTTCTTGAGGGGCCCGTGGGCGACGAAGGCATGGCAGACGACATGACAGATGACATGCCAGCGGATCTTGTCACAGGGTTCCCCACGGCCGACACATGCCCGCGCGGTTGGCACAGCGCCGCGCCCGGCCGGGAAGGGCAGGGGCGCGGCGCTCCGGGACGGTGCTGCTGGTTGGCGGTGTCGGTGACGAGGAGGAACTGGTCGTCCGTTCCGGCTGCGGGCTCGGGCATGCTCCAGCTGACCGCCCGCCAGCTCGAGCAACGGCTTCTCACCCCCGGCGAGCTCGGCCCTGGCTGCAGGTCCTTTGGCGGCGACGAGACGGGAGTGGATCAGTCCCCGGCCTTCCGTACGCTGAAGCCCGGATCGGCCGCTTGTATCGACGCCATGGCCTCCTTCGCCATGAACCCGCAGGTTGGCAGGCTCTCGGCGGAGCAGTACGCCACCCGCGAACCGGCTAGGGCGGACGTCCCCGAAGCGGCAGCTTGATCAAACTGGGGGTCTTTCCAGCCACGGCATCAGGTGAGCCGCGGTGCCACCTCGGCTGCGACCCACTCCATGGCCTTCTCGACATGTTCAGCCGCGACAGGCAGCCCCAGGGTGCAAGCGGCAAGCCCTGCCTCGGCGAGCCGACCGAGGTCGTCGGCAACGCTCTCTGCAGTGGGCGTAGTGCCGCCAGTGGTCGTCCCGGTGGCGGAACCGCCGCAGGCAGACCCGGCGGAGTAAGGAACGCGGCCGACGCGAGCGTCAGACGATCGGCGTCTTGTGCCTCGGCGAGGTCACGCAAGCGGCGCCGGACGTCGGTGATCTCCACGGCGTCGGCGCCTGTGCCGTACCAGCCGTCGCCGAACCGCAGCGCACGGCGCAGGGCAGCGTCGCTGTGTCCGCCAACCCACATGGGCGGACCGCCGGTGGTGACCGGAGGCACTCCCAAGTGCGCCTGGTGCAGTGTCGTGAACGGCCCGTCGAAGTCTGCGGGGCGCCGGGCCCACAGGGCCTTGGCAGCGGCGAGGTGGTCGTCGGTACGTGCACCCCGTTCACGGGCGGGTACCCCGACGGCGGCGAATTCGTCAGGATTCCAGCCGGTGCCCACGCCCAGGATCAAGCGTCCTCCGGATACGACATCCAGCGTGGCTGCCTGGTTGGCGAGCACCAGCGCCGGGTAGTACGGCGCGACGAGTACGGACGTCAGCAGTTGCAGGCGCGTCGTCGCCCCGGCGACGGCCGACAGCAGAACCAGCGGGTCCGTGTCGAGGCCGAAACCGCTGTCCAGTAGACGGTTGCCGACCGCAACGTGGTCGAAGCCTAGGTCTTCAGCGTGGCGTGCGGCGCGGAGCACGCTGGCTCCGTCGTCGAGCGGCCAGCGCTGTTGAAGAGAAACACCGAGGCCCAGCAGGGGCATGGGTTGCCTTTCGACGGCAGTCCGAGGGCGACGCGACGATTACTGGCCGCCCTGTCGCGACACTCAACTCCCGCACCGCCCCTATTTCATCCCGGCCGGGATCAAGCGGATCGCCTGTCACTCCGTACGGCGCTCGCTGACCAACGCCGGGACCTCCGCAAGCCGGTGAACCTTCTCGGTCAGAGCACTAGGTCGCCCTGGATCTGTCTTCTGCCGAGGGGGCGGCCGTCCCGCAGGTCAGAGTTGGAGCAGGCAGTGACCGGGTGTGGGCAGAGTGGTTTTCAGTCTTCCGGGAGTGATAGACGGGCCCATACGGACTTCCCGTCGGTTTGTTGGTCGTCGGTCCAGCCCCAGGTCGTGCTCAGGGCGTTGACGATGGGAAGTCCGCGGTGCTGTTCAGCCAGGGGTGGCGGGCAGGTGAGGCGCGGCCGGCGCTGGCTTGGGTCGCGGACCACACACAGCAGGGTGCGCGGGCGCAGGGTGAGGGCAAGCCATACGGCAGTCTGCGGGGTGCCTGATGCGATGGCGCGTGTCTGACCGTGGCGGACTGCGTTCGCGACGAGTTCGGAAGCGACCTGCACGGTGTCGTCGCAGATGCTGTTCAGGCCCCAGCGGCGCAGTGTCTGGCGGGTGAACTGTCGTGCTACGTAGCAGCACTTGGTCGTGGGCGGGATCTGTCTCGCGGCAAATGGGGTGCTTCCCAGGCCTGTGCGCACGGCAAGGTTGGGGGTCCACACGGCCGGCGCGCCGCGGAAGAGCTGCCGCTCCGGGCTGTTGGCAGTCTCGGCTGGGAAGAGTGGCTGATTGTCGCGGTTGTGAGGTGGCGTCATCGTCCGTCCCTCGGAGTTTGTTTGCCCTCTCGAGCCTGGCGTGCCGTCTTGACCGTCACTATTCCGGCCTGTTCATCGTTCCTGCAAGTGTGGTTCTGCAATTGCAGGACTAAGGAATTCGCACACCTGGTCGGTCATGGCTTCCTTCGGGGCGGTGCTGGCCGGGCGGGACTCGGAGAGGCGCGAATAGGAATGCAGCGGGTAGAAAACGGCGTCAGTGCAGGCATGATTGAGGGGGTCGCGTGGCGCAAGAGCCGCCACAGCGGGGGCAACGGGAACTGTGTGGAAGTCGCTCGCCTGCCTGATGGCGGTGTGGCCGTGCGGAACTCCCGATTCCCGGACGGGCCGGCCCTTGTGTATACGGGGGAGGAGGTTGCAGCCTTCTTCGCGGGAGTCAGGGACGGGGAGTTCGACTTCGCTCTCGCGTGACAGAGCGTAGATTTATGGCCACTTCCTGACATGCTTGATAGTCGGCTGCCATACTCGGGCTCTCTGAACAGTCGATAGGAGCACCCGGTATGGCAGCCGAACAGAAGGCGCCTTCCATTCTCGGCTTCCCGCACCGCCCGGAGTGGGGCTCGGCCGCGCACCGCAAAGCGCTTGCGGGCCACCTCAGGCGCTGCCGCGACCACGCGTGTGTGGGGACCCGCCAGGCGGCTCGATGCATCGGTGCCTCCGAATCCACGATCAGCCGCATGGAGACGGGACTCGCATCGCTGAAGCCCGCAGAGGTCGTGCGCCTGCTGGATGAGTATGGTGTGCGCGACCCGGCGGAGCGCCAGCGGATCGCGGTCCTGGTGAACGAGGCGGCCAATCCCGAAGCGTGGCAGCCTTTCGCCCATGCCGCACCGAGCAGCTTGCGCCCGCTGCTCGCGATGGAGCCGGCGGCACAGCGGATCATCTCCTACGAGCCGCAGTTGGTGCCGGGCTGGCTGCAGACCGAGGAGTACGCCGAGATCGTCATCCGGGCCACCCATCCCACCATGCCGGCCAAGGAGATCGAGGAACGGGTCCGCATGCGACGTGCTCGCATCGAGATGCTGCGCCGCGAAACCGACCCGCCGAGCCTGATCGCTGTGATGGACTCCGAGGTCTTCCGCCGCCAGGTCGGAACCCCCGGCGTCATGTATCGGCAGATCTCCCACTTGCTCACGCTGCTGGAGGAACTGCGCTACCGTCTGCGCCTGCACATCGCCCCTTTGTCCGTGGGAGCCGCCGGCGCGATCGGGCACCCGATCGTGCACCTTCGGTTCTTCGCTCCTGACTACCTGCCGGACATGGTGTACCTGGAGCAGTACGAGGGCGCTGTCTACCGTGAGAAGCCGTCGGAGTCCGAGCGGTACCAGGCTGTGCTGAACCATCTGTGCGGCGTTGCAACTCCCGCAGACCAGACCCCGTCACTGCTGCAGGAGGCACTCGACACCTGGCGGTAATTGGCCGCAACCGCCTCTCTTCAGGAAGCAGCGACGGCTCAGTGCCTCACGAAGCCCACGCCTCCGTATTCCTCCCACTCCCACGTCAGTTGCTGGGGGACGTCGTCGTTCTGCGGCCGCCAGGCCGACACCTCTGTCAGCCCCGGCTTGATGAGATCCAGCGGCGTGCAGAACGCCTGGACGTCGGCCTTCTCGCGTACGCGGCCCCAGTGGCCCTGGGTCTGCGCGTCCATGAACTCTGTGACGAAATCACGGACTGCCTGGCTGTCGCTGACGAGTTGGCACACGACCATCATGCTGCCGGGCGGCAGTCTGTCGGCTACGCGTGCGATCAGCTCGCCGGGCCCGCTGTCGTCCGGGATGCAATGCAGTACGGAGACGAACAACGCGGCCACCGGCTCGCTCCAGTTGATGAGGCGGCGTACGGGCTCGCTGGCGAAGATGGCGTCTGTGTCCCGCATGTCGGCCTGGAGTACTGCGGTGCGTTCGTTGGTCTCCAGCAAGGCACTGCCCATGGCACGGACGATGGGGTCGTTGTCGACGTACACCACCCGGGACGCCGGGGCGACGCGCTGCGCGACCTCGTGCACGTTGTCCTGCGTGGGCAGCCCTGAGCCGTGGTCGATGAATTGCCGGATCCCGAAGTCCGCCGCCAGGGTGTGCACCACCCGGCGCAGGAACTGCCGGTTGTTCAGCGCCAGTTCCCGCATGCTGGGCACCTGTGTGAGCAGCTCCTCGCAGGCGGCACGGTCCGCGGGGTAGTTGTCCTTGCCGCCAAGGAGGCTGTCGTACATGCGGGCCACACTCGGAACCGATACGTCCACTCCATACGGCAAATTCACCCGTGCCCCCTCCGGCCTCGTCACGAGACGTCACCTGACGCCGTGACAGCACAGTGTATGAGGTGCATCACACCGGCGTGCTGTGAAATGGCCGTTTGTCACCCCCTCGGGGCCCCGACGGAAGCAGCAGCCCGCACACATCCTCCACCGGTATGCCCAGCACCTCCGCGATCCGTTCCGAACTGAGCAGCAGCCGGCGGTGCAGCACCTGGACCTCCAGATGAAGAGAGCGCACAGGCCGGCCGAACGGGTAAGGCCGAAGATGCCCGCCGAGCGCCTGATCGATATGATCATGGAGGATGTCCCAGGCGACAGCGGCCGGCCCGGAGCTGCCCAAGACCACGGTCCATGACACCGCGAGCTCGGTGAACGCCGCGGCTACAGCTCTCTCCGCCGCTCCGTACTGGCCGATCCGCAACGCCGAGTACTGCAAGTAGGGCTCGTAAAGGCGTTCACGGAAAGCCGCGAAAGCAGCCACCGCAGACCGCTCCACCCGCAGGCCGTCGTAACGCAGATCCGCAGTTCGCCTTACGCCGGTGGGGACACAGTCGGCCCCGCTGCTAAGGGGTGCGCTCCGGGACGCAGTCACTGCTCCGCCTCAGGCGATGCGATGTGCGCGATGCCGTCGGGGAGGCCGGGGTCGTCGACCATCAAGAACGCGTAGTGCACCGCCTCCCACAGCGGTTTCACTTCCGAGGGCCGCCCCCCCAGCGTGCACACCAGAGCAGACAGCACCCCCCAGTCGGGCACGTCGCGGCCCGACAGGACGAGCCGAGCCTCCTTGGCGCTCACCGCCCTGCCGCTCAGCATTTCAATCCGTTCAGGGCTCGGCGACTTCGCCGCCCGATACAGCCCCCGCACCGCCGCATGCAACTGCTCAATGGCAGCAGGGGCAGGCTGCCGCTGCGGCACCGTCATCCCGTGGGCCGCTTCGAACAGCACCCGCAGCTCCGCCGGGTCGGAGCCGAAAATCTTGCTCAGCGCACACACCAGGTCCCAAGTCGGAAGCCGGTCCCCGGACAGGACCCGCGAGATGAACGACGGCGACAGCATGGCCAGATCCGCCACCTCGCGGATCGTCTTGCCGCTCGCGATCTGCAACTGGGTCAGTGCCGAAGCGAGCATGCCCACCGGGCCGGCCGTCTCCCGCCGGTCACCGCCCGCGTTCTCCCATCCCTCCCCGGTGGGCACGGACCGCGCAGCGCGCCACCGGGTGGGAGCAGCCTGCTTGTCGTTGGCGTGCAGCACCATCATCCGGGCGACTCGCTCCGGTCCCCACCGTGCCCGGGCCGTCTCCGGCGCTACATGCGCGGCGCGGGCCACAGCCTCCCATTTCTCACCCCGGTGCCGGGCGTCCTGAACCGCAGCAGCGGTGTAGATATCCAGCTCCCGGCGGATCGCCTCAGCGCGCTCCAGCAGCGTTCCCAACTCCTCCTGACGCATCTCGCTGTCCACCAGCTGACCCGCCAGGCGATGGACCTCCGCAGCAACTGCACTGCCCAACGGGCCCTGTTGCTCAACGAATTTCGTCTGGCTGGCCCGCCGCTGCCTCTGCGCACGTCGGCGGCAGGCGATGCCGCAGTACCGGCGCCGCCGCCCGGCGCCCACCTTCTGTACCAACGGACCGGAGCACATCGCGCACCTGTCCGGCTGCGTCGAACTATCTGCCACCACTTTTCCCTTCCTGGCCGGCCCGCTCACTTTGGCTTCCGGCGTGCGGTGGGCGCCGGGGCCATGCTCGGGGCCCACGGCACTGGTTCAGTCCAGGCGCGCCCAGAAGTATTCGAGCCGGGACCTGCCGGCTGCGGCAGCTGCGACCGCCGCGAACGCCACACACCCTGCGGCTGGCCAGCCGGAGCCCTGAAGAACGCAGGCCAGGGCCAGTACGACAATGGGGCCCAGGCTGAGCGTGACAGCGAAGGCACGCAGGCGTGCGTAATATCCGCTGCCGCTGCTACCTTCCACGCGTGCTCCAGACACCACGGTGCCGGACACAACATTGCGATCGGTCATCGGTTTCCCTCTGTGGAATTGACGACGGTTCAAAATGCGGAGGGGTCCCGGCCTGTCGGTAGCCAGCCTTGGCCCGGGACCTCTCCGACGCGACCCTAGCGCGCCCTTGCCGCGCTCGGCCAACAGAGTGAGACGTAAAGCGGGAAACGACCGCACCATCGTGCGAAAACCGGGACGACGACACCCTCCCCGTATCCCAGAAGGTCACTTCGCAACTCTTTACGATCGAATGCGCAAGAGACTGGTCGCTGGAGTTTCGAAAAGAGGCGTGATACATGTACGCCGTCACCTGAAAATCCACGCAGGACGCTCCGGCGTACGCCGTCGCCCTACGCTCACTACCGCTGGCGAAACCATCCCACCATGCCGCACCAATGTTGGAGCCATGGCCCAGGACATGACGCTCATCAACCCTTGATACAGGGTGGCTCTGGCCTGAGAAGCTGTATCTCAACAGAACTGATCCGTTGATTTTGCTGGTCAGGCATGGTGTAGCTCGGAATGAGAGAAGCATGCGGCGTCTTGTTTCTGCACAGTGAGCGAGGGGCGCGCGATGGCGTCAGTGCTGGGAATGCTGGAGGAGCGGGAGACAGCGGGCGGTGTGCGGGTGGAAGGGCTACGGGAGGAAGTCACCCGGTGGGCTGAGGTGTTGGAGGCCGCCGAGATCGAACTGGACCGGCGGGTGATCGCGCGGGAAGAGCTGGTCGAGGCCCTGGCAGCCTCGGCTGCCGAGACCAGCGCCGGGTCGGAGGCCGAGGAGAAAGCGGTGCTGTCGCTCGCGCCGGCGCAAGGGTCGACGGTGCCGCCTTGGGGGCAAGGGCTGCCTGTGATGGTTGTGGCGCCGGACTATCAGTGCATTCTGGGTGTGCTGGACCAGCAGCGATCTACGGGCCACGGACCGCTTCGGGCCAAGGAGATCGCGGTGGATCTGGGCCTTGATGCGACGCCGCGAAAGTCGAGGGACTGCGGTCGAATGCCCGGCGCCTGCGGAGCGCGGGGGGCTCCTCCTGGAGGCGTCGGGGGCGGTGAGTGCCGGCCGGCGCACACTGGCCGTCCCGGACGCCGGCTCATCTGCGTGACCGTCGGCCACCGGCTCATCGCCTCGCCGGTGGCGAGCAGGGCTTCGTAGTTCCGGGCCAGACGCGGGAGTTCATCAGCCACGCGAACGTGCGCCCGGCCACCCAGCGCCTGGGCAGCACCACGAACCCCGCGATGCCATCGGTGTGCTTGACGATCTCCAAGGTCAGGGCGAGTTTGTCCCGGCACTAACGAGCTCGTGCACGGTAGGCGGGGAGACGTCGAGGATGGCGGCGGGGCTCGGTGTTCACATCTGCCGCGCCGACGTCAGGTCCGCGGTTTGCTGGTGGGACAGCAGGCCGGCGACGGCCTGGACGGTGTCGCTCATGTGCTCGCGGCGGCCGAGGCGGCGGGTCAGAGCTCGCCAGTTCTTCAGGTGAGCGATGCCGTGCTCGACGCGGATGCGTCGTGAGGAATGTGCCTTCCGCTGTCGCTCATACATCTCCTCGTACCAGTCCGGAGCGTTCTTCTTGAACTTGCGGTGCGGCGGTGTCACCACCTGACCGCTGGTCTGCGCGCCCAGGCCCTGGTAGCCGGCATCGGCGAGAATTTCCACGGCGGCCCCGTCGGCCAGGAGCTTGACCAGCCCTAACTGGCGAGCGTGGGTAATGTCCGCGCAGCTTCCGGGCTTGGTCGGGCTGCAGAACAGCACCCGGCCGTCCCCGTCCGTGAGCACCGTGGTCTTGACGGCGTTCTGCTTGCTCTTGCCGGAGATGAACTTGTCCCGGTCCTTGCGCCTGGCGGCCGGCCGCCGGACCCGGATCTCGGTGCCGTCGACGATCCCGGTCCTACCGTCGGAGCCGAGGTGGTCGACGACCTCGGCCAGCGTCCGCAACCGCACGCCGGGACTGACGGTGCAGCCTCGCTCGGCGAGCAGGGGCCGCACCTCACCGACGGGGCGGGTGATGGTGGAGCGGTCCACGCCAAACCAGCAGGCGAGCACGTCGTGTGTGGCCCCGTGACGGAGGTGCACGAGGGTGGCCAGGAGCCGGTCGACGAAGACCAGCCGGTGCTTCGCGCCGGCGCCTACGGCCCGCTTCCGCTGCCTGGACGCAAGCCTGGCCTGATGCCGTTCATGCCACAACGGGCCCAGCTTGGCCACGAGTTCAGCGATCACGCCGGCCGACAGGCCAGTGATCCTCCGGTCGCTGATGATCGCTGCACGAGACGCGTTCCCCACCACACGACCATGATCGACGATCAGGAGCTCGACGCCTCCCCGCCTACCGTGCACGAGCTCGTTAGACGTGCCGGCGTGCCGTCGCGACGAAGGTGTTGATCAGCTCCTGGGTCGCATCCCGACAGGCGACCACGTCGGCGCGGTTCGCTGCGCGATCGATCTTGCCGATCGCCGTGAAGGCGTCGGCCGCGGCGGTGGCCAGCTCGGGATCGTCAGTGATCAGTTGGAGGCGGTACAGGGCGTGTTCGGTGCTGGAGCGCAGCTCGAACGAGAGTCTGCGCAGGGCGACTTCGTCGTCGGCGTCATTGCCCTCGTGCACGCAGAACCAGTGGTGCAGAATGGCCCGGCGGAAGTTGACCAACAGGCCGGAGTAGGTGCCGTAAGCGTCCAACCGCTCCTGGCGCAGCCGTTCCTGACGCGAGTTTTGCTCGGTGCGCTGCGCGGACCGCTGCTGGAAGACGTGCGTCACCGTCGAACCCAGCAGGGTGCCGAGGACAGCGATGACGGGTGTGGCTATGCCGCTCATGAGGCCCTATGCAACCAGATCAGCGGCACGATCGCTGTGTCTCACGGCCGCCGTCCCACACAATGATCAGGCATCGATGCAGATGGCGAACGCTCGGCTGGCCAAGTCAACCGCTCACTGGCCAAGTGAAACGCTCAGTCACAAAACCCTTGCGGCCGGGTTGGTGGTGTCGTGTATCGGGACGTCGACTTCGTAGAACTCGGTGCGCGCCATGACGCCCATCTCCTCTCCGTGCCAGTGCTTGAGGGGCCACCGCGCCCGCCCGGGCCTCCGTGGTGCGGAAGCGCCGGGCGGCACGGAGCGTCCGTCACGCTGTGAGGGGGGCGGCTCAGAGGTCGAGCTGGATGGTGATGCGGCGCCGGGGGTCGTCACGGCCGTGGTGGACGGTGCTGCGGTGTGCGGCCAGGCCAGCGCGCCCGCCCTGGATGGGCAGGTGGCAGTCTGGTCAGCCGTACGCCCGCTCATCTTCCTCCAGGAGATCGGCCGGGGTCAGGGGATGCGGGTGCGGGGTGTCGGGGCGGCTTATGACGTCCCTTCGTCGCGGGGTTGTGTGGATGCGGCGTTTATGGGGACGCGATGCAGGCTCCGGGTGGTCAGGTGGTCGATACCGACTCCGAGGAGGACGGCCGTTGCGATACCGACCAGGGCCCAGACGATCGGGGCCGCATCTCCGGTGACGGGCCTGGAGGCCAGCACGCCGACGACGGTGGCAAACGAGCCGATGACGGTGAACGCGACCGTGTACGCGGCGACCCGGACGAGGATGATGTCCATACGGCTGACCTTCATCGCACGCTCCGGTCGGCTTCATGCAGAGCGTGGTCGTCGGTCTCCCGGGGAGTGTCGTCGAAGCCGCCGTGGACGTCGCACACGCTGTCGTCTCGGTGGTCCAGCTCGCCGCTGAGCGCGCGGGGCAGGCAGATGACGCTGTAGGTCGGCGCCCAGGCGCGGCCGCTGCATTCGGGGTCGACCGGGCAGGAGACCAGCACGTCGAACCCAAGGTCGCCCTCGCCGTGGTCGTCGGTGCGCAGGGCGACGGTGAGGTACTGCTGACTGAGGCGGACCTCGCTGACGCGGTCGCCACCGGCGACGTTCGAGCCGGGCTTCCACCGCCATATCGGAAGGATCTCAGGTCCGAAGAAGCGGCGGACGAGGAGGAGGCCGCCCAGGCCGCCGCTGCCGTCCAGCCTGAGGTCGGCCTGCCGGGCCTGGCTCAAGCGCTCCATGAACGGCAGCAGCTGGCAGAGGCTGTCGGAGAAGACGACCTCGGCGTACAACGTTGGGGCACCGCGGGTGGGTGAGCCGTGCCTGAATGGCACCCCGCGCCCGTGTCGGGCGGCTCTCGGTGATCTGGCCTGCCTACGTCTCCTCGGCCGCCTGCCCGGGTTCCGCGGCGGCGTGGATGAGTTGGCGAAGGGCGCCGTAGTAGACCTCGTGGCCGACGACGGCGGGCAGGACGGCGCCGAGCTGTCCGGTGAGTACCGGGAACTCCTCTGGGTCAAGCGCGGCCAGCGCGAGCCGGGTGGCGGTCTGGGCGGCCTTGGGGTCGCGGTGGTTGACGAAGCTCGCGCTGCCGAGGGTGATCCGCCAGCACATCCCCGACCTGGACACCGTGGTGGTCGCGGTCGGCGGCGGCGGCCTGTTCACCGGCGTCACCACCGCCGCCCAGCACCACGGCATCCGCACCGTCGCAGTCGAACCGGAGAACTGCCGCGCCCTCCACGCCGCCCTCCAGGCTGGCGCCCTCATCGACGTCACCGTGGACTCGATCGCCGCGGACTCCCTCGGCGCGCGCCGCACCTCGGAGATGGCCCTGCACGCCGCCCGGCAGGACCGAGTGCACTCCGTCCTCGTGCCGGACACCGAGATCATCCGCGCCCGACAGGCACTGTGGGACCACCGCAAGGTAGCCGTCGAGCACGGTGCCGCCACCGCTCTGGCCGCGCTCACGTCACCGGACCGCCACGTCCCCGACCGGGACCTGACGGCCCGGCCCGGCGCTGTGAGCCGGAGCTACCGGCCCGGCAACGGCGAGAAGGTCTGCGTGGTGCTGTGCGGAGCGAACACGGACCCCTGCGATCTGGTGAATCGGCCCACCGCACACTGATGAGCGGCCCGAGGGAGCAGGAACTCCGTCGGCGCTGACGGAAACGGGCCCGTCCGGGCGTGGTTGCTGCGACTCGTTCCCGGATACTGGGGCAGGCTGCTCGCGGGTGTGCTCAGCGGCTGTCCCGGCGTTCCGGCCGCCTGCACCGGCCGTGGGTTCGGCCCGCGCTCTGGATGTCCTGGAGTGCCCGGCCGCCCGCCCCGGCCGCACCAGGTGCGGCCCTCGGTGATCTTCTCGCACGTGCTGGTGATCTTTCGGCTGTTCGGGCGCGTTGGCCGCAGCCCGGCTCCTAACGTTCTTCCACCGGTGTCGGGCTGCGTCGAGGGGTGGTGTGGGCGTGCGGGGGAGGAAGGGCTGGCTGGAGGCTCTGCGGGTTCTGCGCGACGCCGAGGTGAAAGCGGAGTGGGGGTGGGTGCTGTCCGGTCAGCTGCGTCCCCAGCAGCAGCAGGCGGTGGAGGCGGCGGCCGGGCAGGGGCTGGCGGAGCTGGCGGACAGGTTGGTGCGGGCGGAGTTGTCCGCCCATGCGGGCCGGCCCATCTTGTGGGCGGCGCGGCTCACCTCGTACGGCCATGACGTTCTGACGTACACCGACGCCAGCCCCGTCCCGGTGCGGCAGTGCCCGGCAGAGGGGGAGCGTTTGGTCGAGCTGCGGCCGGCGGAGATGGACGCCTTGCGCGTCTATCTGAGCAGCGGAGCGCGGCTGCGGGTGCCGCCGGCGGCTGGGTTGGCGGAGCGGGTGCGGACCGCGTGCTTTGACCGGGCCGGCAATCGGTGGTCGCTGTGCCTGGACGAGGAGCAGGTCAAGTCGGTGGCCTATGCCTTCTACCTGCGCTCGATGTGCGGTTCCACAGCGGAGGCCAACCGCTTCGCCAGGCAGTACGGCGTCGTCTTTTCACCCTGACCGGTCGACGGGCAGTTGCGACTGCCCCGGCCTGACCCGGACCACCCCAGGATCTGGCAACCTCTCTCGCCCGCCGTTCCTGGCGCACGCCGCGGTGGCCGGGGGAGGGACCCGAAGGATAGCCCGACACATCCCGCACGAGCACCTGGTCGCGGGTCCCTCCACCGCGCTGCGGGCGGGGGCCCTGACCGCGGACGCTCACACCGTCGCCCGCCCCACGCGCGCCCAACAACACCACAGACACCTGATTGGCTGCCCTGGCCGGCGCGCCAGGGATGGCCGCACGGTGTTGGTGGTCGCCCGGCATGACTGCCACCACCCACACTGGGCAGCGCGGGGTGGGTGGCGGCCGCCGACGGTGTGGCTGTTACTTCAGGCCGAGTCGTTGTTCGGCGGTCACCCAGTCTGAGGTAATGGCTTGCTGGGCTGCTGTGAGGGTGACTCGTCCGTTGCAGATGGCTGTGTGCAGGCGGGTTTCGACTTTGTCCTTGTCGTTGTTCGGGCCGGCGCCCGGGCTGTGTCCGGGGCTCGGCGGTTCTACCCAGAGGTTGCGCGGGTCGTTCGGGTCGCCGCCCAGTTGCAGTGAGACCAGGTGGTCGTACTCGGCGTCGTGCAGGCTCGCCTTATCGGTCTTGTAGCCGTACGAGGCGGCGTTCGCGAGCTTCTCACGGCCCGTCACCGAGGCCGGGGGACGGATTTTCGAGGTGTACCCGTGCGGGTTGCAGATGGTGGCCTTGAGGGTCTGGGGGGTGACCTTCGGGTTGAGTGCACCGGGGGTGCAGTGGCTGTCGGGCAGCGGCTGGGCGTGGTCGTGCCGGTAGTGGCAGGTGCCTGGTGCCGGCTGCTTCTGCACGGTGTAGTGGTCCTGGGGGCCGGGCCCGTAGGGAAGGGACGAGCTCGTGGCGCCGGCCGGGCTCGCGCCGAGGGCGAGTGCGGCACTGGCGGCAAGCATGCCCGCAGCAGTGAACGCGCGGTGTTGACTGGTCATGGACTCCCCGTTCTGCAGACCGCGGAGCACACCGGCGGCGCGGTCACTTCCACCTCTTCGTGTGGTTTGGCCTGTGATCTACGGCCGGTGATGAGCGGCCGGACCAGAACCTACCCCTCTGGCCGCGGAAGTGACCAGCCATCATGTGACGCTGTACACCCCTCGGTGGGTGGGGCCATTGGCGGCGGACCGCGAGATAACGGAGATGGGCGGCATGCCAAGAGCGCGGGGCCCTTCGGCGCCTCGCACCCGATGACGGTGAACGAGACCGGGACGGCCGGCCACGACCAGGAACCGGGGAAGCTCCGCGGCCTCCACATCCAGGGTCTGGTTCGCTCACTGGGCGGCCGCGATCTTGCAGCCGCAGACACGGCGGGCTCGCGGGTGGGCTTCACCGGGCGCGAAGGCCATAAGCGGGCGGAGGGTCGTGGGCGGGCCCACCACGGCCATTCGGGTCTCGTTGCCCGGCGAGGTGGGCCGTCTGGCGTCCCGCGGCGGGGCTGCACGCCGGCGGGGCCTCCTCCTGCATCAGCAGGAGGAGGCCCCGCGGTGGCGGTGGGGGGTTACTTGAACCAGTAGCGGACGCCGTGGTGGTGGGAGCAGGTGCCCTGGGAGTGGCGTGAGTACGAGAGCGAGGCGTCCTTGCACTTCGCGGTCTCGTACTTGTTGCTGGGCTTCTTGCTGTGTGTCCAGCCGCATACCCCGGTGGTGTGGTGGACGCAGTGGTGGGCGGTGTTGGTGGACGGCAGCGTCGCCGCGGACGCGGCGGGTGCGCTGAAGAAGACGCCTGCGACGGCGATGGCCATGGCCGAGGCGGCAAGACGAGCGCGCAAAAGGGACCCCCCTTGAAGTCGAGCGAATACGGGGGGACTCTATCCAGCCTGCAACGCGTATGGGCGTGTTTGGGATTAAACGGTCGCGCACCGCGAGGGGGGGTACGACGTGACGCTCAGAGGGCGAGGGCGCCGCCGGGCCCGCGGGGGCCTAGTTTCGGCCCCCCCGGCGGGCCTGCGCGGTGCCAGCGCCTTGCGCACCGGCGACGGCGGCGGCAGCCGCTCGGTGGGCACCACGTCGTAGGAAACACCGTCGACCGGCCGTACGTGCTCGGGGGCGCGTACCCGCACCCGGTACTCATCGGCCTGGGCATCGCCGTCCAACTGGTGAAGAGGCAGTATTCCGCGGGCGCGCTATTCGGGAGGGTGGCCGGAAGGTGATGATCCGTTTGGGTGACAGTCCGGCGACTTGGCCTCAGATCAGTCCGGTGTCTCGATTATCGGAGCTGTGATCAAGAACATTGCGCGCTTCGCTACCGCGCTCAGCCTGTCTGCCGCAGCCCTGTACGCCGTTCCCGCCCAGGCCGCCGATGCCGACGTGCACGGCTGCTCTGAGGGGAAGTACTGCTTCTATTCCGAGCCTGACTACCAGGGCATCAAGAAGGAGGTCGTCCTCAGTCCACACCAGTGCTACAAGGCCAACGTCGGGTGGCCGGACGGCACATCGTCCCGGCCAGCGGCCATCGTGAACAACCGAAGCGAAGTCAGCCAGCTCGAAGCCTTCGACAACGACTCCTGCCAGGGCCAGCCCTACGCCCTCCTGCGCTATAAGAACAGCGCGCCCAAGATCAGCGACCGTGCCAAGTCCTTCCGCGTCGCGCCGGTCTGCGACATCGGCCACGTCTGCATCTACGAGAACAAGGACTTCACCGGCAAGCGCTGGCAGATCGCGCCCCCTTACACCAACCGATGCTACTCCGCCGCTGATGACGCCTGGGGCTACGGCTTCTACAACGCCACCAACTACACGGCCACCTTCTATCGGTCCGTCCTGTGCACCATCCTCCCAACCGAGGGCATTTCGGCGGGGCGGTATGGATCCTTCAACGACCAGGTCCACCTCGTGAAGATCGACTAAGAGTCAGCGGGTCCTGAGGCCGGGCGTCCCCGAGGCGCCCGGTCCCGCCCAGAAGCATTGCTGGGCCGTCGTACACGAGTGGTCCGGCCCGCAACCGTGGATGGGGGCTCCGGGCCGAACCGCTGTCGACTGCATGGGCTTGCAGTTGCCCGTACGTGTGACTGAGCGCTTTCGTTGGCCAGTGAGCGCAACACCCGGCCGGTGGTGTTCGGCAGCCACGCGTCGCCGAGCACCACACACCCCGCGCCTCCGTGTCCGATCACGGGGCGTACCATGGCGCCGCTGAGCCGCGAAGAGGGGGGCCTGACCTGTGGCTGGTGGTGCAGTGATCATCCCGTTCCTGGCGTTCTTTCTGGCCATCCCGCTGGCGATGCTGTCCTATGCGGTCGGCAAGAAGACGTCCCAGAAGATGGGCTGGCTGTTCGCCTCGGTCTTGGTTGGCCTGCCTGCTGTGCTGCTGATCACCATGTTCATGCCTCGAGGTGGCGCCTCCGACCCGTCGCGTCCCATCATCTACGGGAATCCATACGAGCCCGGCTCGATTGCGGACGCCCAATACAAGCGCGGCTACGACTTCGCCGCCGCTCTCGCCAAGCAAGGGGAGAACCCGGGATCCGGCATGGCGGACGACGTCTATCTCTGGTGCCAGGACCGGCTGACGCCGGCAGCAGGCTTCAAGGGCAAGGTCACTACGGCGATGATGCAGGGCTGCATCTGGGGATCCCAGCAGCGCTCTGCACCTCCGTCGAATGCGCCGTAAGGCCAACTAGGTGGTGTCTTCAAGTGATCTTGCCTGGTGGATCATGGTGTCGTGATACGTCGTCATGAACTGTCGGATGCCGAGTGGGAGTTCGTCCGGCCGTTGCTGCCCGAGTCGTTGCGGGGCCGGAAGCGGCTGGACGACCGCAGGGTCCTGAACGGGACGTGTGGAAGTTCCGGACCGCCCGCCAGCAGGCTGTCCTCGCCGGCCAGGCCGGATGGCGCGACCAGGCCCTCGCCCTCGCCCTCAACGCCGCAGACGACCCCGCCCTCGGCGAGGCCGGA
The DNA here is from genome assembly GCF_055581605.1 of Streptomyces sp. NPDC031418. NCBI lineage: Bacteria > Bacillati > Actinomycetota > Actinomycetes > Kitasatosporales > Streptomycetaceae > Streptomyces > Streptomyces sp. NPDC031418. Next base: position 71,499 of record NZ_JBVIJC010000036.1, read on the forward strand.
GCCGCCGGTGCTGCGCAGCGAGGGCTGCTCATCCAGTGCACCGCCTACACCGTCGCCTACCAGGGCGACCAGCAGGGCATGCGGCAGCTCACCGCCGGAGCCGCCGCCATCGCCAGGACTCTCGGCACACCTGCGGGGCACCGCGGGCGGCTTCAATCCCGCCACGGTCCCACTGCATCTCATCAGCGCCGAGTACAAGGCCGGAGATCCGTCAGCCGCCATCGCCGCGGCCGACGCCCTCGACCCGAAGCTCCTGCCCACCGTCGAGCGCCAGGCCCTCTATTTCATGGACCGGGCGACCGCCTACGCACGCTGGGAACGCCGGGACGAGTGCATCGGCGCGCTTCTGGAAGCCGAACGCCTGGCTCTCGAAGAGACCCACGCGCGCCCCGCTGTGAAGGCCATGCTGAGCGGTCTCCTCGTCTCGGGCCGCACCACGCCGGAGCTGCGAGGCCTCGCGGCCCGCTCCGGCGTGCCCGCCTGAGTATTGTCCCGCGGCGCACGGTCCCGGTGACCGTGCCGATCACCGCTTCCGTGGTGTCCCGGCGGCGCACCTTGTGGCCGAGCGGCTGACTCTGTCAGGGCCCGGACATGAGTGGGAAGGCGTACGGGTCATCACCTCATGAGCGTGGGGTCTGGAGGCATCCCGCCCGGTTCGTACGTCTCCGCGAGGAAGGACGTCGCCGCGTTCGGACAGGTGCCAGCCTTGGGCTGACCGGCAACGATCAGCCCGAGAGCCCTTGGCGGCGTCGGCTGCGCGGCAGGCCCGGCACAGCGGGGGGCGTTGGGCCCGTAGCGGCAGGTCAGCCCCAGGCAGCGCGCGCAGTAGCCGACCTGATTCGGGGAGCAGCCGAGCAGCAGAGCGGCGGCAGCCCGGTCCGTTGAGGGGCGATGCGTCTGGGCACCGCGGTCATGCGTCCGAATGTACGGCCGGCCCACCGCGCGGGCAGTTCGGCACCTGATGCTCATGCCAGGTCCATGCCCAGCTCGGTGTCCGGCCGGCAGAAATCACACGCAGTGATGGCCGGGTCGGTGAGCGCGGCCCGCGCCTCGTCGGCCCGGATCCGGTGGGCCGCGCCCTGGATCATCGAACAGTCAGCCAGGTGGACGACGGCCGGCTCAGGTCCGTGCGGAGTCCGCTTCTGCTCTATGACGTAGGCGGGCAGGGCCGAGTCCGGCAGTGGGCCACCCCCCTCTGGCTTGCGCCGCAGCCGGGACTGCTGAGGCGGACGCTCGGCCCGGGCAAGGGCTCTTCGGACGGCGTCCCGCTGGAGCCGCAGGTAGATGCCGACCGCGTCGGTCTCCGCGATCTGCCGCTCGAGGTGCACCAGGATCGCCCGGAGCCGCGACGGGTCAGGAGGAAGTTCGGACATGCCGGGCACCATGAAGGGCTGCCCAGCCCGCCGACCGCTGGCCCTGCACGTACGGGTGGAACAGCGCTTCCGACGACCGATGGGTGAACCGTCGGCGGAGGGCGGTGCGCGGCCGTACGGCCAGCTCCCGGTAGGTGTCGTGGCATGCCTCTTGCGTTGGTGCGAAGTCGTCGGGAATCGGACTCATGGCCAAATCCAATCATGTGTTCGATTTCAAATGCATCCGTGGGAGGCCATAAGCTCGCCGGGTGATTGAGACCATCGTGTTCGATGTCGGCGAGACGCTCACCCGGGATGACCGCTACTGGGCTGCCTGGGCTGACTGGCTCCAGGTCCCTCGCCACACCCTGTCCGCGCTTGTCGGTGCCGTCGTGGCCCGAGGCCAGGACAATGCGGAGGCTCTCAGGCTTCTACGTCCCGACATCGACGTCGCGGCTGAATATCGTGCGCGGGAGGCGGCCGGCTGCGGCGAGCGCCTGGATGAGACCGACCTGTACGACGACGTCCGTCCGGCGCTGGGAGCCCTCCGTGAGGCTGGCATCCGAGTGGTCGTTGCAGGAAATCAGACCGCCCGCGCCGGGGACCTGCTTCGCGCGCTGGCCTTGCCCGCAGACCTGATCGTCACGTCAGGCGAGTGGGGCGTGGCCAAGCCTCAGCCGGAGTTTTTTCAGAAGGTCCTCGAGGTCGCCGAGGCGCCAGCCGACCGCACTGTGTACGTAGGCGACCACCCGGCCAACGACGTGCACCCGGCGAAGGCGGCCGGGCTGCGGACGGCGCACCTGCGGCGCGGCCCGTGGGGGAACCTCTGGGCAGACGCGCCTGAAACGGTTGCTGCCGCGGACTGGCGCGTCAGTGGGCTCATGGACTTGATCAGCATCGTGGGGTGACAACAGCTGTGTAAGCCGTCCGAGTTGATGCATCGAGTACGCGCGGTGTTCGACGCGAGTACCGTTTTGTGCGGATGCCCGAACGGAGACACTATGCCCGCCAACACCGACGGGGGAGTAGGCCGGCGGATCGCCTACTACCGAAGCGTCGTCCGCCCAAAGATGACTCAGGCTGCGCTGGCTACCGCTGCCTGCGTGTCCCTGGGTACGATCCGCAAGCTTGAGCGCGGGGAACGCGGTGTCACCGACGAAACACTCCAGGCCATCGCCGACGCGCTCGGCGTTGATCCGTCCCGCCTGCGACACGACCGCGGCCCCGCTCATTCGCAGGCGAGAGAGGGCCTCCCGGCGCTATCGGTAGCAATCGCTGCCTATGACTGTCCTGAGGACGGTCCGGTGCGCCCAATGGCCGACCTGCGGTCTGCGGTGGACATGGCAGAACGCTGGAGGCTCGGCGCCCAGTACACGCGCATCGTCCGTGACCTTCCCGATCTTCTCGCAGAGCTGGCCCGCGCTTACCAGGGGGCGAACGGGGCTGACCGGGCTGCACTGGCCCGACTCCTGGTCAGCGCCTACCGCTCCGCCGACGCAGCCGCCTACAAGTTGGGGGCGCACGACCTGTCGGCCCGCCTTGTGGAACTCATGCGATGGGCTGCGCCGGAGGGCGGCGATCCGTTGCTGTCCGCGTCGGTCGCCTACGTCCGTACCGAGACCTTCTTCGCTGCGCGCGCGCACGCCGCCGGCCTGCGAGCTCTACAGCAGGCCGTCGACGCCGCGCCGGCGCCGTCGATGGCCGCAGAGCGAGCTGTCCGCGGAGCGCTGCACATGAGGGCCGCCGTCATCGCTGGCCGCGCCCAGGACTCGGACGCCGCGGTCGAGCACCTCGGTGAGGCTGAGCGCCTCGCCAAGCTTGTCAAGGAGGGTGTGTACTACGGCACCGCGTTCGGACCCGACTCCGTGAGGATCCACCAGGTGTCGGTTGCGGTCAGCCTTGGTGGCGATCACATCGGTGATGCTCTGGCCGTTACGCACGAGTGGAAGCCCCCCGCTAGCCTGCCGGCCGAACGCCGGTCCGGCTTCTACATCGAGCTGGCGCGGGCCCAGCTCTGGGCCGGTATGCCGGATGGGGCGTTCGAGTCACTGAAAGTCGCCAGGAAGATCGCACCTCAGCACACGCGAGACCACCGGTGGGTACGAGAGGACGCATCCACCTTGCGGCGCCTGCGGCGAGCGGACTCCGAAACGCTGACCGCGTTCGCGGAGTGGTGTTCCGCCACGTGATCTGTCCCTTCCCTAGGTCCTGTCGTCAAATGTCACGCCCACATCAGAATTGATGCCAGGGTGACGGCGGCTTTGTAGGACTCGGCGGTCTTGTCGTACCGGGTGGCGATACCCCGCCACTGCTTCAGGCGGTTGAAGCACCGTTCCACCACGTTGCGGTGCTTGTAGACCTCGCTGTCGAAGGCCGGCGGGCGGCCTCCGCGGCTGCCTCGTCGGGCCCGGTTGCGGACCTGGTCGGCCCGCTCGGGAATCGTGTGGGCAATGCCCCGGCGGCGGAGCCAGGCTCGGATCGCCTTCGAGCTGTAACCCTTGTCGCCCAGGACGTGATCGGGTCGGACCCGGGGCCGCCCCGGTCCGATCCGGGGCACCCGGATCGCCTCCATCACGGCGGTGAACCGGGTGCAGTCGTTGGTGTTGCCGCCCGTGACGACGAAGGCGAGCGGACGGCCCCGCCCGTCACACGCCAGGTGAATCTTGCTGGTCAGACCACCTCGGGACCGGCCGAGGGCCGGGTCGCAGAGCCCCTTTTTCGGGCCCCGGCCGCATGCTGGTGAGCCCGGACGACGGTCGAGTCGACCGACACCAGCCACTCGATGTCGCCCGCCGCGTCCGCTCTCGCCTGGGCGGCTCGCAGCATCCGGTCGAACGTCCCGTCCGCCGCCCACCTGCGGAAACGGGTATGCAGCGTGGCCCACGGACCATAGCGCTCGGGCACGTCCCGCCAGGCCGTCCCGGTCCGGAACTTCCACACGATCCCGTTCAGGACCCTGCGGTCGTCCAGCCGCTTCCGGCCCCGCAACGACTCGGGCAGCAACGGCCGGACGAACTCCCACTCGGCATCCGACAGTTCATGACGACGTATCACGACACCATGATCCACCAGGCAAGATCATTTGAAGACACCGCCTAGTGCTGTGACCGCGAACCTTTGCCGGGTTGCTCGTTGTGCTGAGTGCCAGTGACGGCATTCGGCAAGGGGGCGGGTATGGCATCACCGGTTAGGGTTCGCCGGCTTACAGAGCAGGAGGGGCAGAAGCTGCAGCGGATCGTCCGGCGGGGAAGCACCAGTTCGGTGCGGTTCCGGCGGGCGATGATGCTGCTGGCCTCGTCGGGCGGCAGCCCGGTCCCAGTGATCGCGCAGCTGGTCAAGGCCGACGAGGACACCGTTCGGGACGTGATCCACCGGTTCAACGAGGTGGGGCTGGCCTGTCTGGACCCTCGGTGGGCGGGAGGCCGTCCCCGCCTGCTGAGCATTGAGGACGAGGACTTCGTCATCGAGGCGGCCACCACCCGGCCCACCGTGCTGGGCAAGCCCTTCACCCGCTGGTCAATCCGCAAGCTCGCCGAGCATCTGCGGCGCAACATCGCCCGTCCGGTGAGGATCGGCCGGGAGCCCCTGCGCTGCTTACTGCTCCGCCGCGGAATCTCCTTCCAACGCACCATGACCTGGAAGGAGTCCCCGGACCCGGACTTCGGCGCCAAGCTCGACCAGATCGAGTCCGCGCTCACCGAGCGGCCGGACCGGACCTTCGCCCTGGACGAGTTCGGCCCGCTCGGCGTCCGTCCGATCGCAGGAGCGTGCTGGGCTCCTCGGTCGGATCCGGACCGGCTGCCGGCGACCTACCGACGCACCCACGGCATCACCTACTTCCACTGCTGCTACTCGGTTGGCGACGACCGGCTTTCGGGAGTTGTCCTCGCCGCAAGGGCATCGACCACACCTGGGCGGCACTGCGGTCGATCCGCGCGGCCCGCCCGGACGGCGCCCCGATCTACGTGATCCTCGACAACCTGTCCGCGCATCTGAACCGGCGGATCCGCCGCTGGGCCGACCGGAACAAGGTCGAGCTCTGTTTCACCCCGACCTATGCGTCCTGGGCCAATCCGATCGAGGCCCACTTCGGGCCCCTGCGGCAGTTCACTCTCGCCAACTCGAACCCCCCACACCGTCCAGACCCGCGCCCTGTATGCCTACCTGCGCTGGCGCAACGAGAACGCCCGCCACCCGGACGCCCTCGCCGCCCAACGATGCGAACGCGCACGTATCCGTAGCGAGAAACACATCCGTTGGGGCGGCAGATCTCTCCAGCTTGCGGCCTGAACGGGTAGACCTGCTGGGCACAGCATCAGTCGTCGAACTCAACGCCTGCCGTCTCCGCACGGGCAACAAGCTCGCGAACCGCGCTGGGGCTCGAGATCACAAGCTCAACGGCAGTCTTGAGCTGCGTGAGGTCACTCAAGCTCCCGAGCGCACAGAACATGCCGCCCTCGCTGTCGAAGTCGAGGCGCTCAGCAAGATCCGGCCAGGCGAACTGCACAAAGCTCTCCCAGAAGTACCCGTTCGGCTCGTGTCCGGCGGCAACCACTGCCGCATCAGCGGCCAGGTCGCCGGCATCGAGGGTCAGCGAGTGCTCACCATCAAAGTCATGCAGGGTGATAGTCACGCCGCGATCTCCCCCCGGGCATTCAGACTGCCCAGCCCAGTCAAACTGCTCGTCCGCACCTAACCCGGCGAACCTTTCCGGTCACAGCACTAGGTACCCCTGGCTGGGGTACTTCTGACGTTTCCGCACCCTCACCATTTGTGCACGCGCAGGCACACAGATGGGCACGGAGATGCAGGAGGCACGCTCGCTCACTCCCACGGTTGTCGACCGTCGAGTGAGCATCGTCCGTCTTCACGGCGAGGCGTGCTTCGACTGCGGAGCCGTGAACAGGCCCCTGCACGCGTCGGGCGAAGTAGTCGTCCGCGGTGCCGCGCGCGTCTGGCAGGTCCGCAGTTGCGGCTGCCGACGCGAGGCGGTGCGGAAGGCCCTGCCCACAGCAAGCGCCACGCAAGACCCGGCGACCGCTGACACGGCCCCGGGAGTGGCCAACGCTCAAACCAGCGAGGGAGCGTCGACATGACCAAGACTACGGCCCCAGGAGGGGCCCGCACATCCCCCACCGCAGTGCCACCTGGCTACGCCGTCGTGAAGTGGCTGGCTTCCGCTCATCCCACGCCGAGTGTGGTGCGTCAGGAGTGGAGCAGTGTGGCGAAGCTCGCGCTGATCCCCCTGGGCGTGCGCTTCGACGCGGTGCGTCTACCTGACGCCATCGTGCATGCTGCGGCCGGCAGTGAGGAGCCTGCCGTTGTGCGCGCGCGGCTCACCGACTACCTGGCGGGCGGTCCGGTGGTGCATGACCCGCGCGGGCGCCGCTACTACGCGCTCGTGCCGCCGGGTACTACTGCCGGCTGGGTGTCTCCGGTCGTCGAGTGCCTGGGCACCGGCACCTACCTCGGCGTGCCGCCTATCGACTTCACCGCGTTCGACGGCCGCACGCTGTCCTCGTACTGGGCCGTGCCGGTCGCCTTCGTCGGTGCCTTGTGCCGGCCGGCCGATGTGCTCGCCCTCGTGATGGTGGGCGGCGTCCTGGGCAGCGAGGACGAGGCATGACGGCCGCGGAGCGGACGCTGCCCCTCGACCTGGAGACGATGCGGGCCGCTGTCGACCGCCTGCTCGCCGAGGACGCCGAGCCGCCCCTGCCCGAGGAACTGGAGACGCTCACCCTGCGACTGCGGGGGCATCTCATGGTCCTCATCCCGGAGGTGGAGACGGCCGCCGGGGGCTGCGAGGAGACGGCACTGCGTGCGGCGGCGCTCGCCTGCATCGGTGAGGCCAGGCGCCGCCTCGACGTGGAGCCGAAGGGCACGCTGCCCGCTGGGATCGCGCATGCTCAACGTCTTGCCCGCTCTGTCAGCTCCTTGTGCATCCATGTGGAGAACCTGGGCGCGCAGGCGTGAAAGGCGTCTTCGGCCTGCTGCTGTACGTGGCCGTGGTGACCGCTCCCGTCCTCGCTCTGGTGCTGGCGCGGACTGTGAACTGACGCACCCCCATGGCGGCCGCTCCGGGTCAGGGCCGCACCCCGCAGACCCCGTCTCGCCGGTCTCCGAAGGGGCCGGTGAGGCGGGCCCGTCCTGCCGGTGTCCCGCAAGGCGCCGGCGGGGCGGGGTTCACGAAAGAGGAACAAATGGATTCGCACCCGTCGCGGTCCACCGAGCCGCAGAGTGATCGGGACGATGAGCTGCCGGACAGGGTCAGCCAGCTCATTCTGATCCACGAGATGCCCGCGCCCGGCGAGATGAGCCTGCCCCAGCGCAAGGGCGAGCAGTGCATGTGGTGTCTGGCCACGGCCCCGGTTGAACTGCGCTTCCTGAAGGGCATGACCGACTGGCCGCCGCGCACCTGTGACCGCTGCCTCAAGGCGAGGGCCGCGAAGGTCACCACCTACGTCGCGTGGTTCCAGCACGTCGAGGCGTGCCCGGCGTGCCTGGCCGGTCCGCGGTGCGAGACCGCCGTCCCCCTCGGCGAGGCACACGGGCAGGCGCTTGAAGCGGCGACGAGCAGCCGGGACGTCGTCTGCATCCGCTGTCACATGTCGGTGGACGTCTCCAGCCCCCGCGTCATGCCCCTGCACTGGATGGGCGACTCTTCGTCGCACAACAGCTACATCCACAGCCCCACGTGTGGCCCTGCTCGACACCCGGGCGAGGTGCTGCTCCGACTCGTACCATCGAGCCGCGAATCCGCCGACCAGTTGCCTGGCGAGGGCAGCGAGTAGTGGACGCCGAGGACGGCTAGCAGCTGCCTGTCCCTCCACCGTTCATGTTCGGGTGCGCGAAATGCATGCAGCTACTGCTCAGCCTGGCGACAGCGATGCACGCACCGGCTGGCTGTTTCAGTGAACAGGTGCTCATCGCCAAGCACATCGTCGCTGTGCATCCCGATGACGTGCCCGAGCCGCACAGCCGCCACTGCAACGTATGTCCCATGTACGCCCGTCGTCCCGAGGCGGCCGAGGAGTGGGCGCAGCACTGCACTCGCGACTTGTTTCTCCCACCCCATATCGCCCGGCTGATGTAGGGCCCGGCGTGCTCACAGCCCCACTCGCGAGACGGATCCGTCCCAGGAGGCCTTCCTCCCGGTCCCCGAAGACGGGCACCTCTCGCGCAGCCCGGGGCCGCCCACCGACCCTACGAACTCCGAGGAGTCACCAGCGACGCGATGCCCACCCAGCGCGAGCACGCCGAGTACCTTCTCGTCCGGGGCGCCCACTACATCCTGATCGTCAAGGGCAACCAGAAGAAACTGCGCAGCACGAATGCCCAGGTTAGTAGTAGGCCCTTCAGCCCGAGGGTGTCGACGACGATGTGGTTGTAGGTGTCGGCGGCCTGCTGGGCCGGACGGGTCAGAATCTTCAGCAGCGGGAAACG
>NZ_JBVIJC010000037.1:0-79330 GCF_055581605.1 Streptomyces sp. NPDC031418
TGCCCCGTGCCGGGTCGGGCCGCGCGCCGAGGGGCGGCCGTGCCCCGTGCCGGGTCGGGCCGCGCGCCGAGGGGCGGCCGTGCCCCGTGCCGGGTCGGGCCGCGCGCCGAGGGGCGGCCGTGCCCCGTGCCGGGTTAGGCCGCGCGCCGAGGGGCGGCCGTGCCCCGTACCGGGTTAGGCCGCGCGCCGAGGGGCGGCCGTGCCCCGTACCGGCTCAGGCCACACGCCGAGGGGCGGCCGTGCCCCGTACCGGCTCAGGCCGCGCGCGGCTCCCACGGTGCGTCGGACAGGGCCGGTCGCGGGTGGGAGCGGGTCAGGTGGTCGAGGGCGCGCTCGCACTCCGTGGTGTCCTCGCCCGTGACCACCCAGTGCGCGGGCCGGCCGGCGGGCGGGGCGGGGCGGGCGAACTGGACGGCGGCGGCCCGCTGGCGGGTCGGCGACACGTCCGGGAGGCCGCCGGTGGCCAGCGTCGCCGCGGCGCCCGCGAGGTCGACCCCGGTGGCCTCCTCCACCAGCAGCGGTACCAGGTCCCCCGGCAGACAGGGAGTGACCCCGGTGACCCGCGGACCGCGGGAGGTCAGCCGCAGGCCGACATGGGCGACGGTGTGGGCCAGCCGGAGGGCGCGGGCGGCGCGTTCGACGGTCTGGCGGAGGAACCGGTTGTGCAGCAGCGGGTCATGGGCGTGCACCGAGTGCCGCAGCGCGCCCTCGGCGGGCGGCGGCGCCGGGGTCGTACGGACGAGTGCGGTGATGCGGACCTCGTCGTCGAGGACCACGGCCACGGCGGACACCAGCGGCCCTTCTGCGTCCTCCGCGTCCTCCACGGCTGCCGGTACCACCCGGTGCCGGGCGAGCAGGGTCCGTACCGCCGAGGGATCGGCGCAGGTCGCGGCCGTCGTGTACGGCAGGCCCGGCAGTCCGAGCCAGGCGGCGATCCGCGCGGTGCTGCGGACGTACCGCCCGGACCAGGTCAGGACGCCGCCGACCCGGTGCCGGGCCGTGTACCGCAGGACCGCCTCGGCCGTCTCCGCCTCCCGGCCCGGATCGGCGGCGACATGGCCGGCCAGGTACGGCCGCGCCCAGGCGGGCGGCGCGGGCGCGACCAGCACCACCGGGCGGCCGGCGGCGATCCGGGCCAGCGGGAACTCGCCGTACGCGGCCCGGCCGGCCCCGAGCAGAAGGACGGGCTGCGTCATCGACGCCTCACCTTCATGCAGAGAGAGGTTCACCAAACGTGTGCACGACGGCCAGGCGTAAGGGAGTCCATGGCAGTCGCGTGGAGAAGGGGGTCAGGCTTCTCGTGCGAGGCGAACAGGGCGCCCCGGATGCCGCTCCCCCATAGGCGGCACCCGGGACGGGTCTGTCGGATCTTGCTCTCTGTGCCGTGATCCTCACCCATCGCACCCCGGACTGTCAACGATTGCTGCCTAATTCCGCAGGGGCTCTTGTCACATCTGGCCGGGGAACCGACGACCCGGTAACCTCGTCGGGCCAGTCACCGAGCACGACACCACGACAGGCCCAGGGGGGATTCCGGTGAGTGACGCCTATGCCGAGCTGGCCGAAGCCCTGCACCGGCTCGGCGAGTTGACCGGACGGCCGCCGGGGCGGCTGCCGGAGGTCCTCGACGTGGCCGACCTGTCCCATCGCACCGGCATTCCCGTCGCCACCGTCGTGGAGCTCCTCTCCGGCGGCCGGGCACCGGAGACGGGGCTGGCCGAGCGGGTGCGCCAGCGGCTGGACTTCATACGCGAGACCCGGCGCCGGCCGGACGGCAAGCGGTACTCACTGGACGAGCTGGCCCGGATCGCCGGGACCAGCCGGCAGTGGCTGAGCGAGTGGCGCAAGAGCGGCATGCCGAGCCTGGAGCACACCGACCGGCTGCGCCGCTTCTTCGGCCTGCCCGCCGGCTACTTCACCGCCGACGAACCCGAGGCGCTGCACGAGGCGTTGCAGCCGGTGGTGCAGAGCCTGGAGGCCGAGGCGGACCCGCTGCTGCGGCTGCGCGAGAGCGGACTGGTCCGGCTCGCCGCGCGGGCCCCGCAGATGAACGCCCGCCAGCTCGCCACCCTCGCCGATCTGGCCGAGATGATCATCTCCTCCGAGCGGGCCCCCGAGCGCGCCGCCACGGGAGCGACGGCGGGAGCGACCGCGGGAGCGACCGCCGCGGGCGCGCCGGCCGGGCGCGCGACCGCCCCGCGGGCGACCGCCGCGGGGGCGTCGGCCGGCCGGGCGGGGGACGCCGGGAGTGCCTGAACCGACGTCCTGGAGAGCCCCTTTGGCCCGACACCTCGGCAAGCCCAAGCCCGACAGGTCCCCCAAGCGCTTCCTCGACCGGCTGGTGCGCGACACCGCCCGCACGCTCACCCCGCCCACCACCGCCAAGGCGTTCCTGCACGCGCTGTGCGCCACGCTCAGCCCGCAGCTGGACCGCCCGGTCGGGCTGAAGTTCGTCGCCTTCCCGTCCGACCTGGACGTGTCCGGGGTCACCCTCGCCACCGAGGAGCGGTACATCGTGGTCGTCGAGGACCGCGCCCCGGACCCGCACAAGTTCGTCATCGCCGGGCACGAGATCGGCCACATCCACTACGGCACCCTCGATGTCCACTACCCGGACGGGCTGCCCGCCGCCGCGCGCCGGCTGCTGTCCCGGGCCGAGGAGGACATCCCCTGGGACGAGGTCGTCGCCATGGCCACCCGGGCGCCCGCGGGCCGGTCCGCCGCGGCCGAGTGGGAGGCCGAGGAGTGCGGGCTGCGGCTCGCGGCGAAGTTCTCCAAGGTGGTCGGGCCGGGCGCGGCGGCGGGCCGGCTGACCCAGGACACCCTCACCGACCGGCTGTCCTCCTCGCTCGGCAACATCGGCGGGCCGTGATGGACTGGGACATCGCCGGCACCTTCGCCGCGTACGCCGTGCCGTCCGCGCTGTTCGCCGTGGCCTTCGTGATCAAGCTGCCGCTGCTGCGCCGGGCCTGGCAGGACCCGATCCTGCGGGCCACCGCGGTGCTGCTCGGCATCGGCGCGATCGTGTTCGCCTCGCTGCCGCCCGCCAATCTGCACCGCATCAACCGGATCAGCGGCGTCCCCAACTTCGCCGGGCTGTGGGTGTACTCGCTGCTGACCGCCTACTGCGGCGCCTGTCTGTGGCTCATCATCACCTGGCGCGAACCGCCGTCCGCCGTACGGCGCCGGCGCACCCGCCTGGTCTGGATCGCGTACGGCGCCATCGTCGCCGGACTGTGGACGACGTTCCTGCTCGGCGACCACCATGTGGAGCGGCTCCGCGACCTCGACACCTACTACGCCAACACGCCGTGGATGCGCGAGTTCGGGGTGCTGTACCTCGTGGCGCACCTGGTGTCCGCGCTGGTCGCCGCGGGGATGCTGTGGGCCTGGTTCCAGGAGGTCGAGGACACCTGGCTGCGCCGGGGCGTGATATTCCTCCAGACCGCCTACGCCCTCGGGCTCATCTTCGACGCCTCCAAGCTCGCCGCGATCGGGGCCCGCTGGAGCGGCCGGGACTGGGACTGGCTGTCCACGTATGTCGCCCCGCCGTTCGCCATCGCCGAGGCGGGCCTGGTCGGGGTGGGCTTCATCGCGGGCCAGGCGGGTCCGGTGGTCGAGGAGCGGAGACGGCTGGTGCGCACGCACCGGCGCCTGAAGCCGCTCTGGCAGACCATGCTGACCGTCGCGGCACCGGCCGCCCCCGCCACCGGCCGGGTCAGCGGCGCCGCCCTCCGCCTGGAACTGCGCCGGGCCACCATCAACGACGGCCTGCTCAAGCTCGCCCCGCACCTCAGCTGCGCCCGCCGCGAACGGGTGCGCCGGGCGGCGACGGAGGTGGGCTATCCGGTCCGCACCGCGCGGGGCATCGCCGGCGCGGTGGACGTCCTGACCGCGGTGGAGATCCTGGCCGCGCCGCTCGACCGGGCCCCCGCCCCGGTTCCCGACAGCCTCGCCGAAGCACCCACGGATGCCGCCGACATCCCGGACAGCGAACTGGAGTGCATCGCCCAGGCGCTGCGGCTGCACGGCCCGGCGATCGACAGGTTCCGCCGCCAGGCGGCAGCCGCCGAAGGCCTCCCCTCACCCGCGTGACACGGCTGTCTGCTCAGCCGGCCTTCGGCGTGGGGCCGCCGAAGGGGAGGTGGAGTGCCCGGTGTGCCAGCAGCCACTCTCCGTCGACGCGGCGGAAGGTGTCCTCGTAGTGGCCGATCTGCACGGGCGGCCCCGCGGGGATCATCTCGCCGTGGTAGCCGTCGACGCGGTAGGTGGCGAAGTACGAGACCGCGGTGGCGGTGTCCGGGCCGGTCAGGGTGACGAGGACATTGGACATGAAGCGGCGCGAGAGCCGGTCGGCGGGCCGGGAGCCGAAGTAGGCGCGCAGCGCCGCCCGGCCCTCGCTGCGCCGGCCGTCCCCCGGCGCGGGCCACTCCCACACACCGTCCTCGGTGAACAGCTCGGCCACGGTGGCCGGTTCGCCGAGGTCGAGGCGGTGGACGAAGTCCAGGATGACGCGCTCGCAGGCGTGCCGGGCGAGGAGCTGCTCGATCGTGTCCATGGCGGCTGTATAGCAGCGCCGGCCCTGCGTGGGCGACCGGATCACACGGCCGTGTACGCCACCGGTCCGCTGCCCGCACCCGGATCACACGGCCACGTACGCCACCGGCCCGCTGCCCGCACCCGGCTCACACGGCCGTGTACGCCACCGGCGCGCTCCCCGCGACCGGCTCCGCCCGCCCCTGCTTCACCAGCCGCCGCACATGGGCCTCGGCCTCCGACACCGCGATGTTCCGGGAGGAGTACGGGATCTCGGCCCAGGGCCGGTTCCACTCCATGCGCTCGGCCAGCTGCCAGGGCGTGAGCGGCTCGGCGAGCAGGGCGAGCAGACCGGCCAGCCGCTCCTCGTGGTGGCGCAGCAGCTCCCGTACCCGCCCGGCCGCGTCGGTGAAGGCGTGCTGGTGCGCGGGGAGCACCTCGGCGGGGGCGAGGCGGCCGACGCGCTCCAGGGAGTCGAGGTAGTCGCCGAGGGGATCGGTCAAGGTCGCGTCGTCGGGATCCTCGTACAGGCCGATGTGCGGGCTGATCCCCGGGAGCACATGGTCACCGCTGAACAGCCGCCCGTACCCGGCCAGTCCTGCCGGGTGCTCCTCCTCCAGGTGCAGACAGACATGGCCGGGGGTGTGCCCCGGGGTCCAGATCGCGCGCAGCCGGCGGCCGGGCAGATCGAGCAGCTCGCCGGGGACGATCTCCCGGTCCGGCAGGGCGGGGGCGAGAGCGGGCAGCGCGCCCCGACGCGGCCGGTGCAGCGGAGCCACATGCTCCGCGGGCGCCCCGGCGGCGGTCAGCTTGGCGGCCATGTACGCGAACCAGCGCTCGGGCCGGGTCTCCCGCGTCCGCCGCACGATCGCCGCGTCCGCCGCGTGCAGCGCCAGCCACGCACCGGAGACCTCGCGCACCCGCGCCGACAGCCCGTGGTGGTCCGGGTGGTGATGCGTGATGACGACCCCGTACACCTCCCGCACCGACGTACCACAGCCCTCCAGCCCCGCCGTGAGCGTGTCCCAGGAGCCGGGATCGTCCCACCCGGTGTCGACCAGCACCGGCCCCCGGTCGGTGTCCACCACGTACACCAGTGTGTACCCAAGGGGATTGTCCGGAATAGGCACCCGAACCGACCACACACCCCCGCCGTGCTCGAACACCTTCCCCATCAGCTCCTCCACCCCGCCCACCCCACGGCCATGGCCCACTATAACTAGAACGGGTTTCAGCGGATGCCCAACTAGGCTGATCCGACGCGGCGTTGAGCTGACCTGTGCTGATGTCTCCGCTGTCCGCCGCCGCTTGCCGACGTCGACCACCCCCGGACGGTCCAGGGACGGCCCAGCCCTGAGGGCGGAGCCCTTGGCGCCGTAGGCTGAGCGCATGATTCGCGCTGTGATCTTCGACGTGGGCGAGTGCCTCGTAGACGAGACCACCGAGTACGGCACCTGGGCCGACTGGCTCGGCGTCCCCCGCCACACCTTCGCGGCGATGTTCGGCGCCGTCATCGCCCAGGGCCGCGACTACCGCGAGGTGTTTCAGGCCTTCCGGCCGGGCTTCGACCTGTACGAGGAGCGGGAGAAGCGGGCCGCTGCCGGGAAGCCCGAGCACTTCGGTGAAGAGGATCTCTACCCCGACGTCCGCGACGCGCTCGCCGCGCTCCGTGCGGACGGGCTGTGGCTCGGCATCGCCGGGAACCAGACCGTGCGCGCCGGCCGGATCCTCCGGGAGTTGTTCACCCCGGACGTCGACCTGATCGGTACCAGTGACGACTGGGGCGCCAGCAAGCCGGACCGCGCGTTCTTCGACCGGGTCGCCGAGGTGGTGCCGGCCGAGGTGGACGAGATGCTGTATGTCGGTGACCGCGTCGACAACGACATCAGGCCGGCCGCCGCTGCGGGCATGCACACCGCGCTGGTGCACCGCGGGCCGTGGGCGACGATTCAGTGGCGGAGCGAAGAGGCGGAGAGGCTCCCGACCTTCCGGGTCGAGAGCCTCCTGGAACTGTCGCCGCTGATCAAGCAGTTCAACGAGCAAGGGCACTGACGGTCGTCGACCATCCGTACAGGCGATCGTCGAGGTCGCGGACGCACCGCTCGTGCTGGTGCGGCGCCAGGGCGCGCCGCACCTCCCGCACGCGGTCCATGCCCGTCGCGTACCAGGTTCGCTCCAGCTGATCCAGTGCCCGGACCGCGTACCCGCACGCGGCTTCCGGGTCGCCTGCGGCTGCTTCGACTGCGGCGAGATCGCCGAGGACGACCGTGCTCTGCTTCTCGTCGGCCGGGCCGAGCGCGTCCAGGACTTCGAGGAGCGTGGTCCGGGCCTGCGGGAGATGACCGGCGCGGAGCTGGGTGTTCCCCTTGAACGCGGCCAGGCGGACGGGACTGAACCAGTCGAACCACTCGGGCGACGCATGCTCGCCGGCATGCACGCGCTCCGGCACTTCTACGCCTCGGTGCTCCTCGACTCCGGGGAGAGCATCAAGGCCCTCAGCGCCTACCTCAGCCACGCCGACGCCCGCTTCACGCTCCGTACCTACACCCACCTCATGCCGAGCAGCGAGACGCGTACGAGGGAACGCCGTCGACGCGATGTACTGCACGGCCCGCGAGGATCCGGCGGCCCCCTGAGGGCCCACGGCTTCCGCACCCGCCCCTGATCTCCGGGAAACCCCTGGTCAGGCGCATTCTCGTCCTCTCCGTGGACTACTGGAACTAGAACTGATATCAGTTCTGAAACAGCGTCAGAAACCTGCGGTGCGGCGGGAGGCGGTCGGGTATGGCCGAGGTCGTGGAACACGGACAGCTGTTCATCGGCGGGGAGTTGACCGATCCCCTGGGGCAGGGCGTCATCGAGGTGATCTCCCCGCACACCGAGGAGGTCATCGGTCGCGTCCCGCACGCCTCCCGGGCCGATGTCGACCGGGCCGTGGCGGTCGCGCGCCGGGCCTTCGACGCCGGGCCGTGGCCGCGCGCCGGCCTGGAGGAGCGGATCGAGGTCGTCAGCCGTATCAAGGACGGCATCGCCGCCCGGCACGAGGAGATCGCCCGGGTGATCTCCGCCGAGAACGGCTCCCCGTACTCCTGGAGCGTCCTCGCCCAGGCGCTCGGCGCGATGATGGTGTGGGACGCGGCGATCGGGGTCGCGCGCGCGTACCCGTACGAGGAGCGGCGCGCCGGGGTCCTCGGCCCGATCCTGGTCCGGCGCGAACCGGTCGGGGTGGTCGCCGCGGTCGTCCCCTGGAACGTGCCCCAGTTCGTCGCCGCCGCCAAGCTCGCGCCCGCGCTGCTGGCCGGCTGCACGGCCGTACTCAAGCCGTCCCCGGAGTCCCCGCTGGACGCGTATCTGCTGGCGGACATCGCCCGGGACGCCGGTCTCCCCGAAGGCGTCCTCTCCGTGCTGCCCGCCGACCGCGAGGTCAGCGAGTACCTGGTCGGCCACCCCGGCGTCGACAAGGTCTCCTTCACCGGCTCGGTCCCGGCCGGCCGGCGGGTGATGGAGGTCGCCGCCCGCAACCTCACCCGGGTCACCCTGGAGCTGGGCGGCAAGTCCGCGGCGATCGTGCTCCCGGACGCCGACCTGGAGACGGCCGTGTCCGGCATCGTCCCGGCGGCCTGGATGAACAACGGCCAGGCGTGCGTGGCGCAGACCCGGATCCTGGTCCCGCGCGCCCGCTACGCCGAGTTCGCCGACGCCTTCGCCCAGGCCGCGAGCGCGCTCCGGGTCGGCGACCCGCTCGACCCGGCCACCCAGGTCGGCCCGCTGGTCGCCCGGCGCCAGCAGCAGCGGAGCCTCGACTACATCCGCATCGGCCAGGAGGAGGGCGCCAAGATACTCACCGGCGGCGGCCGCCCGGCGGGCCTGGAGAAGGGCTGGTACGTCGAGCCGACCCTCTTCGGCGACGTCGACAACACCATGCGGATCGCCCGCGAGGAGATCTTCGGCCCGGTGATCTGCCTGCTGCCGTACGGCGACGAGACCGAGGCCGTACGGATCGCCGACGACTCCGAGTACGGCCTGTCCGGCAGCGTCTGGACCGCGGACGTCGAGCGCGGCATCGAGGTGGCGCGGCAGGTCCGCACCGGCACCTACTCCGTCAACACCTTCAGCCTGGACATGCTCGGCCCGTTCGGCGGCTACAAGAACTCCGGCCTCGGGCGGGAGTTCGGGCCCGAGGGCTACGGCGCCTACCTCGAGCACAAGATGATCCACCTCCCGGCGGGGGCCTGACGATGGGCGACCGCTGGCACATCGAGGTCGACCGGTCGGTGTGCATCGGCTCCGCCCAGTGCCTGCACCACGCCCCCGACGCCTTCCGCCTGGACTCCGCCCGCCAGTCCCACCCGGTGGCCCCGGACGCCGACGCGAGCGAACCGGTCCTGGCGGCGGCCGAGCAATGCCCGGTGGAGGCCATCCTGATCACCCTGCTGGGCAGCGGGGAAGCGGTCTTCCCGCCCGAGGAGTAGCCCCGGTGCCATGGAGCCCCCCGACGGGAAATAGTCGTAATTGGGGGGTTCCATCCGACGGAGTCGGGATTATCCTGGAAGCAGCCTACGAGGCGAGTGAGGGAGCCCGACCGAGGTAGCCGACTCAGGCGAGACGCACACGCATCCGCCCGGGCCGACAGCGACGGTAGGGCTGAGAGGCCGGAGGGCAGCAGTCGGGCCCGACGGCGACCCCCATCACCTGATCCGGACCATGCCGGCGAAGGGAACCGTCTCGTAGGTCTTTCGCTGCCCCGGATCAGTCCGAGGTCAGGTCGATCAGCCGGCACACCGTTTCGATGTCTATCTTCACCTGGGCGATCGACGCACGCCCGGAGAGCCACGTGATCAGGGCCGAGTGCCAGGTGTGCTCGATGACGCGGACGGCGGAGAGCTGCTCCGGGGTGGGGTGGTCCAGCCCCATCGCGTCGAGGATGATCGCCGTCGTCTGCCGGGAGACCTGGTCCACCTCGGGCGACACGCTGCGGTCGGCGAAGGTCAGGGCGCGGACCATCGCGTCGGCCAGCTGCGGCTCGCGCTGGAGGGCGCGGAAGGCGCGCATCAGGGTCTCCGCGACCCGCTCGGCGGCGGTGTCGCCGGCCGGGGGCTTCTTGCGCAGGGTGCCGTGCATGCGCTCCAGCTGGTCCTGCATGGTGGCGACCAGCAGATGCACCTTGGACGGGAAGTAGCGGTACAGGGTGCCGAGGGCCACCTGCGAGGACTCGGCGACCTCGCGCATCTGGACGGCGTCGAAGCCGCCCCGGCTGGCCAGCTGGGCGCTCGCGTGCAGGATCCTGCGGCGGCGGGCTTCCTGCCGCTCGGTCAGGGCCGGCGCCGCCGGCCGCGTGGTACTGGCTTCCGCAGGCATGGGTCCCGTTCCGTGACAGTCGGTGAGGAGCATCTCCAGGGCTCGTGATCACCCTGCACGACAGGGCGGCGCGCCGTGGCGCGAATCACCTGATCCACTGCTCACAGCACCCCTACCTGCCGGTAGATTCAGAGCCTCCTGAACGATCAAGTCTGTAACTTGTTCTAGATTAGCGTCCCGTCGTAGTCTCGCGGGACAGTGCAGGCAGAAGGGGGCACGGAGTGACCGCTGAGGCCCGGACGGCAGGCGCCGAAGAAGGCCCCGCTGCCGACGGCGGGCGACCGCTCGACATCGCTCTCCTCACCTATAAAGGGAACCCGTTCTGCGGCGGCCAAGGGGTGTACGTACGTCACCTCTCGCGGGAGCTGGCCCGGCTCGGGCACCGGGTCGAGGTCATCGGATCGCAGCCGTACCCCGTCCTCGACGAGGGAT
Source organism: Streptomyces sp. NPDC031418 (assembly GCF_055581605.1). Lineage (NCBI taxonomy): Bacteria > Bacillati > Actinomycetota > Actinomycetes > Kitasatosporales > Streptomycetaceae > Streptomyces > Streptomyces sp. NPDC031418. The sequence goes on from NZ_JBVIJC010000037.1 coordinate 10,327, forward strand.
ACCCCGGCCTCACCCTCACCGAGCTGCCGAGCCTCGACCTCTACCGCCAGCCCGACCCCTTCCGCACCCCCGGGCGGGGCGAGTACCGGGACTGGATCGACGCCCTCGAAGTGGCGACGATGTGGACCGGCGGCTTTCCCGAGCCGCTGACCTTCTCGCTGCGGGCCCGCCGCCATCTGCGCGCCCGGCGCGGCGAGTTCGACGTCGTCCACGACAACCAGACCCTCGGCTACGGCCTCCTCGGTGACATCGGCGCCCCGCTGGTCACCACCATCCACCACCCCATCACCGTCGACCGGCAGCTCGAACTGGACGCGGCCGACAGCCGGCAGCGCCGCTACGCGGTGCGCCGCTGGTACGCCTTCACCCGGATGCAGAAGCGTGTCGCCCGCCGGCTGCCCTCGGTGCTCACCGTCTCCGGCACCTCCAAGCAGGAGATCGTGGACCACCTCGGCGTCCGCGACGACCGGCTGCACGTCGTCCACATCGGCGCCGACACCGATCTGTTCGCGCCGGATCCGTCCGTGGCCGAGGTGCCGGGCCGGATCGTCACCACCTCCAGCGCGGACGTGCCCCTCAAGGGCCTGGTGTTCCTGGTGGAGGCGCTGGCCAAGGTGCGCACCGAGCACCCGGCCGCCCATCTCGTCGTCGTCGGCAAGCGGCCCACCAAGGGGCCGGTCGCGGCGGCCATCGAGCGGTACGGCCTCGACGGCGCCGTCGACTTCGTCAAGGGCATCTCCGACGCCGAACTGGTCGACCTGATCCGCTCGGCCGAGATCGCCTGTGTGCCCTCGCTGTACGAGGGGTTCTCGCTGCCCGCCGCCGAGGCCATGGCCACCGGCACCCCGCTGCTCGCCACCACCGGCGGCGCGATCCCCGAGGTCGCCGGCCGCGACGGCGAGACCTGTCTGGCCGTACCGCCCGGGGACGCGGGGGCGCTGGCCGCCGGGCTCGGCCGGCTGCTCGGGGACCCGGAGCTGCGGGCCCGGCTCGGCTCGGCGGGCCGGGACAGGGTGCTGCGGCACTTCACCTGGGCGCGCGCCGCGGAGGGCACCGTCGCCCACTACCGCGAGGCCATCGCCCGCTCCGCGGGCACCCCCCGCACCCCGGGCCCCGGCCGCTCGGCGGCCCAGACCCCCGGCCGCTTCGCGGACCCGGTAACCGTTGCAGGCGTCTCCTCCGAAAGCAGGGCCACGTGCTGACCGTCGACTTCTCCCGGTTCCCGCTCGCCCCGGGCGACCGAGTCCTGGACCTCGGCTGCGGGGCCGGCCGGCACGCCTTCGAGTGCTACCGGCGCGGCGCCCAGGTGGTGGCCCTCGACCAGAACGCCGAGGAGATCCGCGAGGTCGCCAAGTGGTTCGCGGCGATGAAGGAGGCCGGGGAGGCGCCGGCCGGGGCCACCGCCACCGCGATGGAGGGCGACGCCCTCGCCCTGCCCTTCCCGGACGAGTCCTTCGACGTCGTCATCATCTCCGAGGTGATGGAGCACATCCCCGACGACAAGGGCGTCCTCGCGGAGATGGTCCGGGTCCTCCGGCCGGGCGGCCGCATCGCGATCACCGTGCCGCGCTACGGCCCCGAGAAGGTCTGCTGGGCGCTGTCCGACGCCTACCACGAGGTCGAGGGCGGCCACATCCGCATCTACAAGGCGGACGAACTGCTCGCCAAGGTCCGCGAGGCGGGCCTGAAGCCGTACGGCACCCACCACGCGCACGCCCTGCACTCGCCGTACTGGTGGCTGAAGTGCGCCTTCGGCGTCGACAACGACAAGGCGCTGCCGGTGAAGGCGTACCACAAGCTGCTGGTCTGGGACATCATGAAGAAGCCGCTCGCCACCCGGGTCGCCGAGCAGGCGCTCAACCCGCTGATCGGCAAGAGCTTCGTCGTCTACGCGACCAAGCCGCACCTGCCCCGGCTCTCCGACGAGGCGGCCGCCCGGTGACCACTCCCCGGACAGAACACCTCGTCCTGCCCGGGGTCCTCACCGCCGAGCAGGCCGCCGCGACCGTGCGCGGCATCCTCGCGGTGCAGCGGGAGGACGGCGCGATCCCCTGGTTCCGCGGCCACCACCTCGACCCGTGGGACCACACCGAGGCCGCCATGGCCCTGGACGCGGCCGGCGAGCACGAGGCCGCCGAGCGGGCCTACCTCTGGCTGGCCCGGCACCAGAACGAGGACGGCTCCTGGTACGCGGCCTACGCCGACGGCGCCCACGACGACGTCACCGACCGCGCCCGCGAGTCGAACTTCGTCGCCTACATAGCCGTAGGCGTCTGGCACCACTACCTCTCCACCGGCGACGACACGTTCCTGGACCGCATGTGGCCCTGTGTCTACGCGGCCGTGGAGTGGGTGCTGCGGCTCCAGCAGCCCGGCGGGCAGATCGGCTGGCGCCGCGACGACGACGGTACAGCGGCCACGGACGCCCTGCTGACCGGCAGTTCCTCGATCCACCACGCGCTGCGCTGCGCGCTGGCCATCGCCGAGCAGCGCGAGGAGCCGCAGCCGGACTGGGAGCTGGCGGCCGGGGCGCTGCGGCACGCCATCCGCCGGCACCCGGAGCGGTTCCTCGACAAGGACCGCTACTCGATGGACTGGTACTACCCGGTCCTCGGCGGCGCCCTCACCGGAGCCGAGGCCAAGGCCCGCATCGAGGAGTCCTGGGACCGCTTCGTCGTCCCCGGCCTCGGGGTGCGCTGCGTGGTCCCCAACCCCTGGGTGACCGGCGGCGAGTCCAGCGAACTCGCCCTGGCCCTGTGGGCGATGGGCGAGTCGGACCGCGCGCTGGAGATCCTCCAGTCCATCCAGCATCTGCGCGACCCGGAGACCGGCCTGTACTGGACGGGCTACGTCTTCGAGGACGACGCGATCTGGCCGCGCGAACTCACCTCGTGGACGGCGGGGTCGCTGCTGCTCGCGGTGGCGGCGCTGGGCGGGCACGACGCGACGTGCGCGGTCTTCGGCGCCGAACACCTCCCGAGCGGCCTGGACCCCGACTGCTGCGGCTAGCCGACAGCGAGCCGGGGCCCGGTGTCAGTGCCGGTGCAGGCGGTGGGCGATGGCGTGGCCGACGAACAGATAGACCACGGCGGCCAGGCCATAGCCTGCGACGACCCGGGCCCACGCCTCGTTGAACGTGAAGAGGTCGTGGGACCAGCCCGCCAGCCACCTGGCTGTGTCATGGACGAACTGGACCAGGCTGTTGGCCCGGTTCGCCTCCAGCAGATACATCAGGATCCACAGGCCGAGGATCACGGCCATGACGTCGGCGACGATCGCGACGACCGTCCCGGCCTGATTCGCAGGGTTGCGATATCGAGGGGACATACCTTCCGGATTGCCGGGCGACGGGCGGTGAAACCCGGACGGCGGACGCCAAGTGGCGCGTGCGGCCGCCCCGGGGGAGGCTGCCCGAGGAAGCAGACCACTCGGGGAGGACGTGTCCGGAGGACCCCGTGCCCGTACCGATGTCCGTGCCGATGCGGCGCCTTGTCGTGGCGCTCACCCTGTGCTGTGCCATGCTGGCCGGTGCCACCGCCTGCGGAACCGGCCAGACCCGTACGAAGGACAGCGTGGCGGTGCAGGCCATGCCCGCCGCCGACAGCCCGAGCCCCAGCACCTCCGCCGAACGGCAGAAGTTCGCCAAGACCCGCTTCGTGGCGAACGCGGGCCTCGCCGCCGGCGCCACCTACCAGTGGATCGTGAAGCCCTGGAAGGCCGGCAAGTTCAAGAAGGGCGCGCACGGCCGCAAGCTGGCCCTGGTGAAGGCCGGGCTGGCGGGCGCGTTCACCTACAACCGGCTCAAGGCGGCCGTCCGCAACGCCCAGGGCGATCCGGCGCTGTCCAAGGCGCTCGCCCCGCTCAGCGCGAGCATCGCGGCCCTGAAGAGCCTGCCGGCCAAGCTGCGCAGCGGTGACTCGAACGCGGCCAACTCCTTCGACGACGTCATCGCCAAGGTGAAGGAGGCGGGCGCCAGCGCCGGCGCCACGGTCAAGGACCAGGTCCCCTCGGCCTCCCAGCTCTCCAAGGGCTAGCCGCCGCTCAGGAGTTCAGCTCCGCGAGCACCCGGAGCGTGTGCGGGTCCGGGGACAGGGCCAGCAGGTCCGTCACCGGTCCCGCCCGCCAGGCCGCCAGCCGCTCGGCGATGCGTTCGCGCGGGCCGACCAGGGAGATCTCGTCGGCGAAGGCGTCCGGCACGGCCAGCACCGCCTCCTGCCGCCGCCCGGCGAGGAACAGTTCCCGGATCCGCCGCGCCGCCTCCTCGTACCCCATACGGGCCATCAGATCGGCGTGGAAGTTCCGGGCCGCGTGCCCCATGCCGCCGATGTAGAAGCCCAGCATGGCCTTGACGGCCAGCAGCCCCTCCGCCACGTCGTCGCAGACCTTCACCCGCGCCATCGGCGCCACCATGAACCCCTGGGGCAGCTCCCGCACCGCCTCGCCGTACACCTCGGGCCGGCTCGGCGCCCAGTACAGCGGCAGCCAGCCGTCGGCGATCCGCACGGTCTGGGCGACGTTCTTCGGGCCCTCGGCGCCCAGCAGCACCGGCAGGTCCCGGCGCAGCGGATGCGTGATGGACTTCAGGGGCCTGCCGAGTCCGGTGCCGTCCGGTCCCCGGTAGGGCAGCGGATGGAACCGTCCGGCCGCCTCCACGGGCGCCTCCCGCCGCAGCACCTGCCGTACGACCTCCACGTACTCCCGGGTCGCGGCGAGCGGCGACGCCGGGAACGGACGGCCGTACCAGCCCTCCACCACCTGCGGCCCGGACAGTCCGAGCCCGAGCAGCACCCGCCCGCCGGAGAGGTGGTCCAGGGTGAGGGCGTGCATCGCGGTGGCGGCCGGTGAGCGGGCGGCCATCTGGGCAACCGCCGTACCCAGCCCGATCGTCGAGGTGTGCGCGGCGATCCAGGTCAGCGGGGTGAAGGCGTCCGAGCCCCAGGACTCCGCCGTCCACACCGAGGCGTACCCGAGCCGCTCCGCCTCCCGCGCGAGCGCCACGTGCCGGGGATCGGGACCGCGCCCCCAGTATCCGAGTGCCAGACCCAGCCGCATACCGGATCCTCCTGACGGTCCGTCAATTCCCTGCCGGTCGCGTGACTGTACGGCAACGGCCCCCCGCCCGGAAGGGCGAGGGGCCGTGTGCGACGGTTCCGGCGGGTCAGCCGCGCTGGATGCCGGAGGTGTCCTGGAGGACGCCACGGCGGCCGTCCTGGGTCTGCGCGACCAGCGCGGCACCGCGCTGCTCGACCGCCAGGTACCAGGTGCCGGGCGCCAGTTCGGCGATCGGGGTCGGCGCACCGTCCTCACCGAACAGCGGACGGGCCACCGGCACCGCGAACCAGAACGGCGAGAAGTCCCCGGCCGGCTGCGCCTCCGGAGCCGGGGCCGCGGCCCCCTGCGGGGCCGCCGGCTGCTGCTGGCCGAACGGCTGGCCCGGCTGCGGCTGGGCGCCGTACGGCGTCTGCGCGGCGGCCGGGGCACCCGGGTAGCCGTAACCACCGGACGGCTGACCGCCGTAGGGCAGCGGGGCGGCCGGCTTGTTGGCCGGGAGCAGCGCGGCCTGGAGCGCCGGGACCAGCGGGGTGGCGACGGCGGCCGCGGCCATGACCAGCGTGGCGACCAGGGCGAGGATCAGCCCCGTGCCCGCGTCCGGACCGTCGCTGCTGGAGCCGCCGAAGTTGTTGCCGCCGCCGGCCGGGTCGATGACATTGCCGAGCGCCGAGAGCGCGGCGGCCACGGTGAACGCGACGCCGGCCTGGCCGAGGTCGAGCCCGGCCACCTTGCGGGGCTGCGGCAGCCCGCGGTTCACGACGACGAGCGCGGCGCCGATGATCCCCGTGAGCACCACGCCGAGGAAGACCGGTCCGCTCGCCCAGAGGTTCGGCATGTCGAGGCTGTCTGCGCCGTCGACGTTGTACGAGTAGTTGTCGAGGAACGACGCGATGAACAGCACCAACGCTGCCACGATCACCGCGCCGTCGCCCCTGGTGAGGGAGCGGATATTCACTTCAGGTCCTTCGTCGGTCGTCTCGTCGTCGGTAGACACTACCTGCCGCGGGATTCGGCCGTACGGCCGAATCCACCCGGCGGTCACGACCGACGCAGGAAACTCACGATTCCCTCAGAGATCCCTCGCGCCGCACGCTGCCGCCACGTCCCGCTGGTCAGGAGTGCCGCGTCCTTGCTATCGCGCATGTTGCCGCACTCGATGAACACCTTGGGAACTGTTGACAGATTGAGACCGCCCAGGTCCGTACGTGTGACGAGACCGGTACCTTTTCCGAGGTAGTTGGAGGGCGGCTCCCCGGTGTCGCGCAGGAAGCGGCCCACGATCCGGGTGCCCAGGTCGCGCGAGGGGCCGACGATCGGGCGGGTGTCGGCGGCACCGGAGTGCACCGGCCCGGGCAGGATGACATGGAAGCCCCGGTCGCCCTCCGTGGCGCCGTCGGCATGGATGGAGACGGCCGCGTCGGCGTGCGCGGTGTTCCCGATCCGGGCCCGCTGGTCCACGCACGGCCCCCACGCCGGGCTGTTCCCGTCATGGGTGAACTTCACGGTGGCGCCCTGCTTCTCCAGCAGGGTGCGCACCCGGTGTGCCACGTCGAGGGTGAACTCGGCCTCCGTGTAACCGGCGTTCGTGGACGTCCCGGTGGTGTCGCACTCCTTGCGGTTCGTGCCGATGTCCACCGGGCGGTTGATCTCCGTCGTGTGCCGGAAGTTGCCCGGGTTGTGGCCCGGGTCGATGACGATGACCTTCCCGGCGAGCGGGGTGGCGGACGACTTCCCGTCGTCGGGGGAGGGTCGTCCAGGAGACGGTGCGGACGAGGCCGCCGAGGGGTTCGTGTGCGAGGCGCCGGCCTGCGCACGGTCCGGGCCGTCCGCGCCGCCGCCGCCCACCGCCGCGTACACCGCCCAGCCGGCCAGCGCCCCGGGCACCAGCGCGGCCAGCGCCACGGTCAGCGGGCCACGCCGGAGCCGGCGTACCTGCGGGGGTTCGAATTCCGGTCCTGCGTACGACACGTCTGCGACTCTAACCGGCCGTTCCGATCCCGGCGCCGGTTCGCCGCAGGACACGCAGCGAACCGGTGGCGGAGACCTCCGTGAACGCCCCGGACTCCAGCGCCCGCAGATACACCCGGTACGGCGCCTGGCCGGTGAACTCGTCCTCGGGGTGCGGGAACACGTCGTGGATGACGAGCAGTCCGCCCTCGGCGAGGTGCGGCGCCCAGCCCTCGTAGTCGGCGGTGGCGTGCTCGTCGGTGTGGCCGCCGTCCACGAACACGAGACCGAGCGGGGAGTTCCAGAAGGCGGCGATCTGCGGGGAGCGCCCGACGAGGGCGACCACGTGCTCCTCCAGCCCGGCCCGGAACAGCGTCCGCCGGAAGGTCGGCAGCGTGTCCATGAGCCCTACCTCCGGATCGACGGTCTCCGGGTCGTGGTAGTCCCAGCCGGGCTGCTGCTCCTCGCTGCCCCGGTGGTGGTCGACGGTCAGCGCCGTCACCCCGGCCGCCCGGGCGGCGTCGGCGAGCAGGATGGTGGACCGCCCGCAGTAGGTACCGACCTCCAGCAACGGCAACCCGAGCGCACCGGCCTCGACGGCGGCCTCGTACAACGCCAGCCCCTCGTCCACGGGCATGAAACCCTTGGCCGCTTCGAACGCGGCCAGAACTTCGGGCTTGGGGGCGCTGCCGGGCATGGGAAGCCTTCCGGTCGTACGACTGTTCCGGCCGCCCATGCTGCCGCACCCCCGGTCACTCAGGTGACCGGGGGTGCGGCAACGCCCCAAAGGGGCGCGGGGCCGTATCGATATGCGGCTCCGCCGCGCGGGCGCGACAAGCCACGACGGCGCGTCACCCGCAAGACGAACAGAACCCCCCGAGCTCCACGCGCAGAGCGCTACGCGCTCACCACCTCCACCGGCAACGCCAGATCCAGCTCCACAGTCCGCTCCTCACCGGAATGCGTCGCGGCAGAAGCCAGCGGCCCATGGCCGGAGGCCTTCGCGGCCAGCACATACGCTCCCCGCTCCGGCACGGCCAGCACATACCCGCCGTCCTCGTCGGAGACGGTCGCCCCGGCCTGCCGTCCCCGGCGGTCGATCAGCGTGACCTTGGCCCGGGCGACCGGTACCCCGTCGGCGCCCAGGACCCGCCCGCGGAAGCCGCGCAGCACCTCCTCGGCGCGCTCCAGCACGGCGTCCTCCTCGCTGCTGGCCCGCAGCTGCGGGTGCTCCTGCGGGGCCGGGCGGCCGGCCTTCGGCAGGAACAGCGCCAGCACCAGACCCGCGGCGACGGCGGCCGTGGCGATCAGGAAGGAGACCCGGAAGCCGTGCATGGTCGGGATCTCGATGCCGCCGACGTCGTTCGCCGTGTTGGCCAGGACCATGCCGATGACGGCGCTCGACACCGAGGTGCCGATGGACCGCATCAGGGTGTTCAGGCCGTTCGCGGCGCCCGTCTCGGAGGCCGGGACGGCGCCGACGATCAGCGCGGGCAGGGAGGAGTAGGCCAGACCGATGCCCGCGCCGAGGACCACGGACGTGACGATCGTCTGCCAGGCCGCGTCCATCAGGCCGAGGCCGCCGCCGTAGCCGAGGGCGATGATCAGCAGGCCGATGATGAGGGTGACCTTGGGGCCGAAGCGGGCGGAGAGGCGGGCGTAGACCGGGGCGGTGAACATCATGGTCAGGCCCAGCGGCGCCACGCACAGACCGGCGACGACCATGGACTGGCCGAGGCCGTAGCCGGTCGCCTTCGGCAGCTGGAGCAGCTGGGGCAGGACCAGCGAGACGACGTAGAACGCGACACCGACCATGATCGAGGCCAGGTTGGTGAAGAGCACCGCCGGGCGGGCGGTGGTGCGCAGGTCGACCAGGGGAGCCGCGGCGCGCAGCTCGAACAGGCCCCACAGGAGGAGCACGACGACGGACGCGGCGAACAGGCCCAGCGTGGTGCCGGAGGACCAGCCCCAGTCGCTGCCCTTGGTGATCGGCAGCAGGAGCAGCACCAGACCGGTGGACAGGCCTATCGCGCCGGCCAGGTCGAAGGTGCCCTCGGCCCGCATCGGGGACTCGGGGACGACGAGGAGCGTCAGCGCGATGGACAGCACGCCGAGGCCGGCGGCGCCGTAGAACAGGGCGTGCCAGTCGGCGTGCTGCGCGACCAGGGCGGCGGCGGGCAGTGCGAGGCCGCCGCCGACGCCGATGGAGGAGCTCATCAGGGCCATGGCCGAGCCGAGCTTCTCGCGCGGCAGCATGTCCCGCATCAGGCCGATGCCGAGCGGGATCGCGCCCATGGCGAAGCCCTGGAGGGTGCGACCGACGATCATGGTGAGCAGCTGGCTGGTGAGCGCGCTGACCAGGGCGCCGACCACCATCACGGCGAGGCTGAGGATCAGCATGCGCCGCTTGCCGTAGAGGTCGCCGAGCCGGCCCATGATCGGGGTGGCCACGGCGCCGGACAGGAGGGTCGAGGTGAGGACCCAGGTGGCGTTGCTGGGGGCGGTGTCCAGCAGCTGCGGCAGGTCCTTGATGACCGGCACGAGCAGGGTCTGCATCACCGCGACCACGATGCCCGCGAAGGCGAGCACCGGGACCACGGCCCCGCTCACCGCCCGGGTGGGCTGGTCGGTCGTCGTCTGCGTCATTGAGTGAGGCCTCCCGTGTACATAAGTGCTGGGTAAACCTCGTATGCGCAGGCAACTATTCCGTTGCTTCGAGCTCCTAATGAATTCTTGACCGTTCCATGGGTTTCTGAGATGGCGTCAAGGGCCGGCGGGGGTCCCAGGGCTCCCCGCGTAGGCCCAGCGGCCTAGGGCCCGGTGGTCCGAAATGCCGATGCAAGGACCGTCATGGGGTTGAGAACATGACACCCATGCTGGAAGCCACCGAGACCCCGCCCGTCATATCCCGTCGGACGAAGCCGCCCACCTGGCTGGTGGTGGCGCTGGCCTGCGCCGGCCAGTTCCTGGTCGTCCTGGACGTGTCGGTGGTGAACGTCGCCCTTCCGTCGATGCGCACCGACCTCGGGCTCAGCGCCTCCGGGCTCCAGTGGGTGGTGAACGCCTACGCCATCGCCTTCGCCGGGTTCATGCTGCTCGGCGGCCGGGCCGGCGACCTGTACGGCCGCAAGCGGATGTTCCTCGTCGGGCTCGGCCTGTTCACGCTGGCCTCGCTGGGCGGCGGCCTGGCCCAGGAGGGCTGGCAGCTGCTGCTGGCGCGGGCCGTGCAGGGGCTCGGCGCGGCGGTGCTCGCCCCCTCCACCCTGACCCTGCTCACCTCCGCCGTGCCCGAGGGGCCGGCCCGGGCCCGCGCGATCGCGACCTGGACCGCGGTGGGCGCGGGCGGCGGCGCCGCGGGCGGACTGGTCGGCGGGCTGCTCGTGGACGCGCTGTCCTGGCGCTGGGTGCTGCTGATCAACGTGCCGGTGGGCGCGGTGGTGCTGGCCGGCTCGGTGCTGTGGCTCACCGAGAGCCGCATCGGGGACGGACGGCGCCTGGACCTGCCGGGCGCGCTGCTGGTGACGGCGGGCCTCGGCACCCTGGCCTACGGCATCTCGCAGACCGAGGCCGAGGGCTGGGCGGCGCCGGCCACGCTGCTGCCGCTGCTCGCCGGTCTGCTGCTGATCGGCGGCTTCCTGCTGGTCGAGGCGCGTACGGCGGCCCCGCTGATGCCGCTCGGGCTGCTCCGGCTGCGCTCGGTGGCCTCGGCGAACGCGGCGATGTTCGTCTCCGGCTCGGCCATGTTCTGCATGTGGTACTTCATGACCCTGTACGCGCAGAACGTGCTCCACTACTCGCCGCTGGAGGCCGGTGTCGCCCTGGTGCCCAGCTCGCTGTCCGTGGTCGTCGGCTCCAAGCTGGCGCCGCGGCTGATGCGGACGGCGGGCGCCCGGTCGGTGGCGGTGCTGGGCACGCTGGTGGCCGCGGCCGGCTTCGGCTGGCAGTCGATGATGAGCGCGCACGGGCAGTACGTCACCGCGATCATGATCCCGGGCGTCCTGATGATGCTCGGCGCGGGCCTGGCCGCGACCCCGCTCGCCTCGCTGGCCACCTCCGGGGCGGCTCCGGGCGAGGCCGGGGTGGTCTCCGGCCTGATCAACACCTCCCGGACGATGGGCGGCTCGCTGGGGCTCGCGGTGATGTCCACGGTCGCCGCCTCCGGCACGGACGGCGGCACCGGCCCCGCGGCCCTGACCGACGGCTACGCCCTGGCCTTCCGGGCGAGCACGGTGGTCCTGCTGTGCGGCGCGGTGCTGGTACGGCTGTGGCTGCCGCGGAAGTGAGCGCGCCGGCGCCGGGGCGCTGAAGCGGGAGCTGCGGAGGGCCCGCCGGGGCGCTGACGCGGGTATTGCGGAGGGCGCCGGTGCGCATGAAGCGGGCACTGCGGGGGGTGCCGGTGCGCACGAAGCGGGCACAGTGAAGGACGCCGAGGCGCCGCCCGGGGGCCGGGTGCACCGGCTTCCGGGATTTTCCGTGGGAGGGGGCAACGGTTCGGGCCGCTCATGGACTCCTTTGAATGTCTAGGAGGTGCCCATGGGGGACGGGAAGCAGACAGGGGCCGAGGAGTTCCAGAGCTTCATGGTCGGCCGCTGGCCGCGGCTGATGCGTACGGCATTTCTTCTCACGGGGGAGCAGCACGCGGCCGAGGATCTGGTGCAGTCGACGCTGGAGCGGGTCTTCGTGGCCTGGAGCCGGGTCGGCAGGGCCGACGAACCCGACGCGTACGTACGGCGCGTGATGATCAATCTGCATGCGCGCAAGCACCGCAGGAGGCTGAAGGAGTACCTGGCGCCGAAGGACGACTCGGGGCTGGTGCCCGAGGTGGCCGACACAGGGGACCGGATCGCGCAGGCCGACGACCGCAGGACCCTCCTCAAGGCGCTCGCCCAGCTGCCCGTGCGGCAGCGCGAGGCGGTGGTCCTGCGCTACTGGGAGGACCTGACCGAGAGTCAGGCGGCCGAGGCGATGGGCTGTTCGGTCGGCACGGTCAAGAGCAACGCGGCCAAGGGCATCGCGAAGCTGCGGGCCATACCGGGACTGGCGGAGACGGTGACCCACGGAGGGCGGAAGTGATGAGCGCGGAGAACAACGACATGAGCCGGACCGACATCTCCTTCCTTCTCGCGGACGCCGCGGACGAGGTCGAGATCGGCATAGCCCCCGTCCAGGCGGTCATCCGGGGCGGCCGCCGCCGCAGGGCGCGCCGCTGGGCGGTGGCCGCGGCCACCGCCCTGGTGCTGGCGGGTTCCACGGGGGCGACGCTGGCCGTGACGGGGCTGCCCGGCGGCGGCCACACCGGCACTCAGTCGGACGTGGCCACCGCGCCGCCCGCCCCGCAGGACCCCCGGCATGTGTACACCCCGCAGCTCACCGAGCTGGCGCGGGGCACGGACCACGGCAAGAGGTGGCGTGTCGTGCTCTCCGTGTGGGGACCGCCGCGGGACCACACCGAGGTGACCGGTCAGCTGGCCGCGATGCGGAAGTACGGCATCGACGAGGGCGCGCTGCCCGACCGCCTGCACCTGATCGGCAAGACCTCGCACTACGCGGGCCTGTACTACGGCGGCAACCACCTCAGGGTGATCATGTTCGACTCGGCCGTGAAGTGGGCGTCCATGACCGCCACGGACTCCATGTCGGCGGCGCTGCCGCTGGCCGAGGGGAACTCCGACGGCCCGGAGCGGCTCGTGGTGGGCGAGGTCTCCACCACCGCCCCGCAGGTCAAGTGCGTCTGGAAGGACGGCACCAGCACCCTGACCCGGCCGGTGCGGGCGGCCGGTTCCCCGGTGAACTGGTTCGTGTGCACAGCCCCGGAGGGGACCAGTTATGCGAACGCGGAGGTGTTCGAGTGATCTGACGCGCCGGTGCAGGGCCGGCGCGCCGCGCATCGAGCCGCGGTCCGGTCGAAGACTCTTCCTCGGCAGCTGCACGTCCTGGACCGACGACGTCAGCTGGGCGGTCAGCTCCCCGTGGGCCCCGCAGGCACGCCGAGGGCCGCCAACTCACCGGAGTTGACGGGGAGTTCGGCGGTCACCGTGAAGCCGCCGCGCGGCGACGGGCCGGCCGTGAGCGAGCCGCCCGCCGCCGCCAGGCGCTCGGTCAGCCCCTTCAGGCCCGTGCCGCCGATGCCCGGCTCGGGCCGGGACGCGGGCGCACCGCCGCCGTTGTCGGTGACGGTGAGCCGCACCAGCTCGGTGGTGCCCTCGACGGTGATCTCGCACCGGGTGGCGTCGCTGTGCCGCACCACGTTGGTCACCGCCTCGCGCACCACCCAGCCGAGCAGCGCCTCGGTCTGCGGCGCGAGCGGCGTCCCCGACTGCTGCACCACCGGCACCACGCTCGCCGCGGACAGCGCCGACCGGGCCCGGGTCAGCTCGGTGGCGAGGCTGCCCTCGCGGTAGCCGGTCACCGCCTCGCGGATCTCGGTGAGCGCCTGCCGCCCCACCGACTCGATGTCCGTGATCTGCGCCAGCGCCGCGCCCATGTCGCGCGGGGCCAGCCGGCGGGCCGCCTCCGACTTCACCACGATCACCGACAGGGTGTGCCCGAGCAGGTCGTGCAGATCCCGGGAGAACCGCAGCCGCTCCTGCTCCACCGCCTGCCGGGCCAGCTCCTCCCGGGCGGCGCGCAGCTCCCGCACGGCCTCGGACAGACCGAGGATGGCGGCGGTCACCATGGTGGAGAGGAAGGTGGCGTAGCCGATGCCGGACGCGTCCCCCCAGTCGCCGCGGACGGAGGAGACGGCGCCCGCGTACCCCGACAGCAGCAGGCCCGTACGGCCCAGCCACGGACCGCGCAGGGCGGCGCCCGCCGCGAGCCCCAGCAGCGGGAGGAAGACCAGCCAGTCGCCGCCGTAGCCGAGCGCCAGGCCCGTCGCCACCAGGCCCATCAGCGCCAGCGCCACCCGGGTGGGGACCGCCTCCCGCCGGTCCCGTTCGAAGGAGCGGAAGGCGACGTAGACGTACATGCAGTCGAAGGCGACCAGGCCCAGGGCGCCCCACCACGGGTTCGGGGTCTCGCCGCGGAGCAGGTCCGAGAGGGATCCCGTCCCCATCAGCAGCCAGGGCAGCAGGGCGAAGCCGGTGGGTGGCGGGCCCGGGTGGTCGACGTCCGGGGTCCTGCCCTCCTTCCGGGCGGCCCGCTGCGCGGCCTTGAAGCGCTCGTGTTCGGCCTGCCATCTCAGCCGCTCGGCGTGCAGGTCCTGAAGGCGGCACCGGATTCTCCGTGCGCGCGTCGTCATGTCCGTGTTCCCCGTTTCCCCCGAAAGAAGTGCATGGTCGCAAACAGCGTACGAAGAGAACCCGGTGTCTGACGCCACGTCAGGAGGCTTCACAACTGCGGAGCGCTCGGCTATACAGGGGGCCGCCGGACTGGAACGCGTTCTAGATCCCGCCCGTGGACGACCTCGGTGCGGCCGACGGTGCGGACGTCCGCGCCGAGGTCTCGAAGACCCGTCAGGAGCCCCATGCCCATCGACGCCGCCAAGGCCCTCGCCGCCGAACCCCGCTCCGGCGAGATCACCTGGACCGCCAAGGACGTCCAGCTCTACCACCTCGGCATCGGCGCGGCCGCCAACCCCGACCGGCCCCACCCCGCCACCGACCCCGACGAACTGCGCTACACCCTGGAGTCCCGGCTGCACGTCCTGCCGAGCTTCGCCACCGTCGCGGGCGCCGGATCCCCCGGCGTGATCAGCGGGCTGTCCATGCCGGGCATCGACGTCGACCTCGCCCGGGTGCTGCACGGCGGCCAGTCGCTCACGGTCCACCGGCCCCTCCCGGTGCGCGGCACCGCCACCGCCACCTCCCGCATCGCCGCCGTGTACGACAAGGGCAAGGCGGCCCTCCTCGTCCTGCGCACCGACGTCGCCGACACCGACGGCCCGCTGTGGACGGCCGACGCCCAGATCTTCGTACGCGGCGAGGGCGGCTGGGGCGGCGACCGCGGCCCCGGCGCCCGCCCCGATGCGCCCACGGGCGAGCCGGACCGGACCGTCGAGCGGCCCGTGCGCGAGGACCAGGCCCTGCTCTACCGCCTCTGCGGCGACTACAACCCCCTGCACGCCGACCCCGAGTTCGCCCGGCGCGCCGGTTTCGACCGGCCCATCCTGCACGGCCTGTGCACCTACGGCATCACCCTCAAGGCGGTCGTGGACACGCTGCTCGGCGGCGACGTCGCCCGGGTGCGCTCCTACACCACCCGGTTCGCCGGGGCGGTGTACCCGGGCGAGACCCTGCGCATCCGCATGTGGCAGGGCGAGGGCACGGTGCGGGTGGCCGTCGGCGCGGCGGACCGGGACGACGCGCCGGTCCTCACGGACACGGTCGTCGAGCACTCCTGACACCCGCGACCGACACCCGCGACCGGCACCCGCGACCGGCACCCGCGACCGGCACCCGCGACCGGCACCCGCGACCGGCACCCGCGACCGGCACCCGCGACCGGCACCCGCGACGCCGTACCACCCGCAGCACCCGTACCGCCGCCCTACCGCCCGAGCGAGGGGAGCCGCACCATGCGCGCAGCCGTACTGCACGAGATCGGCCAGGAGAAGCTGGAGGTCCGCGAGGACGTCGAGGCGGTGGGCTTCGGCCCCGGCCGGGTCCGGGTCCGGGTGCGGGCCACCGGGCTGTGCCACTCCGACCTGTCCGCGATGAGCGGGGTGCTGCCCCAGCCGGCGCCCTTCGTGCCCGGCCACGAGGGCGCGGGCGAGATCCTCGAGGCCGGGGAGGGCGTGGCGCACCTGAAGCCCGGCGACCGGGTCGTGCTGTGCTGGCTGCCCGCCTGCGGTGCCTGCCCCGCCTGCCGGCGCGGCCAGACCCAGCTGTGCCTGGCCGGGTTCCTGAACGCGGGCGCCCCCAACTTCCGGCGCCCCGGCGGTGACGTCTTCGGCTTCGCGGGCACCGGCACCTTCGCCGAGGAGGTCGTGGTCGACGCCCGGTGCGCCGTCCCGATCCCCGAGGACGTGCCCTACGACATCGCCGCGCTGATCGGCTGCGGGGTCACCACCGGTCTCGGCGCCGCCCTCAACACGGCTGAGGTGGCGGCCGGTTCGTCGGTCGCGGTGATCGGCTGCGGCGGCGTCGGCATCTCGGCCGTCCAGGGGGCCCGGCTGAAGGGCGCCGCCGAGATCGTCGCCGTGGACCCGGTCGCCGCCCGGCGCGAGGCGGCCCTCGGCTTCGGGGCCACCAGGGCCGTGGCACCGGACGAACTGCCCGACGCCAGGCAGCAGATCACCGGCGGCGAGGGCTTCGACTACGTCTTCGAGGTCGTCGGCAGGTCCGCCACCGCCCGCACCGCCTACGAGAACACCCGGCGCGGCGGCACCCTGGTCGTGGTCGGGGCCGGCGCCCTGGACGACTTCCTCCAGCTCAACATGTTCGAGCTGTTCTTCGACGAGAAGCGCATCCTGCCCTCCCTGTACGGCGGCGGGGACGTGCTGCGCTCCTACGCACGCACCATCGCCCTGTGGCGGGCCGGGCGGATCGACCTCGCCGGCCTGATCACCCACCGGGTGCGCCTGGCGGAGATCAACGAGGCACTGGACCAGATGCGTACCGGGACGGCCCTGCGTACGTGCATCGAGATCTGAGGACGCGGCCCATGTCACTGCCCATGTCACAGCCGCTCGCCGGACTGTCGGCGATCGTCACCGGCGCCGGACGCGGGCTCGGCCGCGCCGAGGCCCTGGAACTCGCCCGGCTCGGCGCGGCCGTCGTCGTCAACGACTACGGCCGACCCGGCAGGGACGGGGCGGGCGAAGCCTCGGCGGGACCGGCCGAGGAGGTCGTCGCCGAGATCCGCGCGGCCGGCGGCACGGCCGTCGCGCACACCGGGGACGTCTCCGACCACCGGCAGGCCGAAGCGCTCGTGCGGTCGGCGATCGAGGAGTATGGCAAGCTCGACATCCTCGTCAACAACGCCGGCATCCTGCGCGACCGCATGGTCTTCTCCATGACCGAGGACGAGTGGGACTCGGTGCTGCGGGTCCATCTCAAGGGCCACTTCAACACCACCCGGTTCGCCGCCGCGCACTGGCGGGAGCGGTCCAAGGCGGCCGGGGGAGAGAAGGTGCACGGGCGGATCGTGAACACCTCCTCGGAGGCGTTCCTCGTCGGATCCGCCGGACAGCCCAACTACGCGGCCGCGAAGGGCGGCATCGTCGGCCTCACCACCTCCACCGCGCTCGCCCTCGCCCGGTACGGCGTCACGGCCAACGCCATCTGCCCGCGCGCCCGGACCCGGATGACCGAGGACGTCTTCGCGGGGTTCACCCGGCCCGAGGAGGGCCTCGACCCGCTGGCCCCCGAGCATGTCGCCCCGCTCGTCGGCTATCTGGCCTCGCCCGCCGCCGCCCGGATCAACGGCCAGCTGCTCGTCGTCCACGGCGGCATGGTCGCGGTCATGGAACGGCCCCGGGTGCGGACCAAGTTCGACAGCAAGCAGGAGGCGTTCACCTACGACGAACTCGACGCGCTGCTCACCCCGCACTACGCGGACCGCCCGGCCGGGGAGACCTTCGCGGCGACCGAGGTACTGGGGCTCAAGCGGGGCTGAACAGAAGAGGGGCCTTCCGTCCGGTGACGGAAGGCCCCCCTCATCTCCACTGCCGTCAGGCGGCTGCCTCGGCCTTCTCCTGGACCGGCTTGCGGTGCCGGCCGTGCGGCGCCGCATCCGTCTCCTGGACCGCGATCGGGCCGCGGTGCCGGCCGTGGCCGGCGTCCTTCTGCGAGTCGGCGGACAGCTGCCCCGTCGTGCTGGTGTCGCTCATCGGAAGAATTCACCCCGTCAACATCATCTTTCGTACAGCCGGGCGAGTGTAACCGGCACACCACGGGCCGAATCCAGGCGCACACGCCAACCGGCACTACTTCGTTACAAGACGTCCCAGGGGCGCTTGCTGCAACGGCACCGGACGGGCCATCACCGGTTCCACCACGCGTTCCACCAGGCGTTCTTGCACGCATCCCGCGGTGGTCTCCGCCGCCGGCTCCGGACGCTCGGGTTCCACCGGCGCCACGGGCGCCACCGGCCCCGCCGCCTCCACCGGCTCCGCCCCGGGCACCGTCAGCTCCGCCACCGCGCACGCGGTCTCCTGGGTGGAGTACGGCAGCCGCAGCACCCCCGCCGGCGTCCACAGCCCGGCTCCCGGCAGCCAGCCCGCCGGTGCCGCGAGATGCCGTACCCGCCGCTCGGCCGGCCGCCAGACGCCCACCCAGGTGCCGAACGGACCGTCGATGCGCAGGGCCACCGCGCAGCCCTCCGGCGTCAGCACCTGCCCCGGCTGGATCGCGAACGGCGTCACCGCGCACTCCGGCATCCGCAGACACTCCGGGAAGCGCACCGGCAGGGTGCTGCCGAGCACCCCCCAGCCCAGCCGCTGCCGCCCGGGCGAGGCCGCGTCGGAGGAGATCAGCAGCAGCCCGCTGTCCAGGTCGGCCAGCAGCAGCCGGTCGTCGCTGTCCTCCGCGATCTGCAACAGCGGCGAGACCTCCGCGCGCTCCAGATCCACCACGACCGTCTTGGTACGACCGCCCAGCTCCCGGTCGAGCGCCAGCAGCCGGCCGCCGCCGTCCAGCCAGACCCCGCCCGAGCAGCGCCCCGGCACCTCGGCGAGCCGCTCCGGACCGAACGCGCCACCCGCCACCAGCCACACCACGCTGGAGCGCGGCCCGACGGCGAGCGCGTACGCCCGCACCCCGTCCGGCGCCGGCGGCAGCAGCCGGAGCCGGATGCCGGGCCCCGGGCAGTCGACCGCGCCCAGCGGCAGCTCGCCGGTGCCGGGCCCGGTCGGGTAGAGCAGCGCGAAGTCGTGCCGCTGCCCGGCCACCAGCCGGTGGATCAGCACCCGGCCGTCGCCCATGGGCTGCACCTCGGTGCCGGGCTCCTCCGGCTGGTGGCCGGGGAGCGGCACCGCGTACGGCTCCGGGCCGTCCAGCGTCCAGCGCTCCGGGAACCAGCAGTCGCCGTCCCGGGCGAGCCGGGCGGCGTACGCGCCGTCCGCCGTGAGGGTGCAGCCGGTCTCCGCGCCGTCCGGGGCGCGGCCCGCCGCGCCGGGTGCCGACGGGGAGTCCTCCGCGCCGGTCGCCGGGGAGTCCTCCGTGCCCGTCGGCGAGGGGTCCTCGGCACCGGTCGACTGGGGTTCGATCGCACAGGCCGTCATCGTTCGGTCACCTCCGGCGACGAAGCTAGTTTTCGCACGCACGGGCGTGGGACCGGCCGTCGTCCGCTTCACACATACGGGTGGTGCAGAAGCGATTCCTCTGAGGAAACCGGGGCTTCTGTGCAGAGCGGGGCCCATCCGCACGGATGGGTACAGCCCCGCAGAACGGCCAGGTAGCCTTTCCTACGTGCCCCGTCTGTCTGAAGTCATCGCCGCGCTGGAGAACCTGTGGCCCCCCGAGCGGGCCGAGTCCTGGGACGCGGTCGGCACGGTCGTGGGCGATCCCGACCAGGAGATCAGCCGGGTCCTGTTCGCCGTCGACCCCGTCCAGGAGATCGTGGACGAGGCGGTGAAGCTCGGCGCCGACCTGCTGGTCACCCACCATCCGCTCTATCTGCGCGGGACGACCACGGTCGCGGCGGGCCACTTCAAGGGCCGCGTGGTGCACACGCTGATCAAGAACGACATCGCGCTGCACGTCGCCCACACCAACGCCGACACGGCGGACCCGGGCGTCTCGGACGCCCTCGCCGGCGCGCTCGACCTGCGCGTCGTACGGCCCCTGGTCCCGGACCCCTCCGACCCGGCAGGCTGCCGGGGCCTCGGCCGGGTCTGCGAACTCGACCACCCGCTCACCGTGCGCGAGCTGGCCGCCCGGGCCGCCGAGCGGCTGCCCGCCACCGCCCAGGGCATCCGGGTGGCCGGCGACCCCGAGGCCGTCGTCCGCACGGTCGCGGTCAGCGGCGGCTCCGGCGACAGCCTCTTCGAGCAGGTCCGCGCGGCCGGCGTCGACGCCTTCCTCACCGCCGACCTGCGCCACCACCCGGCGTCCGAAGCGGTCGCCCAGAGCCCCCTCGCGCTGCTCGACGCGGCGCACTGGGCCACCGAGTGGCCCTGGTGCGAGCTGGCCGCGAGCCAGCTCGACGAGATCTCCGACCGCCACGGCTGGGACCTGCGCGTCCACGTCTCCAAGACGGTCACCGACCCCTGGACCGCCCACGCGGCGTCCACCACCACCGCTAGCCCCAAGGGAGCCCCCAACTGAACGCCGCGCCCGCCGACCAGATCCGACTCCTCGACGTCCAGGACCTCGACGTCCGCCTTCAGCAGCTCGCGCACAAGCGCAGGTCGCTGCCGGAGCACGCCGAGATCGAGTCGCTGACCAAGGACCTCACGCAGCTGCGCGACCTGCTGGTCGCCGCGCAGACCGAGGAGAGCGACTGCGCCCGCGAGCAGACGAAGGCGGAGCAGGACGTGGACCAGGTGCGCCAGCGCGCCGCCCGCGACCAGCAGCGGCTGGACTCCGGCGCGGTCACCTCGCCGAAGGACCTGTCCAGCCTCCAGCACGAGATCGCCTCGCTCGCCAAGCGCCAGGGCGACCTCGAGGACGTCGTCCTGGAGGTCATGGAGCGCCGCGAGGCCGCGCAGGAGCGGGTGCGGGAGCTGACCGAGCGGGTCGCGTCGGCGCAGTCGAAGATCGACGAGGCGGCCGCCCGCCGCGACGCCGCCTTCGAGCAGATCGACGGCGAGGTCGCCTCGGTCACCAAGGAGCGCGAGGTCGTCGCGGCCTCCGTCCCCGCCGACCTCATGGGTCTGTACGACAAGCTGCGCGCGCAGCAGGGCGGTATCGGCGCGGCCAAGCTGTACGCCCGCACCTGCCAGGGCTGCCGGCAGGAGCTGGCGATCACCGAGCTGAACGAGATCCGCGCGGCCGCGCCGAACACCGTGGTGCGCTGCGAGAACTGCCGCCGGATCCTGGTGCGCACGGCCGAGTCGGGGCTGTAGAGCCGGTAAGGGGCTGAAGGGGTGCGGGAGTTCATCGTCGAGGCCGACGGCGGGTCACGGGGCAACCCAGGGCCCGCCGGCTACGGGGCCGTGGTGCGCGACGCGGCGACGGGCCAGACCCTGGCCGAGGCCGCGGAGTACCTCGGTGTCGCCACCAACAACGTGGCCGAGTACCGGGGCCTGGTGGCCGGCCTGCGCGCCGCCCGCACCCTGGACCCGACGGCACGGGTCCATGTCCGCATGGACTCCAAGCTGGTCGTCGAGCAGATGTCGGGCCGCTGGAAGATCAAGCACCCGGACCTGAAGCCGCTGGCCACCGAGGCACGGTCCCTCTTCCCCGCCGACCGGGTCAGCTACGAGTGGATCCCCCGCGCCGAGAACAAGCACGCCGACCGGCTGGCGAACGAGGCGATGGACGCGGGCGCGAGGGGCGAGCAGTGGACGCCGTCCGGCTCGACGGCAGACCTCGCCGAGCGGCGTCCCGCCTCTGCCGCCACCTCCGCTCCCGCCGAGCAGTCTGCTGCCCCGGCCGCCACCCCCGCCCTCGGCGAGCCGGGTCGCACCCCGGCCGTCACCCCTGCTTCCGGTGAGCAGTCTGCTGCCTGGGCCGCGACCCCTGCCCTCGGCGAGCAGTCTGCTGCCCCGGCCGCCACCCCCGCCCTCGGCGAGCCGGGTCGCACCCCGGCCGCCACCCCGGCCCCCGCCGAGCAGCTTCCCGCCCCGGCCGCCACCCCCGCTCCCGGCTGGAGCAGTGCGCCCGACCTCGGGGCCCCCGCCACCCTCGTCCTCCTCCGGCACGGTGAGACCCCGCTGACCCCGCAGAAGCGTTTCTCGGGCAGTGGCGGTACCGACCCCTCCCTCTCCGCCGCCGGCCGCGAACAGGCCCACCGGGTCGCCGAGGCCCTGGCCCGCCGCGGCACCGTCCAGGCCGTCATCGCCTCCCCCCTCGCCCGTACCCGCGAGACCGCCGGGGTGGT
Source organism: Streptomyces sp. NPDC031418 (assembly GCF_055581605.1). Lineage (NCBI taxonomy): Bacteria > Bacillati > Actinomycetota > Actinomycetes > Kitasatosporales > Streptomycetaceae > Streptomyces > Streptomyces sp. NPDC031418. The sequence continues at coordinate 32,251 of NZ_JBVIJC010000037.1, forward strand.
CGCCGCGCGCCTCGGCCTGGAGGTCGCCGTGGACGAGGGCCTGCGCGAGACGGACTTCGGCGCCTGGGAGGGCCTCACCTTCGGCGAGGTCCGCGAGCGCTACCCGGACGACCTGAACGCCTGGCTCGCCGACCCGGAGGCCCACCCCACCGGCGGCGGCGAGAGCTTCGCCGAGACGGCCACCCGGATCGCGGCCGCCCGGGACAAGCTGGTCGCGGCGCACGCGGGCCGCACGGTGCTGCTGGTCACGCACGTCACCCCGATCAAGACCCTCGTCCGGCTCGCCCTCGGCGCCCCGCCCGAGGCGCTGTTCCGCATGGAGCTGTCGGCGGCCTCCCTCTCGGCGGTGGCGTACTACGCGGACGGCAACGCGAGCGTCCGGCTGTTCAACGACACCTCTCACCTGCGCTGAGCGCCGAGCCCCGCCGCGGCCCGGGCCAGCGCCTCCACCCGGGTCCAGTCCCCGGTGGCCACCGCGTCCGCCGGGGCGAGCCAACTGCCGCCCACGCAACCGACGTTGGGCAGGGACAGATACTCCGGCGCGTCGGCCGGGCCGATGCCGCCCGTCGGACAGAAGCGGGCCTGCGGCAACGGGCCGGCGAGGGACCGCAGATACGCCGTACCCCCGGCCGCCCGCGCCGGGAAGAACTTCATCTCCCGCACCCCGCGCTCCAGCAGCGCCACGACCTCCGAGGCGGTCGACACCCCGGGCAGGAACGGCACCCCGGACGCCTGCATCGCCGCCAGCAGCGCATCCGTCCAGCCGGGGCTCACCAGGAACCGCGCCCCGGCCGCCGCGCACGCGGAGACCTGCTCCGGGGTGAGTACGGTCCCGGCCCCGACCACCGCCTCCGGCACCTCGGCGCCGATCGCGCGGATCGCGTCGAGCGCCGCCGGGGTCCGCAGGGTCACCTCGATCGCGCGCAGCCCGCCGGCCACCAGCGCCCGCGCCAGCGGTACGGCGGTCGCGGCGTCCGGCACGGCCAGCACGGGGACGACGGGCGCGAGGTCCAGCACGGAGTCCGGGACGGTCATGCGCTCATCGTGCCGACGTGCTTCACCCTGCGCAAAGGGCGTTGCGCAGAGCGCAATGGCAGGGTCAGTGGACCTCGTCCACCAGCACGTCCAGCGACCACGGCCTGCCCGCCCGGCCCGGTGCCTCCGCCTCCACCACGTATCCCAGGCCGCGCAGCGCGTCCACCAGCCCGGCCGGGTCCTCCGGCGCGGCCCCGGCCGTCAGCAGGCTCCGTACGATCCGGCCCTTCGTCGCCTTGTTGAAGTGGCTGACGACCTTCCGGGTCGGCGCGTGCAGCACCCGTACCGTCGCCGTACGCCCCGCGACCTCGCCCTTCGGCTTCCACGCGGCCGTGTAGGCGGAGGAGCGCAGGTCCAGCACCAGTCCGTCGCCGGCCGCGGCGGGCAGCACCTCGGCCATCGGGGTCCGCCAGTGCGCCGCCAGCGCCCCGAGACCCGGCAGCTTCACCCCCATCGAGCAGCGGTAGGACGGGATCCGGTCGGTCACCCGCACGGCGCCCCACAGCCCCGAGAAGACGAGCAGCCACTCGGCCGCGCGCCGCAGGGCGGCCGCGTCCAGCGTGGCCAGGCCGAGGGCGTCGTAGAGCACACCGGTGTAGATCTCCCCGGCGGGACGGGCCCCGGCCGTGCGCAGCCCGGCGTTCTTCGCGACCTCGCCGCGCAGCCCCTCGCTCAGCCCTAGCACCTCGCGCGCCTTCTCCTCGTCGGCGGCACACAGCTCGACCAGCTCGCCCAGCACGGCCTCCCGCGCATCGGTCAGCCCCGGCAGGGCCAGCGACGAGAGCTCCAGCGGGACGCCCTCGCCCGAGTTCGCCTTGCCTTCCGACGGCGGCAGCAGGACCAGCACCACGTACTCCTTCAGATAGACCTCCGCGCCAGCGTACGGCGTGCCGCCCCCCGGCCCCCGGCCTAGGCTCGGGGCATGACCCGCCGCATGATCCGGGTGACCGGCGCGCCCGAGGCCCCGCTGCGGGCCGCCCTCGCCGCGCTGCGCACCGAACTCGGCGTGCCGTCCGACTTCCCGTCCGAGGTCCGCGAGGAGGCCGAGCGCGCCGCGAAGAACCCCGCCCCGCTGCCGTACGACGTGACGGACGTCCCCTTCTTCACCGTCGACCCGCCCGGCGCCACCGACCTCGACCAGGCGATGCACCTGTCCCGGCAGGGCGCCGGCTACCGGGTCCGGTACGCCATCGCCGACGTCGCCGCCTTCGTCGTACCCGGCGGGCCGCTGGACGCCGAGGCGCACCGCCGGGTGAACACTCTCTACTTCCCCGACGAGGAGATCCCCCTGCACCCGGCCGTCGTCGGCGAGGGCGCGGCCAGCCTGCTGCCGGACCAGGTCAGGCCGGCCGTGCTGTGGACCCTCGACCTGGACGCCGAGGGCCGGACCGGCGCGGTCGACGTGCGCCGGGCGCTGGTCCGCAGCCGCGCCCGGCTCGACTACGCGGGCGTCCAGCGGGCCATCGACGCAGGGACGGCGGAGGAGCCGGTCGCCCTGCTCAGGGAGATCGGCGAGGCCCGGGAACGGCTGGAGGTGGCGCGCGGCGGCATCTCGCTCAACGTGCCCGAACAGGAGATCGCCGAGCAGGACCACAGCTACCTCCTGCGCTACCGCGCCCCCCTGCCCGCCGAGGCCTGGAACGCCCAGCTCTCGCTGCTCACCGGCATGGCCGCCGCCGAGCTGATGCTCACCCACGGCACCGGCATCCTGCGCACCCTCCCGGCCGCCCCGGACGGCGCGGTGGCCCGGCTCCGCCGTACCGCCGTCGCCCTGCACATCGACTGGCCGCACCATGTGTCGTACGCGGCCCTGATCCGCTCCCTCAACCCGCACGCCCCGCACCACGCGGCCTTCCTCCAGGAGTGCACGACCCTGCTGCGGGGCGCCGGCTACACCGTCTTCCGGGACGGCGCCCTGCCCGCGATCACCACGCACGCCGCCGTCGCCGCCCCGTACACCCACTGCACGGCCCCGCTGCGTCGGCTCGCCGACCGCTACGCCGCCGAGATCTGCCTGGCCGCCGGCGCCGGCCGGCCCGCGCCCGACTGGGTGCTCGCCGCGCTGGACGCGCTGCCCGGGCGGATGGCCGAGGGGGCGCGCCGCGCGGGCACGGTCGAGCGGGAGTGCGTCGACCTCGTGGAGGCGGCCCTGCTCCGGGACCGGGTCGGGGAGGTGTTCGAGGGCTTGGTGGTGGACGTGGAGGAGGCCCACCCCACGGCCGGGACCGTGCAGCTGGCGGCCCCCGCCGTCGTCGGCCGGGTCGAGGGCGGACGGCTGCCGCTCGGCGAGCGCCTGCGCGTCCGGCTCGTCCGGGCCGACCCGGGCACGGCGAAGGTGCTGTTCACGCCCGTGTGAGCGCCTGGACCAGGGCACCGGGGTCGTCGGCGTGCAGCCGCACCACACGCACGTCCCGGCGCCGCCCGAGGAACGACAGATGGCGCACCGGCTCGGCCAGCTCCAGCGTCACCGACGTCTGCGACCCGACGGCGAGGTCGAGCGCGTCGTCGTCCGGCCGGTGGGTGGTCCGCGTCTCACGGCGTACGGCGGTGATCGCGGCCAGCGGGATCCGCAGGTCGACATGGACGCCGTACCGCACCCGCAGCGCCTCCCCGGTCAGCACGTGCGGGCGGACCGCACAGGCCGCGTACACCCCGGCCACGAGCAGCACGGTGTAGACGTCCAGCACCAGCACGACGTCGTGCGCGGCGGGCCAGTCGCGCAGCATCACCGCGACGCCGACCGCCTCGACGACGCACACGAAGGCGAGCCCCGCCATCGTCGCACCCTGCCCGCGCGCGTACCCGAAGGCCCGCCCGGCGGCGGTGCCCTGGGTGCGCCGGGCCAGCCACAGCACCAGGCTCGCGTAGAGCCGCATCTCGTGCCCGCACAGCCGCCGCAGTGTCGTCATCTCGCCTCCCTGGTAAGGGAGTTCATCGTACGGGCGGTCACCGCGGGGGCGCCGGGCCGGAGTGGCCCCCGGCCGCGCGGCCCCCGGCATGGAAGCAGGACGGCCCCGCAGGCGTTGCACCCTTCGCACGCGGTACGGCAACGGGGGGCGGGGCACGATGGTGGAGAAGGCGTTGTGGACACGGGCGCGGCTGGGCCGGTGCGGGCCCCCGCTGGACCTGCTGACCGCCAGTTTCCGTCGCCATGTCTACGCCCCGCACTCCCATGACGAGTACACCGTCGGGGTGTGCGTCGGCGGCTCCGAGGTGATCGACTACCGGGGCGGCCACATCCGCACCGGGCCCGGCACGATCGTGGTCCTGGAGCCGGACGAGACACACACCGGCGGCCCGGGGAACGCCGGCGAGGGCTACGCGTACCGGGCCCTGTACGCCGACCCGTCGCTGCTGTCCGACGGCACCCTCGGCGGCCTCCCGCACTTCCGCGAACCGCTCGTGCACGACCCCGAACTGGTCGCCGCCCTCCGCCTCGCCCACACGGACCTGAGCATCTGCCCCGACCCGCTGGAGGCCGAGTCCCGCCTGCCCTGGCTGCTGACGGCCCTGGCCCAGCGCCACTCCACGGCCCGGCCGGTCCTGGACCGCGTCCCCGGCGCGGCCGGCCTGGCCCGCACCGTCCGCGACCGGCTGGCCGACGAACTCACCGACCCGCCCTCCCTCGCCCTGCTCGCCGCCGACCTGGGCGTCTCCCGCTACCAGCTGCTGCGCGCCTTCCGTACGACGATGGGGATACCCCCCTACGCCTGGCTGGCCCAGTACCGGGTGAACCGGGCCCGCGGGCTGCTGGCTGCGGGCCTGCGCCCGGCCGAGGTGGCGGGGCTGGTGGGCTTCGCCGACCAGGCGCATCTGACCCGCTGGTTCCGCCGGGTGCTCGGGGCGACCCCGGCGGCGTACCGCAACAGCGTTCAAGACGCGGGGTGAGGTGGCGGCCGAAACTCGTCCCATGACTGCACGTGGCTGGTTTCTGTTCTCCCTGATGGGAGTGGTCTGGGGCATCCCCTATCTGATGATCAAGGTGGCGGTGGACGCGGTGTCCCCGCCCGTGGTGGTGTTCACGCGCTGCGCCCTCGGCGCGGTCCTGCTGCTGCCCTTCGCCCTCCGCCAGGGCGGGCTCGCCGGCACCGTCCGCACCCACTGGCGCCCCCTGCTGGCCTTCGCGGTCCTGGAGATCATGGGCCCCTGGTTCACCCTCACCGACGCGGAGCGGCACCTGTCCAGCTCCACGGCCGGCCTGCTGATCGCGGGCGTACCGATCGTCGGTGTGCTGCTGGGCCGGTTCTTCGGCGAGGCGGAGCGCCTGGGAACCCGGCGGCTCACCGGCCTGGCCCTGGGCCTCGCGGGCGTGACGGTCCTGACCGTCCCGCACCTGACCGGGGGCGACACGCTCTCCCTGGCCGAGGTGCTGCTGACGGTCCTGGGCTACGCGACCGCCCCCCTGATAGCCGCGCGCAGTCTGAAGAACGTCCCGTCCCTGCATCTGACGGCCGCCTGCCTGACCCTGGCGGCCCTGGTCTACGCCCCCGCCGCGGTCCTCACCCGGCCCTCCTCCCTGCCCTCGCCGTCCGTCCTGGCGGCGCTGGCCGGCCTGGGCGTGATCTGCACGGCGGTGGCCTTCGTCGCCTTCCTGGAACTGATCAAGGAGGCGGGCCCGAGCCGGGCGACGGTCATCACCTATGTGAACCCGGCGGTGGCGGTGGCGGCGGGTGCCCTGCTGCTGCACGAGCCGCTGACCCTCACCGTGCTGGCCGCGTTCGCCCTGATCCTGGCGGGCTCGGTCCTCGCGACGGCCGCCGGTCCGCGCCGCGGCTCCCGCCCGGTACCATGGTCGGCACGGCAGACGAGCCGGGCGGGCGGCCGCGTGGAGTCCCCCTAGGGGGCTTCCCGAGGAACGTCCGGGCTCCACAGGGCAGGGTGGTGGCTAACGGCCACCCGGGGTGACCCGCGGGACAGTGCCACAGAAAGCAGACCGCCGGGGACCTCGGTCCTCGGTAAGGGTGAAACGGTGGTGTAAGAGACCACCAGTGCCCAGGGTGACCTGGGCAGCTAGGTAAACCCCACCCGGAGCAAGGTCAAGAGGAGACACCCCGGTGTCTCTGCGCGGACGATCGAGGGCTGCCCGCCCGAGTCCGCGGGTAGACCGCACGAGGCCGACGGCAACGTCGGTCCTAGATGGATGGCCGTCGCTCCAGGGCCCGCGAGGACCCTGGAGAACAGAACCCGGCGTACAGCCCGACTCGTCTGCCCCTCAAGGCTTCCGACCAGCGAGAACGCAGGTCAGGGGCTCTCTTTCGCGTATTGCCGGGCCTCGCTGGAACCCGGTCCGCACCGGTTCGAACGGAACCGCGCGGCTGCGTACGGAGCCATGATCACATGAGGGGTGCGCCGTCGCGGAGGTACAGCGGCCGTCCCGCGTCCAGTGCCTTCAGGGCGTGCTCGAACCGGCGCAGGATGCGGTCCCGGAGGCGATCGGTGGCTTCGGTGGTCGTGACGAAGGCGGCTTCGGACAGCTCGTCGTCTCGTGGCCGTAGCCGGTCGGCCTGCTCCTCGTCCAGGGTGCCGCCGTCGAAGATGAACGCGAGCTGATCATCCCAGGGGCCGTGCGGGGCCACCCAGTCCACCACCAGCAGTCCGAGCAACGTGACGCGTAGGCCGAGTTCCTCCATCAGCTCGCGGCGCACGGTGTCCTCCGGCGGCTCGTTGGCCTCTGCCATCCCGCCGGGCAGATCCCAGCCCGGTTTGTACGTGGGATTCACCAGGAGCACACGGCCGGACGGGTCCCGCAGCAGCACATCGGCCGCCACGCGCTTGCGGGCCTGCTTGGCGTTGCCCTCCGCGAGGTACGCGTTCCACGCGTCGGTGTCGGCGGGATCGGGTGCTGTGGGCCTCATGCGGTGGTGCCTCCCGGGGACGGCGGGATCAGATCGGCCAGCAGAAGCATTCTGGCGCGGCGTGCATCATCGAACCGCGCCAGGTACTCCCGGACCGACCGGTACCCCCGGTGCGGCTCCAGCAGCCGTCGTAGCCCGTCGAGCTGCTGCACCACCCGGACCGATCCGAGGGTCGGGCTCGTACCGAGCAGGTCGTGGCCGACGCTCACCGCGGAGTCCAGGTCACTCCGGCGCACGTGGATGTCCACCAGGCTGATCCGGCTGAGAGCCAGCGACCGCGCCCGCCCCGCCTCGCGCAGCGCAACGGCTTGTTCGGCGTGCGACAGCGCCTCGTCGTACTGCTCCAGGTCACGCATGATCAGGGCTGACTCGCTGGCCAGCGCGGCGGCGTCGAACGGGCTCAGCCAGGGGTGATCAGCAGTGGGTGAGGCCTCCAGGTCACGGTGCGCGGCCTCCAGCGCGTGGGCGGCCGGGGTGCGCTGAGCCGCGACCGCCAGCGCACGCGCTTGCATGGTGTGCAGCCGTGCCGTCAGCGCGGGAATCCGAGGCCCTTGTCTGGCCAGGTCGAGCCCGGTCCGCGCCCAGCCGACAGCCCCGGCCGCGTCCCCGGTCTCAAGGGCGAGGTGGCTGCTGCTCGCTGCGACGTGTGCGGCCAACGGGAGGTCACCAGAGGTGCGGGCCAGATGCAGAGCGCGGGCGAAGTGCTGGGCCGCGCGGTCGTCATGACCGGAGTCGTGAGCCATCCAGCCCGCCATCTCGGTCAACGCGGCTGCGGCGGCGAACACCTGAGGACCGCTGCTGATGTCGACCAGCCGGGGCGCCACCCGGTCCGACAGGTGCCGGACGACAGCACCGTACAACCTGCCGCCGCCGGTCTGCCGGTCAGCGCTGCGGAAATGATCCATCGCCACCAGGTCGTCACCGTTCGGCGGCGGCTGGTCCATCCGCTCGTGCTCGGCGGTCGCCGGCGCCGGCTCCCACGAGCGTCGAGCCAGCCCCAGGAGATGGCCGGGGATGTGGAAGGCGTCGGCGATCTGCTCGAACAGGGTCAGCTTCTCCACCCGGCTCTTGCCGTTCATGTAGTCGTACAACCGCCCCTGCGTGATGTCGACGGCCGCAGCGATGCGCCGCGTACTGACCCCGCGCGCATTGACCATCCGGAACACCGCGCCCATGTCCCGCTCGGCGCACGCATGGAGCAGGCGCTCATCCCCGAGCAGACCGGCGACGACCGCACGCGGGTCCGGTGACAGACGGTCCATCTGCAACTCCCCAGAGTGGCGAATGGAGTCGATGCTAAGGCCAACGCAGCTCGCCTGACTCCGTGTTGGAGTCACCTTCTGGAGTCTCCCGATCCCGTTCTTCACGCGTTGACTGGCTGTCAGCTGCCGGGAGACGCACCCGTGAACGCACCTCGGCGCGGCCCCGTCCCCAGGCTTCTCCCCGAGGCACGCGGGCGGGGCTTCCCTCCAGCCGCCCAGACCAAGGCGTGACGACGACCATGACCAACGAGCGAGTGAGTCCAGGGCAGTACCCGCGCCAGAGCGCCACCCTCGCGAGCGAGGCCGCCAGTGTTCCAGTGGCGCGTCGGATAGTCCGGGAGGCGTGCGCGGAGTGGGGCATGGACCAGGACGCCGCAGAGACCGGCACGATCCTGATCTCCGAAATCGTCACCAATGCAGTCCGCCACGGTCACTCTCACAGCTTTCGGGTGATCGCCGAGCAGCCGCGCCCCGGCCGGCTCCGCGTAGCCGTGGTCGACACGTCCCGCCGCATGCCCGAGCTGCGCATCGTTGGTCCGGACGCCACCGGGGGCCGTGGCCTCCTCCTGGTCGACGCCCTCTCCGACCGCTGGGGAACCGATCTCCTTCCCTGGGGCAAGCGCGTCTGGGCTGAGATCGCGATCAAGGTCGGCGACCAATGACCGGCCGACACCGCATGCTGCAAGCCGACGGGGTAACCGCCGGCACCGTGCTCCTGGGAGCTGTCGCCGTCGGGCTCGGGCTGGTGGTGTCCATGGTCTTGGACGAAGTCCACACGGAGTCTGCCCCGACTGCCTACTCCGTTCCCGACAAGGGGCCGCACCCAGCACCTCTCGCCACATCAGACCGCCCGCACAGCCCGTCCTGAAAGCCCGGGCGGCGACCGCTGCCTGTTGGATTACCTGAGAGAAGAGGAAACTCATGCAACAGCCCTTGGCGTCACTGGCCCAGGTCAAGCCCTGGGGACTCGGACGCATGCGGCCCTACCCGACTGCGGCCGTCCTTCCCGCCGCCCGGCCCGTCCTCGACCCGCACACGCAGGTCCCCGCGTGGGTCGGCCCCGACGGCGCACCGCTGACGGCGGAGGCCAAGCACAAGCGGTCGGAGACGTCGCAGGAGACGAGCACGAAGACCAGCCTGGACGGCACCCCGGACCAGGGCAGCGACCAGAACGGGGACTCTGACTGATGGCTGTGGGTGGGCCGCCCGTCCTCGTCGTCACGCGCCTGGACGACGCGACTGCGGATGAAGTGATCACCGAACTGAACCGGCGTCGCGTGCCTGTGGTCCGCCTGGACCCCGGCGACTTCCCCCGCGAGGTGACCCTGTCCGGCACCTTCGCCGGAATCGGGACCGGCGGCACTCTCGCCACCGCGTCCCGGAGCGTCGACCTGGGGAACGTCCGCTCGGTGTACTGGCGGCGGCCCACCCCCTACACCGCCGACCTCGCCATGGATGAGCAGACCGGCCGATGGGCCGTCGAGGAAGCCCGCTACGGGCTCGGCGGCATTCTCGCCGCTCTCCCCGGGGCGCACTACCTGAACCACCCATGGCGCAACCGGGACGCCGAGTACAAGCCGGCACAACTGGCCACGGCCGCCGCCTGCGGCTTCACTGTGCCACCCACGCTCATCACCAACGACCCCGACCGCGCCCGCACCTTCGTCGCCGAACACGGGCCGGTCCTCTACAAGCCGCTCAGGGAAACCGAGTACGCCGATGACACCGGCCGCGCGCTGACCGTGTGGATCGAGGACGTCACCCCATGCCAGATCGACAGCCGTCTACGGCACACGGCACACCTGTTTCAGCATCGCGTCAGCAAGTCCGCCGACATCCGCCTCACCGCCGTCGGCGACCACCTCACCGCCGTCCGTATCGACGGCTCACCTGGCGTGGACTGGCGACGCCATTACGACCGGCTCACCTACAGCCCCCTGCCCGTTCCCCCGGTCATCGTCAGAGGAGTGCGCGCCTACCTCGACGCTTTCGGACTCAGCTTCGGCGCCTTTGACTTCGGTCTCGACCGTGACGGCGTCTGGCACTGGTACGAGTGCAACCCCAACGGTCAGTGGGCCTGGTTCCCCGACCACATCACTGCTCCCATCAAGCACGCCATCGCCGACCGCCTACACCATGGAGCCCCTGCATGACCGACCCCGCAGATCTGCGTCGCCAACTTGCCGCCGCTGTCCCGGTGGGCGACCCGGCGTGGCGCACAGCCCTCGAAACGGTGCCCCGCGAGCTCTTCGTGAGCGACGGCCTGTTCCAGTTCGACGGCCGCCGGTGGACCCCCGTGCACCGCGACCGGACCGATCCCGGCGAGTGGCTGGGGCTCGTCTACCAGGACACCACCTGGGTCACCCAGGTCGAAGGCACCACCGCCGTCGACGCCACCGGGCCCGTCACCGGCCGCCCCACCTCGTCCAGCACGCTGCCCTCCCTGATCGTGCGCATGCTCGACGTCGCCGGGATCAGCGAGGGTCACAAGGTGCTGGAGATCGGCACCGGCACCGGCTATTCCACCGCCATCCTGTGCAGCCGCCTCGGCGACAACAACGTGTACTCCATCGAGTACGACCCGGGCCTGGCCGTCGCGGCGGCCGACCACATCCACGCTGCCGGATATCACCCCACCCTGATCACCGGCGACGGCCTCGCCGGGCACAAGGACGACGCCGAATACGACCACATCGTGGCCACCTGCGCCGTCCGCCACATCCCACCGGCCTGGCTGTCCCAAGTACGCGCCGGTGGAACCATCACCACCACCATCAGCGGATGGATGCTCGCCTCCGGACTCGTCCGCCTCACCGTCCAGGACGACGGCACCGCCACCGGCCGCTTCCACCCCGACCGGATCAGCTACATGCTCGCCCGCCCCCACGAACGCCCACCCCGACCCACCTTCCAGCAGCATCCCGGCCGCACCCGCCGCACTCGGGTGAACCCTGCACTCCTGGAAGACTGGACCGGGCAGTTCCTCGCCCAGCTCGCCGCACCGTCGGCCGAACTCATGACCACCGGCACGGGCGTGATCCTCGTGGACGTCGCCACCGGGTCACAGGCGTGGACCGAACCGGCCGGAGGCGGCTGGACCGTGCACCAGCACGGCCCTCTTCGCCTCTGGGATCAGGTGGAAGACGCTCTCACTGTCTGGCAGGACGCGGGCTCACCCCCGCACACGGACCTCGGCCTGACCGTGGACTCGGACGGTACCCAACGCGTGTGGCTCGGAACACCCGATGGCCGCTCTTGGAACCTGCCGGTCTGACCTGCCGATGGCAAGCCTTGTATACCGCAAGGAAAATGAATTATTGGCCTGAGATATTACTCAGCGTCAATGGTGGTCAATGCGCGGTCCGTTGTTCCGCTAGGCTGCCGCCTCTCAGCGCGACTATGAGGCGGACGGGGCGGGAGCCATGGAGCAGCAATCGAATCGCGAGGAATCCGAGACCGGTCAGGGGCATCGCTTCAAGTGGCGCAGAGGGCTGCTGGAAGGCGAGTACGAAGGGCCGGCGGCGGCCAGGGACAGCGGCTCGAAAACGATCATCTTTATCGTCGCGGGAATCGTCGTGGTCAGCGCGGTTTCCGCGTTGATCGTCCTCAAGCCGTTCCAGGGAGGCGCGCAGGACGCGAACGCGGGCACGGGCCCCACGCCGTCGAAGAGTGCGGTGGTGCACGGCGGCGACGCGGGGCAGAAGGGCGGGGCGTCGAGCCCGGTGCAGCCCGCTCAGGACCAGTCTTCCTCCGGCCGGCCCGAACCGTCGTCGAGCCCGTCCGCCAGCCCCGTCTACACCGTCGAGCGGACCGGTGCTCTCCGGCTGAACCGGCCCGAGACCCCGCTCTATGTGGACTTCGACGCGCGCAGCTGGGCGCGGGCGATCAGCGACGACGCATTCGGTGTGATGTCCGAGGGCGACAAAACCAAGTTCGATCTTTCCTATATGAACTCGGACGAGGGTGCTCTCAGCGTGATGAACGAGCGCCAGTTCGGGATTCTCAAACCCGGCGTCGACGCCACGGCGGATTCGTGTCTGGACGCGACGGGGTCTGCTCCCTGGACCAGCAGCCGTATGGATCATTACGGCAATGCGAAAGAGGAGGGACTCGTCGAGGGGGCCACGCTCTGCTCGGTGACCGAGGAAGGGCGCGTGGTCGCGGCCAAGGTCGTCAAGGTCTATACGCCGGACAACTACGCTCCCTATATCGATCTCTCGGTCAGGGTGTGGAAGCCGGCCGCGGTCTGAGGGGCGGGGCGGGTCCCTGTGCGGGTCGTGATTGGATCTTGGGGTTCGTATCAGGACCAGGAACGGGGACTCATGTTCAGGACGCTTCAGGGTGCCATCGTGGGCGTCGCGGCGGCGGCGCTGCTGACGGGCTGCGGCGGTGGCGGCGGCGGGAAGGGCACGGACCAGGGCAAGGGCGCGGACAGCGGCCACGGCAAGGTGGCCGTGTCGCAGTCCGCCACCCCGACGGCCGGTGCCGACGGTGCGGTGCACGAGGTGACGATGGAGGTGACCGGCACCGGCACCACCCAGGTCATGTACCACGCGGCGAGCAGCGGCTTCGAGAAGCACCAGCTGCCCTGGACCAAGACGGAGAAGGTCACGCTCACCGACGCGGAGCAGAAGGTCGGTTACCTGGTGTCGGTCGTGCCCGGCTCGGTCCAGGCCGCGGACGGCACCCTCACGATGGGTGGCTGCGTGATCAAGGTCGACGGCAAGCAGGTCGCCGACAACAACGGGGGCAAGGTGGCCAAGGGCTGCGAATACAAGATCAAGTAGGACTCCCGGGCTCCCGGGCTCCCCGGCTGCGGGTCGGGAACGGTACGTCCTTCCCCACGCCGTCAGGTGCGTCACCCCACGCCGGGGCGGCGGGCGGTGCAGCAGGCGGCCGGTCACGGCGGGGGTGACCAGGTGGTCCGGAACACCCTCCACCACCTGGAATCCCTACTCCTCGAACAGCGGCTCCTGCTCGCCCTCCGTCCGCGCCCGCACCCGCTGGTTGCGCAGGCCCACCACCACGGCCGTCGCCGCCGCGGTCACGCCGAGGGCCGCCGGGACCATCCAGCCCCGGTCGAAGACGTGGCCGAAGGCGTGGTCCAGGGAGAGGCGGCCGGGGCCGGTGATCGCGAGACCGGCCGCCGCGAGACCCACGGTCGCCGCGTGCTCGTAGCCACCCTCCTGGGCGAAGAAGCCGTTGGGCGCGTGCACCGCCCCCGCGCCGGTCATCGCGCCGGCCGCCGCCGCGCCCGCCGCCGGGGTCGCCAGGCCCAGGGCGAGCAGCGTGCCGCCGCCCGCCTCCGCGAGGCCCGCCGCCATGGCGCTCGCCTTGCCGGGTTTGTAGCCGACGGACTCCATGAACTGGCCGGTTCCCTCCAGGCCGTGCCCGCCGAACCACCCGAACAGCTTCTGCGCGCCGTGGGCGACCAGCACCCCGCCGGTCCCCAGCCGGAGCAGCAGCAGGCCCAGATCGCGTCGGTCGTAACAGGTCATGGCGGCTCCCGGGCAGACAAGGGGGACGGGGGGTTGTTGTCCTCCCACCGTCGCATCCGGGGCGCCGGGCGGCCCGTCCTGGAGGGCGTTCGGGTGGCGGGGCCCAGGGAGCGGTGTGAGCCTGACGCCATGACGATTCAGCCCTCCCGACTCAGCGACCCGGCCGTCCGCGCCTTCGTCACCGCCGTCAACTCCCATGACCGCGAGGCCTTCCTGGAGCTCCTCGCCCCGGACGCGACCATGTCCGACGACGGCACCGACCGCGACCTCGCCGAGTGGATCGACCAGGAGATCTTCTCCTCCCACGGCCACCTGGACGTCGAGAGGGAGTCCGACGGCGGCCGGACCCTGGTCGCGGGCTACCGCAACGACACCTGGGGCGAGATGCGCACCCGGTGGCACTTCACCGTCGACGGCGACGGATCGATCCTCCGGTTCGAGACCGGCCAGGCCTGAGCGAGCAGCTCCGAGCCGCCCGCGGATAAGAAGCCGCCCTCGGTAAGAGATGTACAAGGGCTCGGAAAGCCAGCCGCTCGTACGATTTTCATAAGGCGGCACATTCCGCTCCCTCCCGCCCCGGCGTACCGGAATCCCCAGCTCTGCGCGGTGTACGGTCCCGGAGTGCGCGAATGTTCCCGGCTCAGCCGGCGTGCCGTCCTCGGACTGACGGCCGCCGCCCTTCCCCTCTCCGCTGCCACCGAAGCCTCCGCCGCCACCAGGGTCGTCGGAGGTGAGCGGCTGGCCCGTCCCGGCGTCCAGGTGAACGGTGCCACCGGACTGCCCGCGAAACTCACCGCCCGCTCCTGGCTCGTCGCCGACCAGGAGACCGGTGAGGTGCTCGCCTCGTGCAACGCGCACCGGCGGCTCGCGCCCGCGTCCACGCTGAAGATGCTGTTCGCGGACACCGTGCTGAAGAAGTTCGACCGCACCGAGCGGTACACCGTCAAGGACAGCGACCTCGCGGACATCCCGGCCGGCTCCAGCCTGGTCGGCATCAAGCCCGGCATCACCTACACCGTCGAGCAGCTGTGGCAGGGGGTGTTCCTGCGCTCCGGCAACGACGCCGTGCATGTGCTCGCCCACATGAACGGCGGTGTGCCCCGGACGGTCGCCGAGATGCAGGCCAAGGCCGAGGACCTCCAGGCCCTGGACACCCATGTGGTCAGCCCCGACGGCTTCGACCACCCGGGCCAGCTGTCCTCCGCGTACGACCTCACCCTGTTCGCCCGGCACGGTCTGAAGGACGCCGACTTCCGGGGCTACTGCTCCACCCGCACCGCCGACTTCCCGGCGGGCGGCCGGAAGACCTTCCAGATCCAGAACACCGACCGCCTGCTGACCGGGGCGTGGGGCCTGAAGACGTACGACGGGCTCATCGGCGTGAAGAACGGCTACACCAGTCACGCGGGCAACACCTTCACCGGCGCCGCCACGCGCGGCGGGCGCACCCTGCTGGTGACCGTGATGCACCCCGCGACCGGCAGCAACGCCGTCTACGAGCAGACCGCCGCGCTGCTCGACTGGGGCTTCGCGCAGGGCAGTTCGGCGCGGGCCGTGGGCATGCTGGTCGATCCGCTGAGCGAGGGCGGCGCGGCCGCGGGCCCCGGTGGCGTCGCCCGCACGTCCTCCGGTGCGGCCGCCGGCGCTCAGGACCCGGCCGACGGCAAGGACTCGCCGTGGCATCTCGCCGAGGGTGCGGCGGGGACCTTGGCGCTGCTGGGGGGCGGCGTGTGGGCGCTGCGCAGGCGCGCGGTGCGCAGGGCGGAGGCCAGGGCACAGGCCCGAGCGCAGGCGCGGGCCGCGGTACGGCGGAGCCCGGTGGCCGGGGAGCGGGGAGCGGCGGGAGAGTTCGGCGAGGCGGGGGAGGCGGGGGAAGCGGGGGAGGCCGGAGGCAGGCATCGCCGCTGAGCGGCGCCATGTGTCCCCGCCGCGTGCTTGCGGCAGTGCCCCGCCGTGTGTCTGCGGCGGTGGCTCGCCGTATGTGTGCGGCAGCGCCCCGCCGTATGTGTGCGGCAGCCGTTCCACCCACCGGTGCGTGCCTCGCGTCGATCGCGAGGCCCACCCCCAACTCCGGCCGGTGGAACGGCTGCCGCGCCCCCCTCGGTATGGCTTGCGGAACTCCGGTGCCTCAAGTGTGAAGCTCTGGTGGAGGAGAGTTGAGCATACGCCCTCGATCGGCCGCAATAGTGCGGATTATCAAATTCCGCTTGTGTGCGGGCGGAAGGGCCCCTCAGCCCCGCCCGATGTACGGCATGGCCGTCGCCAGGACGGTCGCGAACTGCACGTTCGCCTCCAGCGGCAATTCGGCCATGTGCCGGACGGTACGCGCCACATCGGCCACATCCATCACCGGTTCCGGGGCTACCACCCCGTTCGCCTGGAGCGCCCCCGTCTGCATCCGGGCCGTCATGTCCGTCGCCGCGTTGCCGATGTCGATCTGCCCGACCGCGATCCCGTACGGCCGCCCGTCCAGCGACAGCGACTTGGTCAGCCCGGTCAGCGCGTGCTTGGTCGCGGTGTAGGCCACCGAGTGCGGGCGGGGCGTGTGCGCCGAGATGGAGCCGTTGTTGATGATCCGGCCGCCCTGCGGATCCTGCTCCTTCATCCGTCGGTACGCCGCCTGTGCGCACAGGAACGCCCCGTTGAGGTTGGTGTCCACCACGTGCCGCCAGGCGTCGTACGGCAGGTCCTCGACCGGCACCCCGCCGGGCCCGAACGTGCCCGCGTTGTTGAACAGCAGGTCCACCCGCCCGAACCGGTCCACCACCGCCGCGAACAGCGCCTCCACCTCCTCGGGCCGTGACACGTCGGTGCGCACGGCGAGCGCGGCACCCTCCGGCACCAGCGCCGCCGTCTCCTGAAGGGTCCCGGTGCGGCGGCCCGCCAGCGCCACCGACCAGCCGGCGCGCAGCAGCTCGACGGCGACGGCCCGCCCGATGCCGGAGCCCGCGCCGGTCACCACCGCGATCTTCGATTGCCTCTCAGTCATGGCTCCGCAGCCTAGGCGGCAGGTCCGTCATGCGGAATCCGCTGTCCGCCATACGGTTAGCCGCCCGCCATCGCCCCCACCGCCGCACTCGCTCATGTGTGCCTCGGCAGTCTGTGCGAGCTGAGAGCATGGGGGCCGGTCACCACCAGGGAGGGACAGATGTCCGAGCACGCGGCGGCACCGCCGCCGGA
This sequence comes from Streptomyces sp. NPDC031418, assembly GCF_055581605.1. NCBI lineage: Bacteria > Bacillati > Actinomycetota > Actinomycetes > Kitasatosporales > Streptomycetaceae > Streptomyces > Streptomyces sp. NPDC031418. Next base: position 49,081 of record NZ_JBVIJC010000037.1, read on the forward strand.
GACGGAACACGACACCACCACCCCCGCCTCCACCCCGCCGCCGGCCGCCGCGCGCCGCACCGGTCTGCTCGTCACCTTCGTGCTCGGCGGCCTCACCGCCACACCCCCGCTGGCCATGGACATGTATCTGCCGGCGCTGCCCGAGGTCACCCGGTCCCTGCACGCCCCCGCCGCCACCGTCCAGCTCACGCTCACCGCCTGCCTGCTGGGCATGGCCCTGGGACAGCTGGTCGTCGGCCCCATGAGCGACCGCTGGGGCCGCCGCCGCCCGCTCCTCACCGGCCTCGCCGTCTACCTCCTCGCCACCGCCCTGTGCGCCGTCGCCCCGAACGTCGAGACCCTGGTCGCCTTCCGGCTGGCCCAGGGCCTCGCGGGCGCCGCCGGGATCGTCATCGCCCGGGCCGTCGTACGCGACCTGTACGACGGTGTCGCCATGGCCCGCTTCTTCTCCACCCTGATGCTGATCTCCGGGACCGCCCCGATCGTGGCCCCGCTGGTCGGCGGACAGATCCTCCGGGTGACCGACTGGCGGGGCGTGTTCGTCGTCCTCACCGTGGTCGGCGCCGGACTCGCCGCACTGGTCTGGCTGCGGCTGCCCGAGACCCTGCCGCCCGCCGACCGGCACGACGGCGGGGTGCCCGAGGCCCTGCGCGCCATGCGCGGCCTCCTCACCGACCTGCCCTTCACCGGCTACATGCTGGCCGGCGGCTTCGCCTTCGCCGCGCTGTTCGCCTACATATCGGCGTCCCCGTTCGTGATCCAGGAGATCTACGGCGCCTCCCCGCAGACCTTCAGCCTGCTGTTCGGCCTCAACTCCGTCGGTCTCGTCGTCGCCGGGCAGATCAACGGCAAGGTGCTGGTGGGCCGGGTCCGCCTGGACAAGGTGCTCGCGACCGGACTGGCCGTGATCGTCCTCGCCGCCACCGCCCTGCTGCTGATGTCCACCGGCGTCCTCGGCACGCCCGGCCTGGCCCCGGTCGCCGCCGCCCTCTTCGTCCTCATGTCCGCGATGGGCATCACCCTGCCCAACACCCAGTCCCTCGCCCTGCTGCGCACCCGGCGCGCCGCCGGCTCCGCCTCCGCCCTGCTCGGCACCTCCTCCTTCCTGGTCGGCGCGGTCGCCTCCCCGCTGGTCGGGATCGCCGGGGAGCGCACCGCCGTCCCCATGGCCGTCGTACAACTGACGGCGGCACTGGCCGCCACGGTCTGCTTCATGGCAATGTGCCGTCCCTGGAAGACACCGACGACACAGGTGGGGCCGGAGGGAGACCGGAACTGAGCGCACCGCGACTGCGCGTCGACACCCCGGAGCGGGCCGGCCTCGACCCCACGCACCTGCGGCACATGACCGACGAGCTGCACGCCCTCACCGCCGGAGACCGCCCCTGGGCGGCCGGCGCCGTGCTGCTGGCCGGACGCGGCCCGGTGATCGCCGTGGCCGAGGCCGCCGGCTGGGCCGTCCGCTACGCCGGCTACGACGCGGCCGCCGACAACGCTGTCGAACTCCCGCCCGCCGCCCGGGTGCCGATGACCCTCGGCACCCCCTTCGACCTGGCCTCCCTCACCAAGCTCTGCACCGCCGTGGCCGCCGTCCAGCAGATCGAACGCGGCACCCTCGGCATCGACGCCCGGGTCGGCGCCTATCTGCCCGACTTCCGCGCGGCCGCCGAGCACGGCATCACCGTGCGGCAGCTGCTCACCCACACCTCCGGACTGCGCCCCGAACTCCCGCTGTACGACTGCCCGGACATCGCAGCCCGCCTCGACCTGCTGCGCGCCGAGGCCCCCACCGGGCCGCCCGGCACCCCGCTCTACTCCGACCTCAACATGCTGCTGCTCCAGTTCGTGCTGGAGCGGATCACCGGCCGCACCCTCGACCTCCTGGTCCGGGACGGCATCACCCGCCCGCTCGGCATGACCGCGACCCGCTTCGGGCCCTGCCCCGGCGCCGCGGCCACCGAGGACCAGCGGCGGCCCTGGGCCAAGGCCGACCGGGGCATGCTGCGGGGCGTGGTGCACGACGAGAACGCCTGGGCGCTGGGCGGGGTCGCCGGGCACGCCGGGCTCTTCTCCACCGCGGGCGACCTCGCGATCCTGTGCCGGACCCTGCTCGCGGGCGGCTCCTACGGCACCGCGCGCATCCTCGGCCCGGATTTCACCGAGCTGCTGCTCACCCCGCCCGGGCTGGGCTTCGCCGTGGACCAGCCCTGGTTCATGGGAGAGCTGGCGGGCCGGGGCGCGGCCGGCCACACCGGCTTCACCGGCACCTCGCTGGTCCTCGACCCGGCCACCGACACCTTCCTGGTCCTGCTGGCCAACACGGTCCACCCGAGGCGCCGCCCACCGGACAGCCGGCCCCGGGCGACCCTGGGCACGCTGCTGGCCCGGGCGGTGATCTGACCGGGCGGCGGGCGGGGGCGGCTGCGTCCCGGCCATACAATCACCGGGTGAACGACACCCTCCGCAGCGCACTGGCGGAGCTGCTCGCCGAGCTGCCCCCCACCCAGGCCGCCGGAGCCGTGGAACGACTGATCGCCCACTACCGCGGCGACACCCCCACCCACGCCCCGATCCTGCGTGACCGCGCCGACGTCGCCGCCTACGCGGCCTACCGCATGCCGGCCACCTTCGAGGCGGCCCGCTCGGCCCTCGCCGCCCTCGCCGACGCCGTGCCCGGCTGGACCCCGGCCGGCCATGTCGACGTGGGCGGCGGCACCGGCGCCGCCACCTGGGCCGTCGCGGACACCTGGCCCGGCGGGCGCAGCATCACCGTGCTGGACTGGGCCGAGCCCGCCCTCGCCCTCGGCCGGGAGCTGGCCGCCGCCAACCCCGCCCTGGCCGGCGCCCGCTGGCAGCGCGCCCGGATCGGCTCGGCGCTCACCCTCGACAGCACCGACCTCGTCACCGTCTCGTACGTCCTCAACGAACTCGCCGAGGCCGACCGGGCCGCCCTGGTGGACGCCGCCGCGGCCGCCGCCCGGGCCGTGGTGATCGTGGAGGCCGGCACCCCCGCCGGATACGCCCGGGTCATCGAGGCCCGCGACCGGCTCGTCCGCGCCGGATTCCACATCGCCGCGCCCTGCCCGCACAGCGCCGCCTGCCCGATCGTGTCCGGCCAGGACTGGTGCCACTTCTCCGCCCGGGTCGGCCGCTCCTCGCTGCACCGCCAGGTCAAGGGCGGCTCCCTCGGCCACGAGGACGAGAAGTTCTCCTACGTCGCCGCGACCCGGCTGCCCGTCACCCCGGCCCCCGCCCGGATCGTCCGGCGCCCGCAGATCCGCAAGGGCCAGGTGCTGCTCGACCTGTGCGAGGCGGACGAGCGGCTGAGCCGTACCACGGTCACCAAGCGCCACGGCGATCTGTACAAGGCGGCCCGGGACGCCGACTGGGGCGACGCCTGGCCGCCCGAGGACGCCGAAGCGTAGCTTGTTAGCTTCGAGCCATGGAGAGGAAGCCCGCCCCCGACACCAGCCGCCGCAGCGAGAAGTCCCGGCGGGCGATCCACGCCGCCGCCCTCGCCCTGGTCGGCGAGATCGGCTACCCGAGGACCACGGTCGAGGGCATCGCCGCGCGCGCCGGCGTCGGCAAGCAGACCATCTACCGCTGGTGGTCGTCCAAGGCGGACGTGCTGCTGGAGGCGTTCCTCGCCCTCGGCGAGCAGACCGCCCGGGAGGCGGGGCAGCAGCCGTACGCCATCCCGGACACCGGTGATCTCGCCGCCGACCTCAAGGCGGTGCTCCGGGCCACCGTGGACACGCTCCGCGACCCGCGCTTCGAGGCACCGGCGCGGGCGCTGGCCGCCGAGGGCCTGCTGGACGATCAGGTCGGCCGCACCTATGTGACCCGGCTCCTGGAACCCCAGCTCCAGCTGTACGTCGACCGGCTCCGCTCGGCGCAGCGCAGCGGGGCGGTGCGGGCCGGCATCGACCCGCGGATCGCCCTGGAACTCTTCGTCTCGCCGCTCGCCCAGCGCTGGCTCCAGCGCACCGGGCCGATCTCGTACGACTACACGGACACCCTCGTCGACTACGCCCTGCACGGCATCGCGGACCCCCGAAGCGCGTGAAGATGGGACGATAAGGCATGCTGTCCGCACGCCGGCGAGGCGACCACTCACCTGGCGACCACCAAACCGAGGGGATAGATGAGCGCGACGTTCGGCGGCCGGTCCGGTCGGCAGGGCAAACTCTCCCAGTGGCTGCTCGGACGCCGTGCGAAGGAGACCGCCGACCCCGGCGGCCGTGAGGACCTGCTGGTGGCCGCCGCCGCGGCGGGCCTGCCGCTCGCGCCCGCCGCCCACCCCGCCCCCGGCTACCGGTGCTCCTGCGACCGCGTGGGCTGTCCCACCCCGGCCCGGCACCCGGTGTCGTTCGCCTGGCAGACCCAGTCCACGACCGACCGCGCCCAGATCGAGCGCTGGGCCCGGCACCAGCCGCAGGCCAACTTCATCACCGCCACCGGCATGGTGCACGACGTGCTGGACGTGCCCCTGGAGGCCGGGCGCGAGGCCCTCGGCCGGCTGCTCGCCGCGGGCGTCGAGGTCGGCCCGGTCGCCGAGAGCGACGACGGCCGCATGCTGTTCTTCACGCTGACTCGGGGCACCCCGGAGGACGAGGACGAGTGGTGGCCCTGTGAGCTGGACTGCCACCCCGAGACCATGGACGAGCACCCCGGCCTGCGCTGGCACTGCCGGGGCTCCTACGTCCTGGTGCCGCCCGCCCGGCTGCCCGGCGACGACGACCAGCAGGTGCGCTGGACCCGCGGACCGGAGCATCCGCTGCCGGACCCGCTGACCCTGCTGGAGGTCCTCACCGACGTCTGCGCCCGGTACGCGGACACCGCCGCCCCCTGGCCGCTGCGGCACTGACCGCGCCGGGGGCGCTACTCGCCCTTGGCCGCCGTGAGCCCCTGGAGCCGCCCGAGCATCCGCACCTGCCCGCCGCCCGCCGGGTCCACGGCGACATCGCCGGCGACGGACTCCAGCGTCAGCGACTGCTTGATCTCGCCCTGGGTCAGGGCTTGCACGTCCTTCGTCTGGGCCGGTACCGAGGTGCCCTGGGCGGCCGTCTGCTTCTCGAAGTGGTGCGTGCTGAAGAAGACCAGCGCGCCGCCGTCCGCGGTGCGCAGCGCGAGCGGCGCGTAGGCGCCGTGGTCGAGCGGCTGGTCGAGGTACTGCCGGACCAGCCCCGGCCGCTTGGCCTGGTGGGTGCGGCCGGCGCGCAGCCCGCTGGTGAAGGGGCCCTCGGCGAAGCCGCTGCCACCGTTCTTCAGATAGCCCGTGTAGGCCTTGCTCAGCTCGGCGGGCTTCATCGCCAGTCCGGCGGCGTCGGCCGGTACCGCCTCGGCGAAGCCGTCGTCACCGGTCGTGAAGGCGGGTACGGCACCGGGCCGCACCAGCGTCAGATACGACACCCGCCAGCGCTCGCCGAGGTCGCCCCGGGTGAAGACGAGCAGCCAGCGGTAGCCGGTGGCGATGTTGCCCTTGGCGTCGGCGACGAACCAGCGCGGCCAGCCCGCCTTCTTCGGGATCGTGATCTTCACGTCCGTCAGCTTCAGCGGCACGTGACCGGAGTTGCCCGACGGGCTGTTGGTGTGCCCGGCCTTCAGTCGCGCGGCGTCGACGTCACCGAACGGGCCGGTGACATAGGGGGCGTCCAGGGAACTGTCGTAGGCCTTGTCGGCCTTGTTGTACGCGTCCGTGAAGGCGGTGAGCGCCCTGGTGGTCTCGGCGCGTGTCGCGGCCGGGAGGACCGTGCGCTCGCCGTGCACCACCATGCATCCGCTCGCGGTCAGCGACAAAGCGGTCAGCGAGGCCGCTATGAGTGCGTTCCGGTCACGCCGACGCCGTCGACGGCTGCGTTCCCTGGTCATCGGGCTCCTTCACCTTCCCCTTTCCGGAGGCGAACCCTACCGGGGAGAGGAACAGCCCGAGTACCGGGACCACGTACAGCGCCCACACCGTGATCTGGACGACCGTCGGGTCGGGCTGGAAGTTGAACACGCCCTTGAGCAGCGTGCCGTACCAGCTGTCCGGCGGGATGGTGCCGCTGATGTCGAAGGCGAGCCGGTTGATGCCCGGGATCCAGCCGGCCTCCTGGAGGTCGTGGACGCCGTACGCCAGCACGCCCGCCGCGACCACGACCAGCATGCCGCCGGTCCAGGTGAAGAACCGGGCCAGGTTGATCCGCAGGGCGCCGCGGTAGAACAGCCAGCCGAGCAGCACGGCGGTGGCCAGGCCGAGCGCCACGCCGGCCAGCGGGCGCGGGGTGCCGTCGCTCGCCGCGTGCACCGACGCCCACACGAACAGCGCGGTCTCCAGGCCCTCCCGGCCGACCGCGAGGAAGGCGGTGGCGACCAGGGCGCCGGTGCCCAGCGCGAGGGCCGCGTCCAGCTTGCCGTGCAGCTCCGACTTCAGGTGCCGGGCGGTGCGCCGCATCCAGAACACCATCCAGGTGACCAGGCCGACGGCGACGATCGACAGCGAGCCGCCGAGCGCCTCCTGGGCCTGGAAGGTCAGCTCCTGCGAGCCGTACTCCAGGGCGCAGCCGAAGCCCATGGCGATGGCGATCGCGATGGCGATGCCGGTCCAGATCGGCTTCACGGCGTCCCGGCGGCCGGTCTTGACCAGGTAGGCGATCAGGATGCAGACGACGAGCGACGCCTCCAGGCCCTCCCGCAGTCCGATCAGGTAGTTGGAGAACACTGCTACGCCTCCTTCGAGAAGAGGGTGCGGCCCCACCAGTCGTGGGCGTCCCGGACACCGGGCGGCACCGCGAAGACGGCCGAACCCACGTGCTGCGTGTACTCGTTGAGCGCGTCGTGCGCGGACAGCTTGCGCTGGAGCGGGATGAACCCGTGGCGCACGTCCCGCTGGTAGGCCAGGAAGAACAGGCCCGCGTCGAGCCGGCCGAGCCCGTCGGTGCCGTCGGTGAAGGAGTAGCCGCGGCGCAGGATGGTGATGCCGCCGTTGGCGTCCGGGTGCGCGAGCCGCACGTGCGCGGTGGGCTTCATCGCCTTCAGGAACGGCTCGTCGTGCTCCTTGGCCTTGCCGACCGGGGCGCCCTCGCGCTTGTCCCGACCGAACACGTCCTCCTGCTCCTGCAAGGGGGTGCGGTCCCAGGTCTCGATGTTCATGCGGATGCGCCGGGCGACGAGGTACGACCCACCGGTCATCCAGGCCGGGCCGTCGCCCTCGCCCACCCAGACGTGCTTCTTCAGCCGGTCCGTCTCGGTGCCCGCGATGTTGCGTGTGCCGTCCTTGAAGCCGAAGAGGTTGCGTGGGGTCTGCGCGTCCGGGGTGGTGGAGGAGGTCTTGCCGAAGCCCAGCTGGGACCAGCGGACGGCGACCTTGCCGAAGCCGATCCGGGCCAGGTTGCGGATGGCGTGCACGGCGACCTGCGGATCGTCCGCGCAGGCCTGCACGCACAGGTCGCCGCCGGTGCGGGCCTTCTCCAGGTTGTCCCCGGGGAACCGCGGCAGGTCGACCAGGGCGGCCGGCCGCCGGTCGTGCAGGCCGAACTTCTCGAACAGGGACGGCCCGAAGCCGAGGGTGAGGGTCAGCCGGGACGGCTTCAGCCCCATCGCCTCGCCGGTGTCGTCCGGCGGCGCCTCGGCGAGCCCGTCGAAGGCGCCCTCGCCGACCGGCTTGCCGGCCGTCATCCGCCGGGCCGCCTCGGTCCAGTCCTTCAGCAGCTGCACGAACTCGGCGCGGTCGTCGGTCTTCACATCGAACGCGGCGAAGTGCAGCCGGTCCTGCACCGGTGTGGCGATACCGGCCTGGTGGGCGCCGTGGAACGGCACCGCGCCGCCCGCGTCGGCGGCGGCCGGGGCCATGTCGTCGCCCGCCCTGGCCATCGCCACCGCGCCGCCGGCCGCCGCGGCACCGAGCGCGAGCCCGGCCCCGCCCCAGCCGATCAGCGCCCGACGCGAGGGGGAGGGCGCCTGGTTCTGCTCGGTCATGGTCACTTCACCACCGCGGCGGCAAGCTTGGACAGCGGCTCGGCGAGCGCGTTCACCGCGTCCGACAGCTCCTTGCGCTGGTCCTCGGTCACCTTGTCGTAGGAGACGAAGTCGTAGGACTTCTTGTCGGTGCGGTACTTGTCCAGCAGCGTGTTCAGCGCCGGGAACTGCTTGTCCAGCTCCTTGGCCAGCGCCGGGTCGTTCTTCGCGGCGACCGGCTTCAGCAGCTCGTACGCCTTCTGCGCGCCCTCGACGTTGGCCTTGAAGTCGACCAGGTCGGTGTGCGCGTAGCGGTCCTCCTCACCGGTGACCTTGCCGGTGGCGACCTCGTCCAGCAGTTCCTTGGCGCCGTTGGCCATGGAGGTGGGGGTGATCTGGGCGGTGCCGACCCGGTCCCGCCAGTCCTTCAGGTCCGTCACCAGCCGGGCGGCGAGGGCCTTCTCCTCGGCACCGATCTTCCGGTCCTGCCAGAGGGCCTTCTCCAGCCGGTGCCAGCCGGTCCACTTCTGGCCCTTCTCCAGTCCGTCGGCGCGGGTGTCGGTCAGGGGGTCGATGTCGCCGAAGGACTCGGCGATCGGCTCGGTGCGCTCCCAGCCGAGGCGCGAGGGCGCGTAGGCCTTCTTCGCGGCGTCGAGGTCGCCGTCCCGGACGGCCTTGGCGAAGGTCTCGGCGAGCGGCACGGTGGCGTCGGCCTGGTCCTGCGCGTACTGCCGGTACGCGGCGACCGCCTGGTCCAGCCGCGGGTCCCGCTGCGCGGCCCGGGCGCCGCCGGTGACGGTGAGCTTCTGCCGGACGCCGCGGCCCTTCATGCCGGGGCGGCAGGCGATCTCGTACGAACCGGCCTTCACCTCGGCGGTCAGCGTGTACTTGGTGCCGGGGCCGATGTTCTCCTTCTCGGAGACGATCCGGTCGTCCGGGAGCAGGATCTCGACCTCGGTGGCCTGGGAGCCCTTGTTCTCTATCTTCAGCGTGACCTGGCCCGCGGGCACGGAGTGGGCCGAGGTGTCGCAGGTGGCGTCGGCGGCGGTGACCCGGATGGCGTCGCCGTCCTTGGCGTCGCTCTTCGCCGTGCAGGCTGTGAGGGCGGTCAGAGCGGCAGCGCCGGCGGCGGCGATGACGGTCAGTCGGGCGGCTCGCATGCAGGCTCCAGGCAAGTAAGGTTGGTGAGGCTTGCCTAATTTAACTGAGCCTTACCTGAGTCTTACCCAATCCTGCGGTGATTCATCTCTCACCGAGCAGTGTGGAAGGCTGGCGGGCATGCAGAACGCGCGCCGGGAGTTCCTCGGGGAGCACCGCCTGGTCCTGGACATCGGAAACCGGCCGGGCCCGCCCCCGCTGCGCTTCGAGACCGCCGACGACGGCAGACTGCTGCTCCGTCAGTCCGGGCGCCCCCTGCTGCTCGGCCGCTCGGTGGCCGGCCCGAGCTGCTGCCGCGATCTGCATCTGCACCGGCTCGACGGCTACCGCTCGCCGCTGCCGCCGCCCACCGCGGCACTCCAGCGCTCCCCGGTCAACTGGCCGCACGCCTACGCCCGGCTGCTGGAACACGCGGACGGCACCCCGCTGGCCGACGGCCGCTGGGAACTGGCCCTGCGCACCGGCTTCCCGCCCGGCATCTGGGACGCCGACCTCGTCCGCGAGTGGCCCGGCGGCAGCCTCGGGCTGTACTGCGGCGGCGGCTGGCACGGCGTCCTGCCGCTGCGCCCGCTGTCGCCGCCCGACTCCGGCCGGGTCAAGGCGTACCGCAAGCAGGTCCGCGAGGGAACCGCCGCGCCGGTCCTGCTGTGGTGGGTGACCTTCCTCGACGGCTGGCTGCTGCTCGACGGGCACGACCGGGCGGTGGCCGCGCTGGCCGAGGGGCGGATCCCCGAGTCCGTGGTGCTCACCCGGGTGCCCGACGCCGACAGGCAGCAGGAGGGCGCCGACGAGATCGCCCGGGCCTACGAGTACCACCTGGAGCGGCTCGCCGCCCTCCCGCCCGGCCCCGGCACCGAGCGCCAACGGGTCACCATCGAGCGGGGCTACGGCGACGCCCTCGCCGAGCTGCCGTACGCCGTGGTGGGCACCGGCATCCACCTGCTGCCCGGCGGCGCCCCCGCCTGGGACGCGCTCGCCCGGGCCGCGATGTTTCAATGCCCGCGTGACTGATTACGACGTACTCCGCGTCTTCTGCGCACCGAACGGCGGTTACGGCAACGAACTCGGCGTCGTCCGCGAGGGCTCGCTGCTGCCCGAGCGGAGCGACCGGCAGGCCCTCGCGGCCAAACTCGGGTTCAGCGAGACCGTGTTCGTGGACGACCCCGAGCGCGGCGTGATCGACATCTACACCCCCGGTGTGCGGCTGCCCTTCGCCGGTTACCCCTGCGTCGGCGCCGCCTGGCTGCTCGACGTGCCCGAACTGGTCACCCCGGCCGGGGTGGTCGGCGCCCGGCTGGACGGCGAGTTCAGCTGGATCGAGGCCCGCGCGGAGTGGGTGCCGCCGCGCACCCTGCGCCAGTACGCCACCGCCGCCGAGGTGGACGCCCTCCAGGTGCCGCCGCCGGGGGAGCGAAGCGAGATGGGGGTCCCCCCGGACGAAGTCTGGGGGAGGATCTATGCGTGGGCCTGGGAGGACGAGGCGGCCGGCCGGGTCCGCGCCCGGGGCTTCCCCGGCCGCGGCGACGGCATCGAGGAGGACGAGGCGACGGGCGCGGCGGCCCTCCTGCTCACCGACCGGCTGGGCCGCGCCCTCAACATCACCCAGGGCAAGGGCTCCCAGCTCCTCACCGCACCCCAGCCGCACGGCTGGGTGGAGATCGGCGGCCGGGTCGTCCTCGAACGCTAGGCAACGCTCAGGCGGTCAGAACGCCAGGCGACCCTCAGGCGCTCAGCCGGAACTCCTCGCCCAGGGCCCGGAACACCTCGGTGTTCAAGGTGAACGCCCGCCTGCACTCGCCGGCGATCCGCTGCCGCTCCAGCTCGTCCGCCGGTATCGCGTCCAGGAGTTCGCGGTACGACCGCTTGAAGGCGGCCGGGCTGGACAGGCCCTCGAAGACATAGAAGCGGACGCCGTCGCCCTTCCTCGCGAAGCCCCACGTCCGCTCCGCCCGGTCCCGGATGACCTGGCCGCCGGACAGATCGCCGAGGTAGCGGGTGTAGTGGTGGGCGACATAGCCGCCGGGCCAGTGCTCGGCGCACTCCCGGACCCGGTCCGCGTACGCCCGGGTCGCGGGCAGCGCGCTCAGCCCCGCCCGCCAGCCGGGCCCCCGCAGATGCGCCAGGTCCCGCTCCAGCGCGGCCAGCCGGAACAGCTCGGGGCGTATGAAGGGGCCGGCCAGCGGGTCCCCGGCCAGGGCGGCGGCCGTACGCTCCAGCGCCTCGTACACGAACCAGAGCTGTTCGGTGTAGCGCGCGTACGCGGACACGCCGAGCCGGCCGCCGAGCAGGTCGGTCATGAACGTCGAGGTCTCCGCCGCCGCGTGCTGTTCGCGGGTCGCGGTGCGGATGAGGGTCGAGAACGGCTCCATGGGGTTCTCCTCAGCTGTCCGACCTGCTGTCGGTAATTTTACCGACGCGCTGTCGGAAAAACATCGGAGCGCCGTTCACCGGTACGAAAAAGCCCGCCCCCGGAACGAGGGCGGGCAGCGGCAGGGGGGCCGGTGTCACGGCAGGGTGAGGATCTCCGCGCCGGTCTCCGTCACCACCAGCGTGTGCTCGAACTGCGCGGTCCGCTTGCGGTCCTTGGTGACGACCGTCCAGCCGTCGTCCCACATGTCGTACTCGTGCGTCCCCAGCGTCAGCATCGGCTCGATGGTGAACGTCATCCCGGGCTGCATCACCGTGGTCGCGTGCGGGCTGTCGTAGTGCGGGATGATCAGCCCGGAGTGGAACGACGAGTTGATCCCGTGCCCGGTGAAGTCCCGCACCACGCCGTACCCGAACCGCTTGGCGTACGACTCGATCACCCGGCCGATGACATTGATCTGCCGGCCCGGCTTGACCGCCTTGATCGCGCGGTCGAGGGCCTCGCGGGTCCGCTCCACCAGCAGCCGCGACTCCTCGTCCACCTCCCCGACCAGGTAGGTGGCGTTGTTGTCGCCGTGCACCCCGCCGATGTACGCCGTCACGTCCAGGTTGACGATGTCACCGTCGCGCAGCACCGTCGAGTCCGGGATGCCGTGGCAGATGACCTCGTTGACCGAGGTGCACAGCGACTTCGGGAAGCCGCGGTAGCCGAGCGTCGACGGGTAGGCGCCGTGGTCGCACATGTACGCGTGCGCGACCTTGTCCAGCTGGTCCGTGGTGACGCCCGGCGCGATGATCTTCGCGGCCTCCTCCATCGCCTGCGCGGCGATACGGCCGGCGATCCGCATCGCCTCGATGGTCTCCGGGGTCTGCACCTCCGGACCGGTGTAGGGCGTCGGCGCGGGCTTGCCGACGTACTCGGGACGGCGGATGTTTCCGGGTACCGAACGGGTGGGAGACAGCTCCCCTGGGACGAGCAGCGACTGGCCAGACATGCAAGCGAGTCTATCCACGCACATGGGGCACCATGTCGATGGCGAAAGGAGCCGTTCATGGCGCTGTTCAAGAAGCGCACGGCCGGTAAGCCGGGCGAGTGGTACTACTGCCTGGAGCACAAGACGGTCGAGGAGGGCCCGGACTGCCCGGGCAAGGACCGCTTCGGACCGTACGCCTCCCGTCAGGAGGCCGAGGCCGCGATGGAGACCGCCCGCGAGCGCAACCTCCAGTGGGAGAACGACCCGCGCTGGCACGACACCCCGCCCGGTGACGGCTCCAAGGAGGACTGACCGGCCGACGTCACCAGGGGGCCGGCGGCGGTGCCGTCAGAGCCTCCGCCAGCCGTGCCAACCGGTCCCGCAGCCCCCGCCGGACCCTCGGAGAGACCCCGCCGTTCTCCCCGGCCGCCGCGCTGACCAGGTGCTGGACCGTGTCCAGGTCCAGCTCCGCGCCGTCCGGCACCGCCAGCGTCTCGTGGGCCATCGCCGCCAGCTCGCCCCCGCCCGCGCCCAGCGCCAGCACCCTGACCCCGGCCCGCCGGGCGTCGTGCACCCGCTCCAGCAGCGGCGCGGGCTCCTCGGGCGCCACGACCAGCAGGGTCTCACCGCGCCGCGCCGCCTCGATACGGCCAGGGCCGACCGCCAGATGTGCGGGGTCACTGGGGCGCGCACCGTGCCGTACCAGCGTCGGCGCCAGCTCCGGCGTGCCCGACCAGGCCGCCTCGTCCACCAGATGCGCCGCCAGATGCCACGGCTCGTACGCGGGCGTGCCCACCAGCAGCAGCCCGCCCCCGTGCGCCACCACCGACTCCCGCAGCACCCCGCCGAACCTCCGGGTGGCCCCCAGCCACTCGGTCCCGGCGAGCACTTCCCGCAGCAGCGCGACCCGTACGGCGTCCATGTGCCGGATCCTGCCGCAACCACGCCCCCGCGGCGGGGCGTTCACCCCGGATTCCCCCGACCCGGGGACACCGGCGAGCGAGCCCGCCGCCCGGACGTAGAGTCGGCCCATGACCTCTACGACCTCCAGCGACAGCGCACAGACCCCCGCGAAGGCCCCCGCCAAGGACCCCTGGGACCTGCCCGACGTCTCCGGGTACGTCGTCGGCGTGCTCGGCGGTACCGGACCCCAGGGCAAGGGCCTCGCCTACCGGCTCGCCCAGGCCGGCCAGAAGGTGATCATCGGCTCCCGCGCCGCCGAGCGTGCCGCGGCCGCCGCCGGGGAACTCGGCCACGGCATCGAGGGCGCCGACAACGCCGAGACCGCGCGCCGCAGCGACATCGTGATCGTCGCCGTGCCGTGGGACGGGCACGGCGCCACCCTGGAGTCGCTGCGCGAGGAGCTGGCCGGCAAGCTCGTCGTGGACTGCGTCAACCCGCTCGGCTTCGACAAGAAGGGCGCCTACGCCCTCAAGCTCAAGGAGGGCAGCGCCGCCGAGCAGGCCGCCGCCCTGCTGCCGGACTCCCGGGTCACCGCCGCCTTCCACCACCTGTCGGCCGTCCTGCTCCAGGACCCGGAGATCGAGCGGATCGACACCGATGTGATGGTGCTGGGCGAGGAGCGGGCCGACGTCGAGATCGTCCAGGCCCTCGCCGGGCGCATCCCCGGCATGCGCGGCGTCTTCGCCGGCCGGCTGCGCAACGCCCACCAGGTCGAGTCGCTGGTCGCCAACCTGATCTCCGTCAACCGCCGCTACAAGGCACACGCCGGGCTCCGCGTCACGGACGTATGACCCATGGGGGACACTGGTCGGCGAAGAAGTACCGAGCAGTGTCCCCGACAGGAGCCGTCCGTCATGCCCCGCATCGCCCTCTACACCCTTGCCGTCTGCGTCCTCGCCGTGGCCGCGGCCGTCGTCTCCTTCGTCCAGGGCAGCTGGCTGGGGATCGTCTGGGTGCTGCTGGCGGGCCTGTCGTCCAACATGACCTGGTACTACGTGAAGCGCGCCCGCATCGCCGCCGGGCGTGACGGCTCGGTCACGGGCTGACCGTGCACGCCTCGGGGGTGCCCTTCCAGAACTGGTAGAGCGCGTGACCGCAGGCCTGCGAGAAGTCGTCCACGCCCAGCGCGCGCAGCACCGCGTCGATCGCGTCGAAGAACACGCTGTTGACCGACGGCACCCACAGCAGCGCGAACACGAACAGCAGACCGAACGGCGCGAACGGCTCCACCTGCCGCTTCACGTCGTACGACAGCCACGGCTCGAGCACGCCGTAGCCGTCCAGGCCCGGCACCGGCAGGAAGTTCAGGATCGCCGCGGTCACCTGGAGCAGCGCCAGGAACGCCAGGCCGTACCGGAAGTCCGGCGGCACGCCGTCCAGTGCGTGCAGCCAGAAGGGCGCCGTGCACACCGCCGCGAACAGCACGTTCGTCAGCGGGCCGGCCGCCGAGATCAGGCTGTGCCGCCAGCGGCCCCGGATGCGGTGGCGCTCGATGAACACCGCGCCGCCCGGCAGACCGATCCCGCCCATGATCACGAACAGCACCGGCAGCACGATGCTCAGCAGGGCGTGCGTGTACTTCAGCGGATTCAGCGTGAGATACCCCTTGGCGCCGACCGTGATGTCCCCGCTGTGCAGGGCGGTGCGCGCGTGCGCGTACTCGTGCAGACACAGGGAGACGATCCAGGCCGCCGTCACGAACAGGAACACCGCGAGCCCCGGCTGCGCCGCGAAACCGGTCCAGGTGGCCCAGCCGGTCACCGCCGTGACGGCCAGGATCCCGACGAACACGGGGCTGACCCGGCGGTCGCCGTGCCGGGTGGTGGCGGTGGTCATGTGCGGCTCCTGCGGTGGCCGGGGACGGTCGCGGAGTGCGACCGTACCGGCCGCGCGACTCGAGGGGGAAACGTCTCGCGATCGCGGTCCGGTTCCTGGAAGCTGGGGGAATGGCGCGGATGAGGGTCTTCTACGAGGACTGGCAGATGGAGTGCTGCGGCACGCCGTTCGCGGTGGGCGACGAGGTGGCCTGGCGGCTGGTCCGCTACGACGGCCGGGCCCGCCGGCGCGGCGAGGGCCACGGCGCCGAGGCCTGGGTGGAGAACCACGGCGGCCCCGACCGGGCGACCACCGGCCGGGTCGCCGCGATCGAGCTGGTGTGCAGGGAGTACCTGGTCCGCACCGACCCGCGCGTGCGGGAACTCATGGCGCGGCCCCCCGCACCCACCGGCCCGGAGCCCGCCGGACTGGTCCTCCTGCCCGCCGCCCACCGCGCGGAACCGCTGCCCGGCACCCTGACCCGGGAACCCGCCGACGCCAGTCCCGGCCGGTTCGAGGAGGAACCGCCGGCCGGGGGCGAGGGGCCGTACCGGGTCCGCCGCGTCGAGGGCCTCCTGGTCACGCTCGACGTCACCGGCTTCCGGGACCTGCCCCGGGCGGCACCCGCGGACCACGCCGACGACCTCTGACCACCCCCACCGACCCCGACCACCTCGGACCACCCCCGGAGACAGTGAACCCCGTGCGCTATCGCCTGCTCGGTACCACCCAAGCGCTGCGCCCCGACGGCACCCCCGTCACCCTGGGCGGAGCCCGCCTGCGTGCCCTGTTGAGCGTGCTCGCGCTGCGCCCCGGCCGCATCGTGCCGGTCGGCGTGCTCGTCGAGGAGGTGTGGGGCGCCGATCCGCCGGCCGACGCGAACGGCGCGCTCCAGGCGCTGGTCGGCCGCCTCCGCCGTACCCTCGGCGCCGAGGCCGTGGCCTCCGCCGACGGCGGCTACCGGCTCACCGCCACCCCCGACGACGTCGACCTCACCCGCTTCGACCGGCTGACCGGCGACGGCCTCGCCGCCCTCGCCGACGGCGACCCCGCCAAGGCCGCCGCCGTGCTGGACGACGCCCTCGGCCTGTGGCGCGGCCCGGCCCTCGCCGACCTGCCCGAGCACAGCGCCGAGGCGGCCCGCTGGGAGACCCGCCGCCTGGACGCCCTGCGCGCCCGGCACGGCGCCGCCCTGGCCCTCGGCCACGCCGAGGAGGCACTGCCCGAGCTGACCGCCCTGTGCGACGCCCACCCGCTGGACGAGCCGCTCCAGGCCCTGCGGCTGCGCGCCCTGCGCGACGCCGGCCGCCCGGCCCAGGCGCTCGCCGGCTACGAGGACGTCCGCCGGCTGCTCGCCGACCGGCTCGGCTCCGACCCGGGCCCCGAACTGCGCGCCCTGCACGCAGAGTTGCTGGCCGGAAGCACCGCACCGGTCACGGCCCCGACAACGGCCGCGCCCGCGGCCCCGCCCGGCAACCTGCCCGCCCGGCTCACCTCCTTCGTCGGCCGGGAGGCCGACATCGCGGCCATCGGCGCCGATCTCGCCCGCGCCCGGCTGGTCACCCTGCTCGGACCCGGCGGCGCCGGGAAGACCCGGCTGTCGCAGGAGGCCGCCGAGGCGGTACGGCACACCCTCCGGGACGGGGTGTGGCTGGCCGAGCTGGCACCCGTGGACGACCCCGAAGCCGTACCGCACGCCGTGCTCACCGCGATCGGCGCCCGCGAGACCGTGCTGCACGGCGCCGGCGCGGACGGCATGCGCGCGGTCGCCGACCGGCACGACGACCCCCTCGAACGGCTCGTGGAGTACTGCGCCCGGCGCCGGATGCTGATCATCCTCGACAACTGCGAGCATGTGATCGAGGCCGCCGCCCGCCTCGCCGAGCGCCTGCTGGCCCGCTGCCCGCACCTGACCGTCCTCGCCACCAGCCGCGAACCCCTCGCCGTACCGGGGGAGCTGGTCCGGCCGGTGGAGCCGCTGCCGGAACCGGTCGCGCTGCGGCTGCTCGCCGACCGGGGGGCGGCGGCCCGGCCCGGCTTCCGGGTCGAGGACGACCCCGAGGCGGCGGCCGAGATCTGCCGGCGCCTCGACGGACTGCCCCTCGCGATCGAGCTGGCCGCGGCCCGGCTGCGGATGCTGACACCGCGCCAGATCGCGGACCGGCTGGACGACCGCTTCCGGCTGCTCACCTCCGGCAGCCGCACCGTACTGCCCCGCCAGCAGACCCTGCGCGCCGTCGTGGACTGGTCCTGGGAGCTGCTGGACACCGCCGAACGGGACGTCCTCGCCCGGCTGTCGGTCTTCGCCGGCGGCTGCGACCTGGCCGCCGCCGAGGCGGTGTGCGGCCCGGCCGCCCTGGACGCCCTCGGCTCCCTCGTGGACAAGTCCCTCGTGGTGGCCGCCCCTTCGGCCGACGGCACGATGCGCTACCGGCTGCTGGAGACCGTCGCCGAGTACGCCACCGAACGCCTCGCCGAGGCCGGCGGCCGCGTCGATGCCGAGCGCGCCCATCTGGTGTACTACCGCGAACTCGCCCGGGCCACCGACGCGTTGACGCGCGGCCCCGGACAGCGTGCCGCGATCGACCGGTTCCAGCTGGAGTACGAGAACCTGCGCACCGCCCTGAGGCACGCGGTCGCCGCCCGCGACGAGCAGGAGGCGCTCTGCCTGGTGCTGTCCCTCCAGTGGTTCTGGTGGATGCGCGACCAGCGCATCGAGATACGCAGCTGGTGCTCGGAGGTCATGGCGCTCGGCCCCGACCCGTTCACCGAGCCGGTGCGCCGGGCCCGCCCGGTGTGGCGGCGCTGCACCGACAGCCCGCCCCCGTACTCCGGCGAGATCCTCGCCGAGGCCCGGCGCGGGGTGCACCTGGCCCATCTCGCCTGCATGGACACGGAGCTGGACGTCTGGCAGACGCCCGAGGCGCGGGCCAAGATGCGGATCATCACCCAGGTCTACGAGCCGGGCCTGCCGCAGACCTGCCGGCCGCCCGCCATGCTCTGGCTCTTCGCCGAGCTGATGACCAGCGGCGCCGACCGGATGCGGACCGTCATCGACGCCAGCGTACGGACCAGCCGGGAGACCCCGGGCTTCGAGTGGGAGCTGGCCGGCGCCCTCCAGCTGCGCGCCAACCTCCTCGCCAACCGCTCCGCCTGGGCCGGTGACGCCGCCCGCGACGCCGAGGAGGCGCTGGAGATCTTCCGCCGGCTCGGCGACGAGTGGGGCACCGCCGAGGCGCTGTCCGCGCGCGGCGAGGCCCAGGAGCGCAAGGGCGCCTACCGCGAGGCCGCAGCCGACTACACGGCCGCCATGGAACACGCCGAGCGGCTCGGCGCGCACGCCCAGACCGCCATCCTCACCGCCCGCCTCGGCAACGTGCTCATGGAGCAGGGCGAGACGGAGCGCGGCGAACGGCTGCTGCGGGAGGTCATCGCCGGCCAACAGGGCGCCACCAACGAGGCCATGCCCGCCGCCCGCCTTTTCCTCGCCTGCTGGCTCGGCCTGATCGGCCGTACACCCGAGGCGCGCGAGCAACTGCGGCTGCTGCGCGAGGAGTTCGGCATCGCGCACTTCGTCGTCTTCGACGCGCAGATCCTCACCCAGGAGGCCTGGCTGGACGCCCTGGACGGCCATGTCGAGCAGGCCCTGTCCCGGGCCCGCGAGACGCTCCGGCTGGCCGTCGAGCCACTGGCCCGGACCGTCTCCCCGCAGCTGCCGTCCATCGTGCTCGCCGCCGCCGCGATGGCCCTCGCCGCCGACGGCGAGGGCGGCCGCGCCGCCGACGCGGCCCGCTGCCTGGGCGCCGCCGACGCCCTGCTGCCGCAGGGGCACCTCTCCTCCGGCATGGAGCGCCGGCTGTACGAGATGGCCGAGGCCCGGGTCCGGGAGGCGCTGGACGAGCAGGCGTACGACTCCGCGTACGCCGAGGGCGGTGGCCTCTCCCTCGCGGAGGCCACCGCCCTGCTCTGAGCCACGGCTCAGCTCTTCGTACGGAACTTGTGGATCGCGACCGGTGCCATGACCGCGGTGATCGCCACCGACCAGGCGACGGTCACCCACAGGTCGTGCGCCACCGGGCCGCCCACCATCAGGCCACGGGAGGCGTCGGCCAGCGTGGACAGCGGGTTGTAGTCGGTGAAGTGCCGCAGCCAGCCCGGCATGGAGGTGGTCGGCGCGAAGATCGACGAGCCGAACTGGAGCGGGAACAGCACGAGGAAGCCCATCGCCTGCACCGACTGGGCGCTCTTCAGGATCACGCCGAGGGTCAGGAACACCCACATGATCGAGGAGGCGAACAGCGCGGACAGCCCCACGGCCGCGAACAGCCCGACCCAGTGATGGATGTGGAAGCCGACCAGGACGGCGACGACCATCAGCACGGTCGTGGCGAACAGCATCCGCGCCAGCTCCACGGCGATCTTCGCGAAGAGCACGGACCCGCGCCCGATCGGCAGCGTCCGGAACCGGTCCATGACCCCGCTGTTGAAGTCCTGGCTGAACCCGGTGCCGACGCCCTGGGACAGAGACATGCTCATCATCGCGATCATGCCGGGGATGACGTACTGCACGTATCGGTCCTGTCCGCCGCCCAGCGCCAGCCCGATCGAGCCGCCGAAGACGTACACGAACAGCAGGGTGAAGACGACCGGCATCAGCAGCGCGTCGAACATCGACTCCGGGTCCTGCCGGATCCACAGCAGGTTGCGCCGGATGAGCGCCCCGGTGTGCCGCAGGTGCCCGCGCAGCGGGATCCGGGCGTCGGTCAGATGGGCCGTGGCGGGGGCGGTGGTGGTGGCGGCGCTCATACGGCGACCTCCTCGCGGGAGTCGGCGGACGCGGTGCGGTCCTCGGGGGCACCGGCGCGGTGGCCGGTGAGGGACAGGAACACCTCGTCCAGGCTGGGCAGTTCGGTGGTGACGGAGGAGAGGGTGATGCCGCGCGCGGTGACCGCGCCGATCACCGCGGTGAGCTGCTCGTCGCTGAGGATCGGCACCAGCAGGGTGCCGGTCTCGGCGTCGATCGTGGTGGTGGCGAGGCCGGTGATGCCCAGCTCGTCCAGCATGGCGGCGAGCGGGTGCAGCTCCAGCGGGTCGACCGGCCGTACCCGCAGGGTGCGTCCGCCGACGCGGGCCTTCAGCTCGTCGATGCCGCCGGCGGCGATGACCTTGCCGCGGTCCACCACCGTCAGCTCGTCGGCGAGCTGCTCGGCCTCCTCCATGTACTGGGTGGTCAGCAGCACGGTCACGCCGCTGCCGACCATCGCCTTGACCTCGTCCCACACCTCGTTGCGGGTGCGGGGGTCGAGCCCGGTCGTCGGCTCGTCCAGGTACAGCACGGCGGGCCGGCCGATCATCGACGCGGCCAGGTCCAGCCGCCGCCGCATACCGCCGGAGTAGGTGCCGGCCGGGCGCCGGGCGGCCTCGGTCAGCGAGAACCGCTCCAGCAGCTCGTCGGCGCGGGCGCGGGCCTCCTTGCGGGACAGGTCCAGCAGCCGCCCGATCATGTAGAGGTTCTCCCAGCCCGGGATCTTCTCGTCCACCGAGGCGTACTGCCCGGTCAGTCCTATCGCCCGGCGCAGCTGCCGGGGCTGCCGTACGACGTCGTACCCGGCCACGGTGGCCTGTCCGGCGTCCGGTGTGATCAGGGTGGACAGGATCCGGACGAGGGTGGTCTTCCCGGCGCCGTTCGGCCCGAGCACCCCCATCACGGTGCCTTCCCGCACATCCAGGTCCACACCGTCGAGCGCCTTGGTCTCGCCGTAGTGCTTGACCAGTCCCCGCACCGTCACTGCGCGGCTTTCGCCGACGGGGTTGTCATCGATTCGCGTCATGCCCAAGACACTGCCAGCCCCGACCGACAAACCACCGACAGTTCTCCGACAACCTGCCGACACCGCCCGACACGCGCCCGGCGCAAAAAGCCGGCAGCCCGCCGACGGGGGACGATCGGCGGGCTGCCCTGGTGTTTCCGCAGTGGCCTGGTGGACCTAGTGGACGGAGTGCTCCTCCAGCGGGAACGTTCCGCCGACGACGTCCTCGGCGAACGCGCGCGCCGCGTCGCCCATGACCTCACGCAGGTTCGCGTACTTCTTGACGAACTTCGGGACCCGGCCGGAGGTCAGCCCCAGCATGTCCGTCCAGACCAGGACCTGCGCGTCGGTCTCCGGCCCCGCGCCGATGCCGACCGTCGGGATGTGTAGCACCCGCGTCACCTCGGCCGCCAGCTCCGCCGGCACCAGCTCCAGGACGACCGCGAAGGCGCCCGCGTCCTGGACGGACTTGGCGTCGCGCAGCAGCTGCTGGGCCGCCTCCTCGCCCCGGCCCTGCACCCGGTAGCCCATCGCGTTGACGGACTGCGGGGTCAGGCCGATGTGGGCCATGACCGGGATGCCGGACTCCACCAGCAGCCGGATCTGCTCGTGCGAGCGCTCGCCGCCCTCCAGCTTGACCGCGCCGACCCCGGCCTCCTTCACCAGCCGGGTCGCCGAGCGCAGCGCCTGCACCGGGCCCTCCTGGTAGGAGCCGAAGGGCAGGTCGCCGACGATCAGCGGGCGCTGGGTGCCGCGGACCACGGCGGCCGACAGCATGGTCATCTCGTCGAGGGTGACGGGCACGGTGCTCTCGTACCCGAGGTGGCAGTTGCCCGCCGAGTCGCCGACCAGGATCACCGGGATCCCGGCCTCGTCGAAGACGGACGCGGTCATCGCGTCGTAGGCGGTGAGCATGGGCCACTTCTCGCCGCGTTCCTTGGCGAGGGCGATGTCGCGGACGGTGATGCGGCGGGTGCTCTTCCCTCCGTACAGCGCCTTGCTGCCGTCGGAGGACTTCTGCGTGCTCTGCGTGTGCTGCGTGCTCTGGGCAGCCGAAAGCTGCGTCATGGCAACGGCTCCTTCAGTCATCTCGAGGCGCCCTGACGGCGTCCCCGGATCGTCTCCATGGTGGCACCTCGTGCCAGTCACGGCCAGGGGGACCCCCGGGTTGCGGGTGTGATCCCTTCCGCAGCGGGGACTCCACCCCTGTGCAGTAACAGCCGGGTAAAGAAATTTAGATACGAGACGGTCCCGTATCGAAATGGTCGTAGGCTCGAACCATGACAAGTCCCATCCCCGCCCCGCGAATACCGGAAGCGGTGCACCGGCGCCGCTGGGCGATCCTGGGCGTGCTGATGCTCAGCCTGCTCATCGTCGTACTCGACAACTCGATCCTGAACGTCGCCATCAAGACCATCGCCACCCCGGCGCCGACCGGTCTCGGCGCCACCCAGAGCGAGAT
The DNA here is from genome assembly GCF_055581605.1 of Streptomyces sp. NPDC031418. Classification (NCBI taxonomy): domain Bacteria; kingdom Bacillati; phylum Actinomycetota; class Actinomycetes; order Kitasatosporales; family Streptomycetaceae; genus Streptomyces; species Streptomyces sp. NPDC031418. Next base: position 71,568 of record NZ_JBVIJC010000037.1, read on the forward strand.
CGAGTGGGCGATCAACGCCTACACCCTGGTCTTCGCCGGTCTGCTGTTCACCGCCGGTCTCGTCGGTGACCGCCTCGGCCGCAAGAAGGTGCTGATCGGCGGCATCGCCGTGTTCGGCATCGGATCCGCCCTGGCCGCCGAGTCCGGCTCCCCGACGCAGCTGATCGCGTTCCGCGCCCTGATGGCCGTCGGTGCCGCCTTCGTGATGCCCGCCACCCTCGCCGTGCTGATGAACGTCTTCGAGCGCGAGGAGCAGCCCAAGGCCATCGGCATCTGGGCCGGCGGTGTCGGCCTCGCCATCGCCATCGGCCCGATCACCGGCGGCGCGCTCCTGGACCACTTCTGGTGGGGCTCGGTCTTCCTGGTCAACGTGCCGATCGTGATCGTCGCGCTCGCCCTGATGCTGTGGCTGGTCCCGGACTCCCGCGACCCCAGCCCCGGCCGGCTCGACCCGGTCGGTGTGGTGCTGTCCGTCGTCGGCCTCGTGCTGCTCGTCTACGGCATCATCAAGGGCGGCGAGCTGGCCGACTTCACCGACGCCAAGGTGCTCGCGACGATCATCGGGGGCCTCGCCGTGCTCACCGGCTTCGTGATCTACGAGAAGCGCAGCGACCACCCCTCGCTGGACGTCGGCTACTTCCGGAACAAGGTCTTCTCGGCCGCGATCGGCGCCATCGCGCTGGTCTTCTTCGCGCTGATGGGCGTCACGTTCTTCGCCGTCTTCTACACCCAGAGCGTGCGCGGCTACTCCCCGCTGGAGTCCGGTGTGCTGATGCTCCCGCTGGCCGCCGCGCAGCTGGTCTTCGCGCCGCGCGCCCGGCTGGTCGTCGAGCGGTTCGGCTACCGGGTCACCACCACCGCCGGGCTGGTGCTGCTCGCCGCGATGCTCGCCGCCTTCGCCACCCTCCAGGCCGACACGCCGATCTGGGTGCTGGAGGTCATGTTCTTCCTCATGGGCACCGGCATGGCGCATGTGATGACGCCGACCTCCGTCGTCATCATGCAGGCGCTGCCGCGCGAGAAGGCGGGCTCCGCCTCCGCGCTCAGCAACACCTTCCGCCAGGTCGGCGGCGCCCTCGGCATCGCCGTCCTCGGCTCGGTGCTGTCCACGGCGTACCGCAACGGCATCGACGGCAAGCTCGGCATGCTGCCGCCCGGCCTGCGTGACGTCGCGGGCGAGTCCATCGAGGCCACCCTCGGCGTCGCCGAGAAGCTCGGCCCGCGGGGCAAGGCGCTCGTCGGTCCGGCCAACGACGCGTTCCTGCACGCCATGCACACCACCGCCCTGTGCGGCGCGGCCGTCGCGCTGCTCGGCGCCGTGGTGACGGCCCTGTTCCTGCCGGGCAGGCCGGCGGCCCCCCAGCGGGGCGAGAAGGAGGCGCAGTTGGTCGCGGCCGGGGACTGATGTCGCGGCCGGGGACCGACCCCCGGCCACCGGGCATTCCAGCGGATCTCCACGGGGGAAGGAGGCGGCTGCGGGAGAATTCCCGCAGCACAGTGGAAGGACGGACGACGTGATCCTTGCCGGCAGCCGGCCCCGCCCGGAGGGCCCCGCCCGGGGCCGCCCGCGCAGCGAGGCCGTGGAACAGGCCATCCTGGAAGGCGTGATGACGCTCCTGGAGGAGGGCGTGTCCCTGGGCGAACTCTCCATCGAGCGCATCGCCCGCACCGCCGGGGTCGGCAAGGCCACCATCTACCGGCGCTGGAGCGGCAAGGAAGAACTGCTCATCGACGTCGTGCGCGCCGCCGAGCCACCGGACCCGGAGCTGCCCGGCAGCTCCATGCGCGACGACCTCGTGGTCCTGATGGAGAACCTGCGCCAGCGTGGACTGGCCAGCCGCTCCTCGGCCCTGCTGCACAACGTGCACGCCCAGATGAAGACCAACCCCCGGCTGTGGGCCGCCTACCACGAGAACGTCATAGTGCCCCGGCGCAACCTCGTCCTCGACGTGCTGCGCCGCGGGCAGCGGGACGGCGAACTCCGGCCCGACGTGGACGTGGAACTGGCCAACGACCTGTTCATCGGGCCGATCCTGATCCGCTCCGTGCTGCGCCCCGACGCCCAGCTGCCAAAGGGGCTGGCGGAGGAGATCGTCGACGCCGTGCTGGCCGGTCTACGGCCCGTCAGCTCGACAGTGTCGTAGCGCTCGTGTACGCGTTTCGTCACAGACCAGGGCGTGTACGGCGGTAATCGGAACCTCTCCCGCCGCCCGGTTCGTCCTCGACTTCCGTACGGCCGTCACGGGACGGCGGGAACAGCACCGAACATCCCCTAGGGTCGGAAGAGCACGGGGGCGAACGGTGTGCACGGCAGGCAGTGAGGCAGACGGTATGGCGCAGCAGGCGTACATGACGGAGACGGCGGGCGGCGGTTCGGGGCCCGAGCGACCTGGAGACCGGTTCCGCCGCCTGATGCACCGTCTGTTCGCCGGCTGGCGGAACGATCCTGGCGTGTGGCGCCGGGGCATCCTGCTCGCTCTGTGCGCCCTGCTGCTCGCCCTGGTGATGCTGCTGCACGCGCACATCCCGAACCGGGTGGGCAACCTCGGCAGTCTGACCGAGACGTTTCTGCCGTGGCTGGGGCTGGCCGTCCCGGTGCTGCTGCTGTGCGGTCTGCTGCGCAGGTCGGCGACCGCGCTCGTCGCGGTACTGCTGCCGGCGATCGTCTGGCTGAACCTCTTCGGCGGGCTGCTCACCGACAAGACCGGCGGCGGCGGCGACCTGATGGTGGCCACCCACAACGTCAACGCCGACAACCCCGACCCGACCGCGACGGCCCGCTCGGTGGCCGCGTCCGGCGCCGACATCCTGGCCCTGGAGGAGATCCCCGGCTCCGCCGTACCCGTCTACGAGAGGGCGCTGGCGGCGACCTACCCGCACCACGCGGTCGTCGGCACGGTCGGGCTGTGGAGCAAGTACCCGATGAGTGACGTCCAGGCAGTGGACATCAAGCTCGGCTGGAAGCGGGCGATGCGGGCCACCGTGGCGACCCCGAAGGGCCCGGTCGCGGTGTACGTCGCCCACATGCCCTCGGTGCGGGTGAAGGTGAAGGCCGGCTTCACCGCCCGCCAGCGGGACACCAGCGCCGACGCGCTCGGCGAGGCCATCGCCGACGAGCCGCTGAAGCGGGTGGTGCTGCTCGGCGACCTCAACGGCACCATGAACGACCGCTCGCTCAACGCGGTCACCTCGCAGCTGCGCTCCACCCAGGGCGCGGCGGGCAGCGGCTTCGGGTTCAGCTGGCCGGCGTCGTTCCCGATGGCGCGGATCGACCAGATCATGGTCCGGGGTGTCGAGCCGGAAAGCTCCTGGACGCTGCCCCGCACCGGCAGCGACCACCTCCCGGTGGCGGCCCGAGTGAAGCTGGACACACCCTCGTAACCCGCTGGAATACCGGGCCTGAGAGACTTTGTTCAGCGGTTGAACTTAAACGCGCGAACCCACCGCGCGAACCCACCGCTCGCACTCCGCTCTCTCCCCGAAAGGCACAGGCTCTTCATGCCCCTGGCCCTGCTGGCCCTGGCCGTCGGCGCATTCGGCATCGGCACGACCGAGTTCGCCATGATGGGCATCCTGCCCGACGTCGCGGACGACCTGCACATCTCCATCCCCACCGCCGGGCACCTGGTCTCGGCGTACGCGCTGGGCGTCGTCATCGGCGCCCCGCTGCTGGCCGCGCTCACCGCCCGCATGTCCCGCCGCACGGTGCTGATCGCCCTGATGGCGCTGTTCGTCGTGGGCAACGCGCTGTCGGCGCTCGCCCCGGGCAACGACACGCTGCTGGCCGCCCGCTTCCTCAGCGGGCTGCCGCACGGCGCCTTCTTCGGCGTCGGCGCGGTCGTCGCCACGTCGCTGGTGGAGCCGGAGCGCAAGGCCCGCTCGGTCTCCCTGATGTTCCTCGGCCTGACCGTCGCCAACATCGCGGGCGTGCCGGTGGCGACACTGGTGGGCCAGCACCTGGGCTGGCGGGCGACCTTCCTCGGGGTGAGCGTGATCGGCCTGGCGGCGATCGCCTCGCTCGCCCTCCTGATCCCGCACGGCACGGGGCACGCCACCGCGAGCGGCGGCCTGCGCGGCGAACTGGCCGCCCTGAGGTCCCTGCCGGTGTGGCTGGCCCTCGGTACGACGGTCGCGGGCTTCGGCGCGCTCTTCGCGGCCTACAGCTACGTCACCCCGATGCTGACCGGCGCCGCGGGCTACGCCGAGACCTCCGTCACCCTCCTGCTGGCCCTCTTCGGCGTCGGCGCCACGATCGGCAACCTGGCCGGCGGCCGCCTCGCCGACCACTCCCTGCGCGGCACCCTGTTCGGCGGCCTGGCCGCCCTGGGCGTCGTCCTGCTGCTGTTCCCGCTGCTGATGCGGGCGGAGTGGAGCGCCGCCCTCGCGGTGACCCTGCTCGGCACGGCGGCCTTCGTCACCGGCTCCCCGCTCCAGCTGATGGTCATGGAGAAGGCCGCCGCTGCCCCCTCCCTCGCCTCCTCCGCCAACCAGGCCGCCTTCAACCTCGCCAACGCGGGCGGCGCCTGGATCGGCGGCCTGGCCCTGGCCGCGGGCTTCGGTACGACGTCCCCGGCGACGGCCGGAGCGGGGCTCGCGGTGCTGGGCCTGGCGGTGGCGGGCGTGGCCTACGCGGTGGACCGGCGCCGGGTGACCCCGTCGGCGGGCCGGGTGGTCGCGGGCCGGGTACCGCAGGAGTCGCAGGCGCTGCACGGCTGAAGGCGGGCCGGGGAGCCTGAGCCCGAGCCTCAGCCGAGACCGCGATGGGCGGCCCACAACGCCCCGGCGCGTTCGGCGGCGCCGGCGACCAGGGCCGCCAGTTCGGGCCGGTCGGGCACCGGGAACGAGACATAGGCGCCCCGGCCTCCGGCGACCGGCCGCCCATAGGCCTTCGCGGCGAGGCGGCCGTCCGGCAGCAGCCGGACGTTGAGCGTGGTCAGCATGAACTCCTCGCCGCGTCGCGTGTCCGTCCAGCGCAGCTCCTGCGGGATCGTGACGTTGATCGCCAGAGCACTCACTTCCGGGTCGTCGCTCATGGGCAGATGCTCTCACCCGGGGGGCGGGGGCGGCGCCGGAAAAGCGTTCGACCTGCGGCCCGGCACACGTCATGATCCGTAATTGTGACGACGTCAACGCAGAGCACGGTCCTGGCCGCCGCCCGCAACAACGCCGAGTGGTGCGCGGCGATGAGCCGCTCGCACGGCCTGGCGGGCGAGTTCGGCCCGCAGGCGTGGACCGCCCCGGCCCGCACGCCGCTGTACTACCCCGACGCGGTGACGCTCGTACCGGGCGCCGACCCGGCCGCGGTGGCGGCCCGGATCGACACCACCGCGCCGGGCGCCTCCGTCAAGGACAGCTTCGCCGACCTCGACCTGAGCGGGGCGGGCTTCGACGTCCTCTTCGAGGCACAGTGGATCCACCGCCCGGCCGGCGCACCCGCCGCCGCCCCGGACCTCACCTGGACCGTGGCGGACGACCCGGACACCCTCCGCGCCTGGGCGCTGGCCTGGGACGACGGCGACGGCGACGCGGACCTCTTCCGCCCCGAACTGCTTGACGACCCGGCCACCTTCGTGCTCGCGGGCCGGTCCCCGGACGGCCGGGTGGCCGCCGGAGCGGTGGCGAGCCGCAGCGACCGGGTGGTCGGCATCTCCAACGTCTTCGCGGTGGAGGGCGGCCCCGACGCGGCCTGGCCGGGCGTCCTGGAGACGGCGCACCGGCTCTTCCCGGACCTGCCGTTGGTCGGCTACGAACACGGCGAGAACCTGACGGCCGCCCTGCGCCACGGCTTCGAACCCGTCGGCCCGCTGCGGGTCTGGCTGCACGGATAGCGCGGATCACCTCAACTCGCACCACACCGTCTTCCGGTCCGGCCCCCGTTCCACCCCCCACCGCTCGGCGAGCGCGTCGACCAGTGCCAGCCCCCGCCCGTCCTCCGCGCCCTCCGCGGCGGACGGGACGAGGACCGGCAGGGCGCGCGGATCGGGGTCGCTCACCTCGATACGGGTACGGCCGTGTCCCGCCGCACCGATGACCCGTACGGTCACCGGGGTGCCCTCGCCGACATGCCGAATGACGTTCGTGACCAGCTCCGTGGCGCACAGCCGGACGTCGTAATCGTGTGCGCGGAGCTGGTGCCGCAGCTCCGGCGCGGCCTTCGGCGTGGCCAGGAACCGGAGTTCGAGCGCCGTCCTCACCGGCCCGCCGTCTTCCTGAGCGCGGCCGCCAGCGCGCGGGCGGTCGCCGTGTTGCAGCTCCCGAGCGTGACGAGTCCGGCCGGCGGCGTGTACGTACCCGCGAAGCTCGCCAGATCGACCGTGAGCGACGGGAGTGTGATGCCGTGCAGGGAGAGGGCGGAGCGGAGGTCCTCCACGCAGAGGGTGACGTCGTAGGCGGTGGGGGAGTGGGGGTCGGACATGGGGGCAACCTTCTGTGCGGTCTGTGACGAACGCCTCACAGAGTGTCGCCCCACTCGCTACCGTGAAAGAGGTTTCGCGTTCGCGACCGGGGCAGCGGAGGAGGGCGAGCGGTGGCTCGGGGCAAGGACATCGACGGCTCGATGAGCGTTCCGACCTTCTACGGCAAGGAGTTGCGGTGGAAGCGGGAGGCGGCGGGCCTGTCCCTTGAAGCGTTCCTGGAGGGCAGCTTCTACGGCAAGACGTACCTCAGCGATATCGAGCGCGGGGAGCGGAGGATGCCGCTGGATCTGGCGCGGCATGCGGACCGGGTCCTGGAGACGGACGGCTTCTTCGAGCGGCGGTGTGAGGACGTAAGGAAGGCGCGGCGCGGGCCACATGCCGCGTACTTCGAGAAGGTCCTGGAGGCGGAGAAGTACGCGGAGTCCATCGAGGAGTGGTGCCCCATCACCTTCCCGGGGCTTCTCCAGACGGCCCCCTACGCACGGTTGCTGGTCCGGTCGGCCCACCCGGCGGCCGCTGACGAGTGGGTTGAGGAGAAGGTGACGGCCCGACTCGCCCGCGCCCGGCTCTTCGAGAGGGATCACTCCACCCCGGAGTACTGGGTGATCCTGCACGAGTCGCTGATCACGGAACCGCTTCTGGCAGCCCAGGACATGACCGCGCAGCTCGATCGCATCGCGGAGTTGGCCGAGAGGCATCGCATCACTCCGCAGATCGTTCCGCGGACGTCCGGCGCGTACCCGCTCATGGCCGCGTCGATCAAGATCATGGACTTCCCGGACGCTCCACCGCTCATCTACACCGAGGCGTCCTACAGCGGGGACACCATCGATGATCCGGCCCTCGTGAAGCAGTACCGCAAGGCATACGATCGGCTCAGGGCCGTCGCGCTGTCACCAGACACGTCCCTCGCCATGATCAAGGCCGCGGCAGAGGATTACCGAAATGGCAAGCAACCGGATCGACTTGAGTGACGCTCTCTGGTTCAAGAGCAGCTACAGCAACGGTGACGGCGGGGACTGTGTCGAAGTAGCCAGCGACTTCCCCGGCGCCGCCCTCTGGCGCAAGTCGAGCTACAGCAATGGAGACGGCGGGCACTGCGTCGAAGTAGCGGACGGCATCCCCGACCTCGTCCCCGTCCGCGACTCAAAAATCCCCGGCGGCCCCACCCTCCTCCTCCCCTCCACCGCCTGGACCCCCTTCATCACCGCACTGAAGACGTCGGCGTAACGCAAAGAAGGGGCGTCGGGGGGGGCACCCCCCCCACACCCCCCCCCCCCCCCAGGGGATTTCATCTTTTTTTTTTTCTGATTGGAATATTCCTTTTCCCGCGTGGCTGCGCCCCAT